>JBKKDI010000059.1:0-11223 GCA_046708645.1 Aestuariivirga sp.
CGTCGAGGCCCATGCCGAAATCTGATGTTTGTATTTCATTGGCGTAGGTGGGGCTCACCGCGGTGATGGCATCGGCACATTGCAATCCGCCCTTGAGAAAACCCACCTTGCCGTAATATTCGACGCCATCGATGGCGAAGGCCGCCGCCGGCAGGCCAAGCGTGGCGAAAAGCGAGGCCGGGAACTGGCCCTGGAAAGCGATGTTGTGAACGGTCATCACCGTCTTCGGGCCGCCTTCGAATTTCATATAGACCGCGGCCAGTGCCGCCTGCCAATCGTGAAGATGCAGGATATCGGGCGTGTATCCCTTGATGACGCCCCGGCCCACATCGGCGGCGGCACGCGCCAGGGCGGCGAAGCGCTGGCCATTGTCGGGCCAATCCTTGCCGTCGGCGCCGAGGTAAGGATTGCCATCTCGCTTGAACAGATGCGGCGCATCGACGGCGATAATGTCGAGGCCCTTCGCCTTTGCCGCGACCAGTGTCGCCTTGCCGCCGAACAGATCGGCATAGCGATGTACGGCCTTGCCATTTTTGACAGCCGCCTTCACGGCGGGGTAAGCGGGGATCAGGGTGCGAACGGTGATACCCTGCCCCAACAAGGCGGCAGGCAGCGCGCCAGCGACATCGCCCAAGCCCCCGGTCTTGACCAGCGGATAGATCTCCGAAGCGACGGCCAAAACCTTCATGCGTCAAGCTTGTCGATCATCGGCTGGGTGAGGAGGCAGATACCGTTGGCCGTGCGGCGGAAGCGGTTGCCATCGAGTTTGGCATCCTCGCCCACGACAAGTCCTTCTGGAATGGTGACGCCGCGATCGATCACCACCTTCTTGAGATGGGCGTTGCGGCCGATCTCAACGTAAGGCAACACAACTGCGTCTTCGACCGTGCTGTAGGAGTTGACCCTGACGCCGGTGAACAGCAGCGACCGGCGCAGCGAAGCACCCGAGACGATGCAGCCGCCGGAAACTAGCGAGGCCGCGGCCTGGCCACGGCGGCCCTCTTCGTCATGGACGAATTTAGCCGGCGGCGTCACCTCGCCATAGGTCCACACCGGCCAGTTGTGATCGTAGAGATCGAGTGCTGGAATGACGTCGGTCAAATCGATGTTGGCTTCCCAATAGGCATCGATGGTTCCGACGTCGCGCCAATAGGCTTCCGATTCCTGATTGGAGCGCACGCAGGAGCGGGTGAAGCGGTGGGCCACCGCCTTGCCGTTCTTGACGATGTGGGGAATGATGTCCTTGCCGAAATCGCGGCTTGACGAGGTGTCGGCGACATCGCGGCGCAACTGATCGGCGAGGAAATTCATCTCGAAGACATAGATGCCCATGGAGGCCAGCGCCGTATCCGGTTTATCGGGCATGCCCGGCGGGTTGCCGGGTTTTTCCAGGAAGCTGACGATGCGGTCCGTGTCATCCACCGCCATGACGCCAAAACCGCTGGCGTCCACACGCGGTACCTCGAGACAGCCGACGGTCACGTCAGCGCCGCTGTCGGCGTGCTGCTGCAGCATCACCTCGTAATCCATCTTGTAGACATGGTCGCCAGCGAGGACGACCATGTATTTGACGCCGTAGCTCTCGACGATATCGAGGTTCTGGTACACAGCATCGGCGGTGCCGGCATACCACTGGTCCTCCGAAACGCGCTGGCTGGCGGGAAGGATATCGAAACTTTCATTGCGCTCTGGCCTGAGGAAGTTCCAGCCGCGCTGCATGTGGCGGATCAGGCTGTGGGCCTTGTATTGAGTCGCCACACCCATGCGGCGAATGCCGGAGTTGAGCGCGTTCGAGAGCGCAAAATCGACGATGCGCGATTTGCCGCCGAAGGGCACCGCGGGCTTGGCGCGCTTGTCGGTCAATTCCATCAGCCGGCTGCCGCGCCCGCCCGCCAGCACATAGGCCATGGCATCGCGCGCGAGTGGTGCATGGCTGCGGGAGCCGTTCACCGGTCAAAAACCAGAAAAAGCGTGGCTAGCGGCGACAGCGAGACGCGGGCGCTGGCGGGTTTGCCGTGTGAATTTTCAGGCCTTGCCATAACGCTTCCCATGTTGCCCCTACCGCTGCCGCCGTAGGTTTCGGCGTCGGTATTGAGAATTTCACGCCATTGCCCGGCGGCTGGCAAGGGAAGAATATAGTTATCGCGCGGCACGGGCGTGAAGTTGCTTATGACCGCCACCGGGTTCTTGCCGTCTCCGGAGTGGCGGGCCCAGGCGTAGACGGAATTCGCGTGGTCGTCGGCCACCAGCCATTCGAAACCTTCCGCCTCGCAATCCCGGGCATGGAGGGCTGGGTATTCGCAGTGAAGCCGATTGAGATCGCGGACCAGCGACTGCATGCCCCGGTGGGGCGCATGATCGAGCAATTGCCAATCGAGGCTCCGGGCTTCGCTCCATTCCGTCCATGGCGCCATTTCCTGGCCCATGAACAGGAGTTTCTTGCCGGGATAACCCCACATGAAACCGTAGTAGGCCCGGAGATTGGCGAACTTCTGCCAATCGTCTCCCGCCATTTTGGCGAGCAGCGAGCCTTTGCCGTGCACCACTTCGTCATGGGAGAGCGGCAGCACGAAATTTTCCGAAAAGGCATAGAGCAGGCCGAAGGTCAGCTCGTGGTGATGGTGCTTGCGGTGGACGGTATCGCGCTTCAGATACTCCAGCGTGTCATGCATGAAACCCATGTTCCATTTGAAGCCGAAACCAAGGCCCCCCGCATGGGTGGGTTGTGATACGCCGGGGAAGGCGGTCGATTCTTCGGCAATGGTGACAGCCCCCGGCGTGTTGCCATAGGCTTCGCGGTTCATGCGCTGCAGGAACGCGATCGCTTCGAGGTTTTCGCGGCCGCCGTGCTTGTTGGGGAGCCACTCGCCTTCCTTGCGCGAATAATCGAGATAGAGCATGGAGGCGACCGCATCGACGCGCAAGCCATCGAGGTGATAGCGCTCGAGCCAGAACAGCGCATTGTTGATGAGATAGCTTTCGACTTCGCTACGGCCGAAATTATAGATCGCGGTGTTCCAGTCCGGATGGAAGCCACGGCGCGGATCTTCATGCTCGTAAAGTGCGGTGCCGTCGAAGCGGGCGAGGCCGTGTTCGTCGGTGGGGAAATGGGCGGGCACCCAGTCAAGAATGACGCCTATTCCTGCGAGGTGGGCCTGGTCGACAAAATGGGCGAAGCCCGCCGGCTCGCCAAAGCGGGAGGTGGGCGCATAGAGTCCGGTCGGCTGATAGCCCCATGAAAGATCGAAGGGATGCTCGGTGATGGGCAGAAGTTCCATATGGGTGAAGCCCAACTCGCTAACATACGGGATCAATTTTTGCGCCAGCTCGGAATAGGTGAGAAACCCATTGTCATCCTTGCGCTTCCAAGACCCCAAATGAACTTCATAAATCGACATGGGAGCACGGCGGTGATCGCGGGTGGCGCGTTCCGCCAGATAATCCTGGTCGGTCCAGGTGAAGTTATTGGTAACCGCCACGCGGGATGCGTTCTTTGGCCGAAGCTCCGCGGCAAAGCCATAGGGGTCCGATTTAAGCGGCAGAAGTTTTCCGTTTGGATCCAGAAGTTCGAACTTGTAGCTCTGCCCTTCGCTGGCGCCGGGCACGAAAATCTCCCAAACGCCGGAACCAAGGCGCTTCCGCATGACATGGCGGCGGCCGTCCCAACCATTGAAATCACCGGCGACCGAGACCCTTTGGGCATTGGGGGTCCAGACGGCGAAATGAACGCCGTCTGCTCCCTCGTGGTGCATGGGATGGGCGCCAAGCCTGTCATAGAGGCGAAGATGCGTGCCTTCGGCGAAGAAATAGTCGTCAAGGGGGCCGAGCACAGGCCCCAGGACATAGGCATCGATGAAAGACCAGGAATCGCCGCCGCGCGTCGCCTCGTAGCGGATCGTCTGGCGCTGCTTGAGCTTGATCTTGCCTTCGAAGAAGCCGGCTTCGTGACGTCTTTCGAGTTTACCTAGCGGCTTGCCATCAAGGCTCAGCGCGCTCAGCGTTTCAGCACCGGGAACGAAGGCGCGGGCTATCCAGCTTCGTCCGATCTTATGGATGCCCAATAATTTGAAGGGATCGCCGTGCCGCCCGGAAACCACACTTTCAATTTCAGCCGCGTCCGTTTTCCACAGGGGCTCGGCCATCGGTGGTCAACTCCCGAAGCAGATGATCCGCGCCGAGCTTCTTTTCGCAAAGAGCCCCTCATCCGGCCTTCGGCCACCTTCTCCCATACCTTGCGGCACGGGAGAAGGCACATCAATGTTATGCCTTCGCCCGCGCGGAACGCGTGGGAGAAGGTGCCCGATAGGGCGGATGAGGGCCTCTTCGGTTAAGAGCAGTTGTGGTTTAGGCAAAAGGCACCTTCCAGATGTCGCGGGCGTATTCCTTGATCGTGCGGTCAGACGAGAACCAGCCCATGTTTACCGTATTGAGGATTGTCTTCACCGTCCAGTCCCGGGGGTTACGCCAGATGGCGTCGAGATTGCGCTGGGCCTCTGCATAGGCATCGAAATCGGCCGCCACCATGAACCAGTCATGGTGGAACAGGGACTCGGCGATTGGCCGGTAGCGGTCATGATCGTCCGGTGAATAGGACGGAAGCGTATCAATCGCGCCTTTCAGAAGAGGAGAGGCTTCGATGACGACGCGCGGGTCGTGGCCATCGCGCCGGCGTTGCTCAACCTCATCGGCATTGAGGCCGAAAATCATCATATTGTCCGCGCCCACCCGCTCGAGAATTTCTACATTGGCGCCGTCGAGCGTGCCTATCGTGAACGCGCCGTTGAGCGCCAATTTCATGTTGCCGGTGCCCGATGCCTCCATGCCGGCGGTTGAAATCTGTTCCGACAGATCGGCGGCGGGGACGATGGTTTCCGCCAGGCTCACATTGTAGTTCGGAATGAATACGACCTTGAGCAGGCCGCGGATGGTAGTGTCGTTGTTGACGGCGGCGGCCACGTCATTGATGAGCTTGATGATGAGCTTGGCCTGAGCATAGCTCGCGGCCGCCTTGCCCGCGAAAATTTTAACGCGCGGCACCCATGCACGTTCGGGTTCGGCGCGCATGGCGGTGTAGAGGGCCATCGTTTCGAGAATGTTGAGGAGTTGGCGCTTGTATTCGTGAATGCGTTTCACATGGACGTCGAACATGGCATCAGGATCGACCAGAAGTCCCATGCGCCCGGTTATGAGGTTGGCGAGCCGCACCTTGTTCTGCCGCTTGATCGCGGCAAAGCGCTCGCCAAAGGTCGCATCCGCGGCGAAGGGCAACGCCTCGCGCAGCGTTTCAGCATCGTCGAGTACCTTCTCGCCAATCGCCTCGCGCAACAGGCCCATGAGGCCGGGATTTACGCCGAGCAGCCAGCGCCGCGGTGTGATGCCGTTGGTCTTGTTATTGATGCGGCCGGGATAGAGCGTGTCCAGATCCTTGAATACGCTTTCCTTCATGAGCGAGGTGTGCAGCGCCGAGACGCCGTTGATGCTGTGGGAGCCAGCGAAGGCCAGTTGCCCCATGCGCACGCGGCGGCCATTATGCTCGTCGATGAGCGACACCGACGCCATAAGTTCGGAGCTGGCGGCCGGCGATTGCTTGGCATCGGCGAGGACCTTGCCATTGATGGCAAATACGATCTGCATGTGGCGCGGCAGCAAGCGCTCGAACAGCTGCACGGGCCAGCTCTCCAGCGCCTCAGGCAGGAGCGTGTGGTTGGTATAGGACGTGACCGCGCGGGTAATGTCCCAGGCGTCCATCCATGTGACACTATGGACGTCGATGAGGAGCCGCATCAATTCAGCCACGGCAATCGCGGGATGGGTGTCGTTCAACTGTACGGCGGCCTTATCGGCAAGCGAGCGGACATCGCCGTACTGCTGCATGTGGCGGCGGAGAATGTCTTGCAGGGAAGCCGAGGTGAAGAAATATTCCTGGCGAAGCCGCAGCTCCTGTCCAGCGGGGGTTGCATCGGAAGGGTAGAGAACGCGGGTGATGATCTCGGCCCTGTTGCTGTCGCCAAACGCGCCGGCAAAGTCGCCGCTGTTGATGGCCTCGAGGCGCAGGGGATCGACGGCGCGCGCCGTCCATAGGCGGAGCGTGTTAACGCGGGTGCCGCGCCAACCCACCATCGGCGTATCGTAGGCGATGGCGAGAATCTTTTCCGCGGGCCGCCAATGATTGTGTGGCGTGCCGTAAGCTGTAGCTTCGAGCGTGACGGTGCCGCCGAAACCCACCTCATAGGCCGCCTCACGGCGCGGAAATTCCCAGGGATTGCCGTTTTCCAGCCAATTCTCCGGGAATTCCCTTTGCCAGCCCTCGACGATTTCCTGGCGGAACAGGCCGTGATTGTAGCGGATGCCGTAGCCGTAAGCCGGAATACCGAGGCTCGCCATGCTCTCCATGAAACAGGCGGCGAGGCGGCCCAGGCCGCCATTGCCCAGCGCCGCATCGGGTTCGAGCGCTTCAATGAGATTGAGATCGACGCCGAGCTTGTCGAGGGCTGACTGGAAGGGCGCGGTCAGTTCCAGGTTGCCGAGGGCATCGCGGAGGAGCCGGCCGATGAGGAATTCCAGCGAGAGATAATAGACGCGCTTGGCTTCCGCCTTATAGGCGGCGCGGGTCGATTCCATCCAGCGGTCGATGATGCGATCGCGGAGTGCCAGAATCGTGGCGGCAAGCCAATCGTGAGTCTTGGCGACAATTGGATCCTTGCCGAGGGCGTAGGTGAGTTTTTCAAGAATCTCAACCCGAATACTTTCAGCATCGGTAGCGCGGGAGGACGGGCGCGGCATGGTTCCTAAATTGGCATTCTCAGCTGGAGGACGGAGTTCAGGCTCGGGAAAAATTCGCATTGTCACCTTTTCGAATCGTGTTCAGGCCAGCAGGAATTTTGCATGGCCCAAGGCCAGAGCCGATGCAAGCTCACCGTCAGGCGCTGCGTCTGAAACCAACGTCGTTGCCGATGACCAGGCACCATAGACGGCGAGCGAGGGGCGATTGAATTTCGTCCGGTCCGCCAAAACCACGGTGTGGGCGGCGCGGCGCATCATGGCGCCATAGATAAGGCCGGGGCCGACACCCGCATCGCTCGGCCCTTCCGCCGTGAGGCCGCTGGCACCTAGGAAAGCAGTGTTAGCGCGAAAGCGTTGCAGTGCTTCGATGGTGTCGGGCCCATGGATCAAGCCTTCCCTGCCATCGTACTGGCCAGGCAGCATCAGCACTTTGTGCAGCGGATTGGTGGCCAGCACCATGGCGATTGAAATGGCGTGGGTAATCACCGTCACGTGATTGCGTTCCGCCGCCAGCCTACGCGCGAAGTGCAGCGTCGTGGCGCCGCCGCCGATCATCAGGATGTCGTTGGACTCCACCAGCTTCACCGCCGCCGTGGCAATGGCCTCGCGCTCGGCAACCATCAATGCTTCACGCTCGGCGAGTGCGGGCTCGAAGGCTACGGGCCGCATGGCGCCGCCATAGGTGCGATTGATGAGCCCGCGCTCGTCCAATTCCGCCAAATCGCGGCGCACGGTTTCGGTGGAGACATGGAGGAGAATCGCAAGCTCATTGACCCGAAGCGCAGGAGAGGCCCGTAGTTCCGCGACGATGCGGGCTTGGCGATCCGATTTGTTGAGACGGGACTTCGAGATGACCATGGGCTCACTCATGCGACAGCTTTGACAGGCTTCCAACTGCAAATCTGTTTATCGGTCATAAAATGACCGCTTGACAACATAATTGTGTTGTGATTGCATATGCAAACATTGCAAGTCGGTCTATTTGTGACTGAGGGAGCAACGATGCACGATTATGGCCTCTTCCGGTTTGAATCGAAGCAGGATCTCTTCGACACGGCCATCCGCTACTGGAATCCCGACAAGACGAAGTTCTGGCAAAAGGCCGGCATCGATCTGGTGATTGACCGGCGCGAAGGTTACCTCCTCTATGACATGTCGGGCCGCAGGCTCATTGACCTCCATCTCAACGGGGGCACTTACAATTTCGGTCATCGCCATCCCGAATTGGTTGAAACGCTAAAGGGCGCGCTCGATTATTTCGATATCGGCAATCACTGGTTTCCCTCGGTCGCCCGCGCCGCACTCGCCGAGGAACTGATCAAGGTCTCGCCGGGCATGACCTATGCGGTGTTCGCACCCGGAGGTGCCGAGGCCGTCGACATCGCCATCAAGAGTGCGCGCTATGCCACCAAGCGGCGCAAGATCGTTTCGATCCTCAAGGGCTACCACGGCCATTCCGGCCTCTCGGTTGCAACGGGCGACGAGCGCTTCACCAAAATCTTCCTCGCCGATCAGCCGGACGTTTTCATCCAGGTTCCCTTCAATGACATCGATGCGATGGAGCAGGCGCTCAAGGGCAATGACTGCGCGGCGCTTATCATGGAGACGATCCCCGCGACCTATGGGTTTCCGATGCCGCGCGAAGGCTATCTTAACGCCTGCAAGGCGCTATGCGAAAAATATGGAGCGCTCTATATAGCCGACGAAGTGCAAACCGGCCTGATGCGCACCGGAAAAATGTGGGGCTGGCAGGCCTTTGGCATCCAACCCGATATCATGGTGACGGCCAAGGGCCTCTCGGGCGGCCTCTATCCTATCAGCGCCTGCCTGGTGAACGCCAAGGCCGGCAATTGGCTTAATGAGGATGGGGCGGCCCATATCTCGACATCGGGCGGAGCGGAACTGGGCTGCATCGTTGCCCACAAGGTGATCGAGATGCTGCAGCGGCCGGAGCTTGTGGCCAATGTGGAGTCAGTCGCTGAATTCATGGCCGAGGGCATGCGCGAAATGATGGCGCGCCATGGCAATATTTTCACCGGCGTGCGCCAGAAGGGCGTGATCCTGGGGCTGGAATTCAATCATCCGGAAGGGGCGGTGTTCGTTTCACGCGCGCTTTATGAGCACGGCGTGTGGGCGATCTTCTCCTCCCTCGACAAGCGCGTGCTGCAATGGAAGCCCGGCGTGTTGCTCACGTCTGACTTGTGTCAGGAGATTCTTGACCGCTTCGATGCCGCCATGCCGCGCGCGCGCGAGCTTCTGCGCAATGCGGCAAAAGTAAATTGAATGACAATGGTGTTCGCAATGCTTTTCCTCATTTCTCCCTCCCCCTTGCGGGGAGGGAGATAAGGCTGCGACATGACCGAAGCTCTCATGAAAGTTCCCGACGCCCAGTTCGAGCAGGCGAAGATGATGCTCGACCGGGCCCGCTGGGCTGCTTCCAAGCTTGTAAAGATAGACCGCGCGTCGATCCTCCGCGTCGCAGACGCTGTCGCCAATGCAGGCCACGCCAAGGCGCAGCATTTTGCCGAATGGGCGGTGCGCGAAACCGGCATGGGGGTTGTCGAACACAAACGCATCAAAAACGAAGCTTGCTCCAAGGGCATCGTCGAGCTCTACCGCAATCAGGATTTCGTGGGCCCACGCATCGACGCGGCGAAGAAGATTGTTGAGTTGCCGCGCCCTGCCGGCGTGATTTTCGCGCTGATCCCCGTGACCAATCCAATCGCTACCGTCTATTTCAAGACGCTGCTGGCCCTGATGACACGGAACGCCATCATCCTCAGCCCGCACCCCGGCGCCAAGGCTTGCTGTGCCGATGCGGCGCGCGTGCTTGCCGAAGCCGCCACGGCAGCGGGCGCGCCCGACGGCTGCATTCAGGTGATCGCCGAACCGAACATTCCGCTTATTGAAAAGCTCATGTCCGACGACCGCATCAATTTGATTGTGGCGACGGGCGGGCCTTCGGTGGTGAAGGCCGCCTATCGCTCCGGCAATCCAGCTTTCGGCGTCGGCCCCGGCAACGCGCCGGTGCTGGTCGATGACACGGCCGATCTGAAGCTCGCGGCAAAACGCATCGTGGACTCGAAGGCTTTCGATAACTCCATTCTCTGCACCAATGAATCCGTTCTGCTGGCCTTTTCCACGGTTGCCGACCGGCTGCTCGAAAATTTGAAGGCTGAGCGGGCCCACATCTGCACGCGGGAGGAGACCGACAAGCTCCGGGCGCTTTTGTTCACGGAAAAGGGTTTCAATGTCCCGATGATCGGCAAGGACGCGAGCATTATCGCGCGTGAAGCCGGTTTCGACGCACGCAATGCGCGGATACTGGTGACGCCGGTCGATCTCGTTCAGCCGGAAGAAAAGCTGGTGCGCGAAAAACTCGCCCCCGTGCTGGCCTTCGCCCGGGTGCAGAACATCGACCAGGCGATTGCCGCCGCGCGCTCGATGATGCGCCACTCCGGCACGGGTCACTCCGCTGCCATTCATTCGAAAAATGAAACCAACATCATGGCTTTCACCGCCGCCGTTCCGGCCTTGCGCATGGCGGTGAACGCCGGATGCTCGCTGGGGGCCGCCGGATTCGAAACCAATCTCGGCCCTTCCATGACCATCGGCACGGGCTTTGCCGGCGGCTCGTCTATCGGCGACAATCTCACTCCGCAGCATCTCCTGCAGTTCGCGCGTATCGCCTACAACAAGGAGGCCTCGGAAAGTTTTGGCAGCTTCGAGGGACTGGACCCGCTCAATCTGCCGAAGCGCGAGTCCGCCGCCGTTTCGCTGGCCGTCGACAACTCGGGCGACAGCGAACTCCGCCGTGAACTCCGCCGCATCATCCTCGAGGAACTGAACGCGGTGCTGGCCGCCTGATTCCATGTCAACATTGCGCTCCTTCATCTTCATCGACCAGCTGCAGCCGCAGACCATGTGCTATCTCGGCACCTGGATTAGGGGTTCGCTGCCCCGTACCAATATGGCGGCACAGATTATCGAGGTGGCTCCAGGCCTCGATGTCGAGGCTTTGACCGATGTGGCGCTGAAGGCCGCGGAGGTGCAGGGCGGCATTCTCGCGGTCGAGCGGCAGTTCGGCTATCTCGAAATCCATTCGCGCGATGTGGCGGCGGTCAAGGCTGCCGCCGAAGCCGTCCTCGATGCCATGGGCATGACGCCGGACAAGGCCATGGGGCCGAAGATACTGGCCTCGAAGATCGTGACCCGCATCGATCCCGGCCATGCCTTCCTGATTAACCGCAACAAATTGGGCTCCATGATCCTGGCGGGTGAAACGCTTTTCGTGCTGGAAACCGAGCCTGCCGCCTATGCCATTCTCGCGGCCAATGCGGCGGAAAAGGCGGCCACCATCAAGATCGTCGACTACCGCATGATCGGCGCCACCGGCAGGCTTTATCTCTCGGGTTCCGAATCCGAAGTGCGCGCCGCCGC
>JBKKDI010000060.1:0-10623 GCA_046708645.1 Aestuariivirga sp.
GCCCCGGCCCCCAGCGCCGCGGGATCGCCCGCCCGGCGCGGCGCCATGTTGACCTTGAGCTTGCCGCCAGTGCCCCGCTCGACCGCCTTGATCACCTCGAGCACCGAAAAACCCCTGCCATAGCCGCAATTAAAAACCCCGCTTTCGCCCCCCTTGCGCAGATGGGTGAGCGCATCCATGTGGGCGGAAATCAGGTCGCTGACATGGATATAATCGCGCAGGCAGGTGCCGTCCGGCGTGGCATAATCGCCGCCGAAGACATCCAGGCGATCGCGCTGGCCCAGCGCCGTCTGGCAGGCGAGCTTGATGAGGTGGGTGGCGCGCGGCGTCGACTGGCCGGACCGGCCCTTCGGATCGGCCCCCGCCACATTGAAATAGCGCAGCGCCACATATTGCAGGCCATGGGCGATGTGGGCATCGCGCAGCATCCATTCAGTCATCAGCTTCGATGTGCCATAGGGCGAAATGGGTTGGGGCGCTGCTGTCTCATAGACCGGCAGAGCGGCCGGATTGCCATAAACCGCCGCCGTCGAGGAGAAGATAAAGCGTGGAATCCCCGCCCTCACCGCTGCCGCCATGAGGGTACGCGATTTTACCGTGTTGTTGAGATAGTAGCCGAGCGGATCGCTGATGGAATCCGGAACGACAATGGAACCGGCGAAATGCACCACCGCCTCGAAGCTCCGGTCCGACATGATGCGGTTGAGCAATATTTCGTCGCCAACATCGCCCTCGATGAGTTTCGCCTGAGGCGCCACGGCCCACCAGAAGCCCGTCGACAAATTGTCGAGAACCACCACGTCCTCGCCCGCATCCACGAGCGCCAGCACCATATGGCTGCCGATATAGCCAGCTCCGCCTGTGACCAGAACGCTCATTGGTAATTTCGCCTCCCTGGAATCGTCCGCCAATTGTTGTTGACCTGTACAAAGGGCCGCTTAACGTTGCGCCGCCGCAGATCAATGTGCTTAACACGAGGTTAAACGATGCCGCGACCCATCAAGAAAGCCGTCTTTCCCGTGGCGGGCCTGGGCACGCGTTTCCTGCCGGCGACCAAGGCCATGCCGAAGGAAATGCTGACGGTGGTCGACCGGCCCGTGATCCAGCTCGCCGTTGATGAAGCGCGTGAGGCCGGCATTGAACATTTTGTTTTCGTCACCGGCCGCAACAAGAGCGTGATCGAGGACCATTTCGACAAGCAGTTCGAACTTGAAGCCGTGCTCCGCAAGCGCGGCAAATCCGCCGAGCTTGATCTTCTTGAACAGGATTTGCCGGGGGCGGGACAAACCAGCTTTACCCGCCAGCAGGAACCTTTGGGCTTGGGCCACGCGGTGTGGTGCGCCCGCGGCATCGTCGGTGATGAGCCTTTCGCATTATTGCTGCCCGACATGGTCATGCATGCCAAACCCGGCTGCTTGAAACAGATGATCGACGTTTATAACGCCCGCGGCGGCGGCAATGTCGTCGCCGTGGAGGAGGTCCCGCGCGAGCACGTCAGCCGTTACGGTGTGGTGGGCGCCAATGGCTGGCAGGGCAATTCCTTCGCCATCGATGCCATGGTGGAAAAACCCCCGCGCGACAAGGCACCCTCAAATCTTATCATTTCCGGGCGCTACATCCTCCAGCCCGAAGTCTTCGCCGAGATCGAAAAACAAAAACCGGGGGCGGGCGGCGAAATCCAACTCACCGACGCCATGATTCGGCTTATGGCACGGCAGGCTTTCTGGGGCGTCAAATACCAGGGCACAACCTACGACTGCGGCGACAAGATCGGCTTCCTTTCAGCCAACGTCGCCTTCGCTCTCGAGCGCCCCGATCTCAGCTCCGGCTTCAAGGCCGCGCTCAAGAAGATTCTGGACGAAGCCGGCGGGCTTTAGAGAGGTACGGGCATCCCTTCAATAGTGTCATCGCCGGATTTATTCCGGCGACCCATTTCTCAGCCACTCCCCATACCGGACTTGTTGCACAATGGGTTCCCGCGACAAGCGCGGGAATGACAAACGAGGATAAAGCATTCCGCGTCACCGGCTGAGCGTAATCCCCGCCGATATCCGGTGTTCGGTGTAGCTGCGTGGCGATGCCGCGGCGTCCAGCCAGGTCACATCGTAACCCGCGGTCCAGGCGAGCGACGGTCCAAGCTTCCACGCCAGCCCCAAGTTGGCATCGTAGGTGATATCGGCTCCCGTTTCGGTTTCCTCGATTTCAATGCCCGCACCCGCCAGCACATCGATATTGTCCCGCAGTCCATGGATGAAATCGATCCCTCCCGTCCAGTTCCGGTTACTTGACGACGCGGTAGAAACCGAATCCTCCAGCGACGTCCCGAACGCCAGTATAATTTTCGTGAGATCGCCGGGACTCCAGATCAGGCTGCCGTCGAGGCCGAAGGCGCTGTTGCTCCTGAGCGCCGCGTCGTCATAATCGCGCCAAAGATATGTTGCGGCAAGATCGCCGCTCCACAGGGGGCCCCTGTCGATTACAACACCGGCACTCAACGCCATTCCCTGCGATGACCGTTCAAGGCCATCGCGGTCGCGCTTGCGCAGATAATAACGCGGTTCATAGGCCGACTGCAGATAGGGTTTGAACACGGGCGGGTCCGTGTAGGTGGCACGCAGCGACAGCGACGGTGTTGCATAGCCGCGATCGGCGTTGTCCTCCGTTCCACCGTCCGACAGTTTAACGTCGTCATAGATTCTCCAGCCAATCGCGGCCTTGGCGCGGGCCTCCAGCGAACCAAATTCATGAATGAGTGAAGCCGCCGTGTTGATCCTGTGTTCGGTGCGAAAACCCACTGCGGTCGCGGGAACTTCACTGTCGGCAAGCCCCGACTGATCGAGATTGTAGGCGGCTTCGAATTCAGCGCGGGTGGCTCGCCTGATGTCGAGCCGGAGCTTACTGAAGATGTCGGCGCGCTCTTGCGTAAGATTCGCCTGATCGAAATAATCAATCCGGTCGTAAACCGCCTCGCCCACAAATGAATGGCGCACCCAGTCGCTCTCGACGTGCAGTGCGGGCTTAAGCCGCAGCCCGATCGCCGATTGCGCCTGGGAAGAGGCTTGCCGGACATTCGATGTGGCAACGGTCCCAACGGTAATTGACGGATAAACGATCATGCCGCCCGCAGGGACTCCCGCCGGCGCATAGGGATCGACCGTGGGTTTGCGTTCAACCGGCGCGGCCGGGACTTGTTCCGGCTCCTCGATGGCGGGGCGAAGGTCCGCCACCTGCTGGCCATGGGCGGTCCCACCGGCCAGCCACAGGGCGGCCGCGAATGAGACTGCTACGGGCCGCCAACGCATGGCCAAAAACTCCTGAGTGGCTCGACCCTAACGAAAACATGGTTAATGGGGAGTTGACGCGGGAACCGGGGCCTCGCTTCCATTTGAGCGGGAAACCACTTAGATAGCTGCCATGCCGGCAACAACACTGCACAATCCAGTTCAACTGGGCGCCCAGTGGCGCGCCTCCGCCCGCCGGGCATTGGTCATCGAAGCCCAGGGCATGGAACAACTTGTGAAAGCCCTCGATGGCCCGCTTGGCGAGGCCCTGTCGCTTGCCGTCGACACCATTCGCAAGGCGCGCGGCCGCGTCATTCTCACGGGAATGGGAAAGAGCGGCCACATTTGCCGCAAGATCGCAGCCACCCTGGCCTCGACCGGAACCCCTGCGATGTTCGTTCATCCAGCCGACGCAAGCCATGGCGATCTCGGCATGATCACCCCCGACGACGTCATCATCATGATTTCCAATTCCGGTGAATCGCCGGAACTGCGCGGCATTCTTGGTTATTCGCGGCGCTTTGTTGTGCCGCTCATTGCCATCACCACGCAGCCCGGCAGTACCTTGGCTCAAGAAGCCGACATCGTCCTGCCGATACCAAACGCGAAGGAAGCCTGCCCCAACGGCTTGGCGCCCACCACCTCGACTCTGCTGCAGTTAGCCCTCGGCGATGCCATCGCTATCGCGCTTCTGGAGGACAAAGGCTTCACCGCCAGGGATTTCGGAAACTTCCATCCTGGCGGCAAGCTCGGCGCCCAGCTCACCCATGTGCGCGACGCCATGCACAAGCCGCCGGAACTTCCGCTAGCACGCAAGAGCCTGCCCATGTCGGAGGCCCTGATCGTGATGACATCCATGAGTTATGGATGCGTGGGCGTGCTCGACGATGCCGGCCGTCTCGCCGGCATTGTCACCGATGGCGATCTTCGCCGTAACATGCACCGTAATCTTCTGGATAGAACCGTGGGCGAAGTCATGACCGCCGCGCCCAAGACCATCGATCCCGATGCGCTGACATCGGAAGCGCTTGAGATGCTGAATTCGGCAAAGATCACCAGTCTCTTCGTGGTCAACGCGGAAGGCGAGCCCATCGGCCTCATCCACATCCACGATCTCCTGCGGATCGGCGCCGCCTAGACCGGCACGCCGTCAAGCATGCGCTTGCGCCACTCCGGTTTCGGAGGTTTAGCGCAGGATGAGTCTTCATGAGCTTTCTCCCTTCCCCCCTCGCGGGGGAAGGTGGATCGCGCCTCTTGGCGCGAGCCGGAAGAGGGGGCCGGGCCAGCGAGTCTCGTCACGCACCGGAGAGGTGCAAGCACCCCCTCATCCGGCGCGTACCGCGCCACCTTCTCCCGCGAGGGGAGAAGGGGAATAGCCGGTTAGTTCAAACTAGAATCATCACGCTCTAGCGGGGCGCGCCGTACTTGGCGCCCCACTTCTCCATGGCATCGAACAACGGCCCCAGCGTCCGGCCATGCGCAGTGAATGAATATTCGACCCATGGAGGAACCCTGTCGTGGACGGTACGCGCGACAATTCCATCGGCCTCGAGAGCCCGGAGTTGCAGGGTCAGCATGCGCTGCGTGATGTGCGGAATAAGCCTTCGGAGTTCGTTGAAGCGGCGCGGGCCATTTTTCAAATGGAACAGGATCGTCGGCTTCCATTTGCCGCCGATAATGGCGACTGTCGCGTCGACCGGGCACCAGGGAACGGAATTCATCGGTTCATCCTCATCACCCTAATTTTTACAGTATACAAAATGTGCGTACTTATTACAATGATACTTAGGTGTTATGTCAGCTCCTGATTGAACAATCAGGAGCTTCATATGTTCGCAATCATGGGTGCCACGGGCAATACGGGAAAAGCGGCGTTTGCCGAACTTCTGCGGCGGGGCGCTAAAGTCCGCGCCCTGACCCGCGACCCTGCCAAGGCTTCGCATTTGAAGGCTCCGGGTGTTGAGATCGTCCCCGCCGATCCAAAGGATCCCGCTAGTCTCGCCAAGGCCTTTACCGGTGTTGAGGCGGCCTACGTCATGATTCCCGCCCTCGTCCAGGCCGGCGATCTGCTGCGGGAAGCCAAGGTCATCGCCACGGCAATTGCCGAAGCGATCGAGACGACGGGTCTCCGCCATGCCGTGGCGCTCTCCTCCGGCGGCTCACATCTTGCGGAGGGAACCGGTGCCATTCGCACACTGCACGATTTCGAGGCGGCGCTGCGCCAAACCGCTGCCTCGGTCACCTATATCCGCGCTTCAGATTTCATGGAGAATTGGGCTTACGCGATTCCGCTAGCGCGCCAGGACGGTATTCTCCCCAGCGGACGGGCGCCGCTCGATGGGCCAATTCAAACCGTTTCAACCATCGACATCGGACGCCTGGCGGCGGAGTGCCTGCTGGACCCGCACAATGGCGAACGCATCATCAATCTCCTGGGGCCCGAAGATTACTCGCCGCAACAAATCGCCCAGGCGCTGGGAAATATTCTGGGTAAACCCATCGAGGCTGTCCCAATTCCCCATGACGAATTACTTCCAGCCCTGACCGCGGCGGGTTTCAGCGCGGACTATGCCGCACGCGTCATCGAAATTTATGACTGGTTCAACTCCGGCGCGGTCGCCTTCGAACCGGAAGTAGGCGACACCCGGCGTGGAACGACGACTGTCACCGAAGCCCTGAGAGCGATGGGAGCCGGCAATGGATGATCGTTACATGAGCGCACTGATCTTGTTCACAGTACTCGGCAGCGGTCTTGTCGCTGGCGTGTTTTTCGCCTTCTCGTCATTTGTGATGAAAGCTTTGGGGCGGCTCCCGGCCCATGAGGGCATATCGGCCATGCAGTCGATCAATATCGTCGTCATAAACCCCCTATTCTTGGGCGTGATGCTCGGTACGGCCGTTGCCTGCGCGGGGTTGCTCATAGCGTCTCTGCTGAATTGGAGCAATCCGCACTCGGGCAAACTGCTGCTTGCAGGTGCCGTGTATCTCATCGGCACATTGGGGGTCACCCTCGTTTTCAATGTGCCATGGAACAATGCATTGGCGGCGGTGGCTCCGGACAGCGCCGAAGGCGCACGCTTGTGGGCACAGTATCTCGATAGATGGACGATCTGGAATCATCTGCGAGGCGCCGCCGCCCTTGTCACCGCTGCGTTGTTGACGGTTGCCCTCTGATCGCCCCGCTAAAACGGCTCCACCATAAGCCGTAACCCGTCAACACCCGTAACTTTCACGCGAGAACCCTTCGGCATATCGGGGCCACGCAATTCCCAAATCGTGCTGTCGATGGTGAGGCGTCCCCTTCCTTCGGCGATGGCTTCGTCCAGCACATAGGTGCGGCCGACAAAATCGAACATGCGCTGGTTGAGGTTTGGATGGTCGCTGTCGAACACACGCCGCGTCTTGAGCCAGTTGCGTCCGGCGAACACGCTGACCAGCGACAGGGCGGCGAACACCACGAGCTCCGTCTGCCAGCCGATGTCGAAAGCAATATCGAGGAGGCCGACGGTGGCCGCCGGTATGGCGAGCCAAATGAAGAAGACGCCGGGTGCTGTCAGCTCAAGCATCAGCAGTACCCCGGCGACAACCCACCAGAACCAGTCTCCCAACAGCGGCAGGAACTCACCCATGATGTTGCCCCTATCAGTTTTTGTTGGGAACGCCGGGCACGCCGGACGCTGATTTGCGCCCGAGTTGAGCGGCACTTCCGCCACTGCCGAAAGCCTCCTTGGCGATTTCGGCAATTCCCCCGATCGATCCCAATATGGAAGTCGCATCGAGCGGCATCATCAGGATTTTCTGGTTAGGTGACTTGGCGATGGCCTCAAGCGCCTTCATGTAATTGTTGGCGACGAAATAATTGATGGCTTGTACGTTGCCGTTTGAGATGGCGTTGCTGACCATCTCCGTGGCCTTGGCTTCCGCTTCGGCGAAGCGTTCGCGCGCCTCCGCATCCTTGAAGGCCGCTTCCCGGCGGCCTTCCGCCTGTAGCACCACCGATTGCTTTTCGCCCTCGGCTTTGAGAATCGCCGCCTGGCGCATGCCCTCGGCTTCGAGAATGGCGGCGCGCTTCTCGCGCTCGGCCTTCATCTGCCGCCCCATCGAGTCGACGAGATCGCGCGGCGGATTGATGTCCTTGATCTCGATGCGGGTCATCTTGACGCCCCACGGATGTGTCGCCTGATCGACAACGCCGAGCAGGCGCTGATTGATCTCGTCGCGCTGCGACAGCAGGCTGTCGAGCTCCATCGAGCCCATGACGGTCCGGATATTGGTCATGGTCATGTTGATGATGGCGTTTTGCAGATCATTGATCTCGTAGGTGGCGCGCGCGGCGTCCAGCACCTGATAGAAGGCGATACCGTCGACCGTCACCATGGCATTGTCCTTGGTGATGACCTCCTGCGAGGGCACCTGGATCACCCGCTCCATCATGTTCTGCTTGGCGCCGATCCGGTCGATGAAGGGAATGATGAGCCCCAGCCCCGGTTGCAGTGTGCGCACATATTTGCCGAAGCGCTCGACCGTATAGGCATGTCCCTGGGGCACCATGCGGATCGCCCGCAACAGGTAGAAGATGACAACCGCCACGATCACCAGGACAAATACGCTCGCACCTTCAAACATGGGTCACGCCTCCATCAATTTCTCCCCGTCTTAGCCGATTACAGCCAGCCCGCAAGTTCTCCCCGCACGATGGTCTCCAGCATGCCGATGGACTCCGGCTGGTCGTTCAGGCAGGGCACCGCCGAGAAATTGATCCCGCCCTTCTCGAGGAAGGTTGCCCGCAAGCCGATGGCGACCTCCTCCAGCGTTTCCACGCAGTCCGAAGCAAACCCCGGCATGATAATGGCGAGGTTCTTCACGCCGCGGGCGGGCAGGCTCTCAACGGTGTCCTGCGCATAGGGCTTAAGCCATTCCGTTTTGCCGAACCGCGACTGGAAGACGATTTGCAACTTCTCCGGCGGAAGCTTGAGCCGCTCGCCAAGAAGTCTCGTCGTTGTTAGGCAATGCTGATAGTAGGGATCGCCCGCGTCGACATAGCTTTGCGGCAGGCCGTGGTAAGAGGCGAGGATTAGGTCAGGCTTCCAGGTCAGTGAGGCCAGATGCTTTTCAAGACTGGCGGCGAGCGCGTCGATATAAGCGGGGTTGTCGAAATAGGGCGGCACCGACCGTATCGCCGGTTGCAGCCGCAATTCCTTGAGAGCGTCGAAGGCTTTGTCGAGCGCGGTCGCGGTGGTCGCGGCACTGTATTGCGGATAAAGCGGAAACAGCAGGATGCGGTCGCACCCCGCTTGAGCCAACGCCTTGATGCGGTCACCGGTAGCCGGCAATCCATAACGCATGGCCCAATCGAAGACGATATTTGGTGCTTCTGACAAACGCTGCGCCAATCTCTCCGTTTGCGACCGGGTAATGGTCTTGAGCGGCGACTCGTTCAGTTCCCGGTTCCATATCTTGTCATAGGCATGGCCGCTCTTTTGCGGGCGGAACGACAGCACGATGCCGTTGAGAATGAACCACCAGAGCAGCCGATTTGTTTCGATCACCCGCCGGTCCGACAGAAACTCCTTCAAATAGCGCCGCATGGGCCAGTATGACGTGGCTTCCGGTGTTCCAAGATTGATTAGAAGAACCCCGATTTTTCCAATATCGTTCATAGGCGTGGGTTTAAACCGATGGCCAGGTCTTGCAAATGCAAAAGGCTCGATCGTCATGAATGCCAAGGCGGCGAAGCCCCGCTTCATGGGCACGGCGGTGGCGGCCTCGCCCAAGGGTTTCGCTGCGGCGGTCTTTGGCGCGCCCCATGGCACGCCTTACAAAGGCATCGACAATCGTGTTCACGCGGGCGCACCCGACGCCTTCCGTGCCGCACTCGCCGCCGATGCGGAGTGGCTGGACCATTGGGATTTCGATTTGGGCGGTCCCTTGCTCCGGCACGGCCTCAAGATCGCCGATCTCGGTAATCTCGCGACCAAACCCCAGAGTGGCGCCCATAACCGTAAGCTTATCGAAACTTGCACCCGCCGCATCCTCGAAGCCGGCGCCGTGCCCATCATGTTCGGCGGCGATGACTCCACGCCCATTCCATTCATCGCCGGCTTTGCCGGAAGCCCGCCCATCACCATCCTGCAGATCGACGCCCATATCGACTGGCGCGAGGAACGCTACGGCGAGCGCTTTGGCTTCTCGAGCACCATGCGCCGTGCCTCCGAGCAGCCCCATGTCTGGCGGATTGTGCAGGCGGGTGCGCGCGGCATCGGCAGCGCCCGCGCCAAGGAAGTTAAGGATGCGTCGAGCTGGGGTTCGCATATCGTCACGGCGCGCGAAATTCATCAATCGGGACTCGACAGCGTGCTCCAGCATATCCCCGAAGAGTCCGGCTGCGTGATTTCGCTCGATCTCGATGCAATCGATCTGTCCCAGATGCCGGCCGTCGCTTACCCCACGCCCGGCGGGCTCACTTACACCCAGATAATCGGCCTCATCGAAGGCGTGGCGCGAAAGGCGTGGATCGCGGGCTTCACCATGGTGGAATTCGTGCCGAAGCGGGATTTGACGGGCACCGCCGCATTCATCGCGGCCCGTCTTGCCGCCAATGTGATCGGCAGGCTTGCCCGCGATTGACGATTATTCACCTTCCCCCCTCGCGGGGGAAGGAAGGAGAGCAGACACAACACTCAAAGACCGCCGGTATATCAGGCAGCAGTGGCGATTGACGGCCTTGCACCGTCGAGCTATTTGAATGTCAGGGGAAGCGATCTCCCCTCCAGGCGACATGCTCAAGAATCGCGTCCCACTCACATCAGAACGAGGGCGCTATCCATGTCTGCACCAAACACCATAACTCCTGAAAAATTGAACCGCCTTGTCGGCACGCCATCGGCACCGGTCATTATCGATGTGCGGAATGAGGAGGATTTCGCCGCCGATCCCTCGATTATCCCCGCTTCGCTTCGGCGCAGCCATGTGGATGCTGCAAGCTGGGCATCGAGTTTCACCGGCAAGGAGGTCATCGCCGTCTGTCACCACGGCGCCAAGTTGAGCCATGGCGCGGCCGCCTGGCTCCGGCATGGCGGCGCCGACGCTGTCACCCTGGAAGATGGTTTCGAAGGCTGGAAAGCAGCGGGTTTACCGCTGGTGCCGGTGGATAAGATCCCGCCACGCGACGGGGAGGGCCGCACCGTATGGGTGACGCGCGCGCGCCCCAAGATTGATCGCATCGCCTGCCCCTGGTTGATCCGCCGCTTCGTCGATCCTTCCGCGGTATTCCTGTTCGTTGCTCCCTCCGAAGTGGCGATGGTGGCCGACCGTTTCGGCGCCACGGCCTTCGATATCGAGG
>JBKKDI010000061.1:0-6158 GCA_046708645.1 Aestuariivirga sp.
AAAGTGTTCGCGATCACCGGCTATCGTGTGGGCTCGATCATCGCCGGGTCTAGGTTTCTCACCGAGGCCGAGAAGGTCCTGGACTGCGTGGCCATCAGCGCCCCCCATATTTCCCAGCGCGCCGCCCTCTTCGGCCTCGAGAATCTCGATCGCTGGAAGGCGGAAAAGACAAACATGATGCTGGACCGCACGAATGCTGTCACCGCGGCGTTCAATCGGCCGGGGCTTGATTACAAACTGATCAGCGCCGGCGCATTTTTTGCCTATGTAAAACATCCCTTCAGCGGGCAAACGGCGAAGGATGTGGCAAAGCGGCTGGCGGGCGAGCACGATCTCCTGTGCCTTCCCGGCTCCATGTTCGGCCCCGATCAGGAAGAATATATCCGCATCGCCTTCGCCAATGCCGAAGCGAGCGCCATGCCCGAGGTGGTCGAACGGCTGATGGAGAGCCAGCGGTAATCAGGCCGATTGGCCCGGCAACCAGGAAAGATGATTCTGGTATATCTCGACAGTCTGCTCACCAAAGAGAAATCCTTTCTCGAGAATACGCTGCACCGTCGCCTTGTAACTCTTGGAATCCCCGAGGGCAGCCAGGTCGGCCGGGCTGTTCCACAGCGTGATGACCATGCAGTCCGCGTCATCACGCAACATCAGTACGCCCGCGAAGCCCTGTTGTTCCCGAAACATTGGCAAGGAAATGTCCTTGGCGAACTGCTCGTATTCCAACACCCTGTCCACGGCGACGCTGGTTTTCCAGATGCGCGCGATCGTCATTTCCGCCTCCCCGGAATTCCTGAAATCCCTCAGTTACGCTCCATATCTGAAAGAGGTCGAGCCGTCGCTGGCCGGCCGGCAGGAGGTCACATCTCTCACTCCCCTGTGGATGAAAGCGAAATCGGCCAATAGCAAAGGCCGGAGCAAATACTCCGGCCCTTGCAAAATCACGCCAAGTGAGCGCGACCCCCGTCCCCGCCTAAAAACAAATGTCAGACCACCCCTCTGAACTGCTGAAAACTCTATCCCTTGCCCAAGAAAACGCAAGCATTACGGGCCTAAACCCGCTGTTTTTTCGGCCGGTGTTGCAGGGATGACACGTCCGCCGAAGGTGCCAGCAGCATTTCATAGGCGTCGAACAAAGATGCAATCTCCAGCTCTGTGAGCGGCACGAACGGCGGCAAGACTTGGGCGAGCGCCGGCTGCCCGTGGATGCGCGAGAGCAGAGCCTTGACGCCGGGCACGAAGGGGAAGGCGCCGAGAAGCTTGCGGATTCGGATGGCGGAGTCGAGCGCTCCGTCATCGGCGTGGTGAAGAGCTTTCCCGCAGAAGGCGCTGGTTACGTTGGCCGTGGCGGAAATGCAGCCGGCGAACAGCCCGGTGCGCGCTTCCGCGAGGCTGGCTTCCGTCCCGGGAAATACGGCAAAGCCTGGGGAAATCCCGGCTGCGGCCCGGGCATACTCCAGGTCGCCAGAGGAATCCTTGAGACCGGCGATGCGGCTTCCGAACTGGTCCAGCAGCCGCCGCAGCAAAGGGAGAGTGTAGGGAACACCCGACATGGCCGGATAGTGGTAGAGGTAAAGCGGAACATCCCGGGTCGCTTGAATGATCGCGTCGATGTAACGCAGCACGCCGTCCTCGGGGACATTCTTGTAATAAAATGGCGGCACAACCAGTGCCCCGGCAAAACCGCAATCGGCGGCATGGCGGGCGAGTGCGATGGCGTCCTGGGTGGCGGCAGCACCCGTTCCCACCATCATGCGGGCCATCGGCAATCCCGATTTCGCCGCCGCGGTCATGAGGCGTTGGCGCTGCTCCACGGAAAACGATGCAGCTTCCCCCGTCGTGCCGAGAACGTTCAGGCCGTCGCAGCCGTTGGCCAGCAGCCAGGATGCCAGATCGTGAAACGCCTCGGCATCGGGCTCGCCGCTTGCGTCGAGCGGTGTCACAATCGCCGCGAAAACGCCTTTCAGGTCCATGGAATCATCTTTTCGGAAATTCCTTCAACATCCGCCGTTCGAGCTCCACCAGGTCGTTGGGCAGGGTTTGCCCCGTAGCCCGGAGTTCGTTCAATTTCTGATGCAACACTTCGTACAGCTCATGAACGTCTTCAGGCTGATTGTTGATCTGGCTTACCAGCAAGCTGATCTCGGCCTTCAAATCCTCAAATGCCATGCGGCACACTCCTGCCAATACGGTTGCCTGCCGCGTCGCCAAAGTCTGCAAGGAACATTGGCGGAGACGGAGGGATTCGAACCCTCGATACGCTGTAACACGTATGACGATTTAGCAAACCGTTGCCTTCAGCCACTCGGCCACGTCTCCGGTGTTGGCGCTTGTGCCCCGATTTGATCCGGCATGCAAGCTAGCCGCATTTTGCCGCCGCCAGATTTGAACAATTCTAATTTCCGACTAATTTACTCGGCATCTCTTGACAAGGCCCGGTGGCGTCCCGCATAGACGCCATCATCCCATAAAAGTGCAACGAGGTTTTTCCCATGACCATCACCCGCCGTTCCGTTCGCAGCCTTGCGGCCGCATTGGCCTTTGCAGGCCGCGCCGGCCCGGCCCGGGCCGATGGTGTGGTCAATGTCTATTCCTACCGCCAGCCGGCGCTGATCGATCCCTTGTTTGAAAGCTTCACCAAGGCCACCGGCATCGAAGTCAAGACGGTCTTCGCCGAGAATGGATTGATCGAGCGCCTGGCTCAGGAAGGGCGTAACAGCCCGGCGGATGTCCTGCTCAGCGCCGATGTGGGCCGTCTTGTCGAAGCCGTGGACCGCGATCTGGCGCAGCCGGTCGATTCCCCGGCGATCACTGAAAGGGTGCCAGCCCATCTCCGCGATGCGGGAAACCTGTGGTTCGGCCTCACCATGCGGGCTCGCGTCGTTTACGCCTCGACGGATCGGGTGAGCGCGGAAACAATCAGCTACGAGGAGCTTGCCGATCCCAGGTGGAAGGGCAAGATTTGTCTGCGTCCCGGCGATCATCCCTACAATCTCGGCCTCATCGCCGCGATGATCGCGCACAAGGGCGAGGATCAAACGCGCCAATGGCTCAAGGGCCTCAAGGCCAATCTGGCGGTGAAGCCCAGCGGCAATGACCGCTCCCAGGCCAAGAGCGTCGCCGCCGGGGAATGCGATCTGGCACTTGCCAACACCTATTACATGGGCAAGATGCTGACCAACGATAAAGAGCCCGAGCAGAAAGAATGGGCCAAGGCGGTCCGCATTCTGTTCCCCGCCTCGCCCGATTTCGGCACCCATGTGAATATCTCCGGCATGCTAATGGCGAAGAACGCGCCCAACCGCGGCAATGCCCTGAAACTCATGGAATTCCTGGCGGGCGATGAAGCCCAGCGCCTCTATGCCGATGGCAATTTTGAGTATCCGGTCAATCCGGCAATTCTTCCCTCGGAAATGGTGCGGTCATGGGGCGCCTTCACGCCCGACACGCTCGCCGTTGCCGAGATCGCCAAACACGAGCCAGCCGCGGCCCGCCTCGTCGATGAGGTGCAGTTCAACGATTGATCCTGGAACCAATTGACCCCGGTGATGGTTAACTGAATATTGGTGCTTTCGGCCGCACGTTGACATATAGTTGGGTCGAGTCTGGGGAGTTACGCAAATGCGGATTGGTTTTGCCCTGTTGCTGTGTGCGGGCGCGCTGTGGCCCGTGGAGGCCAACGCCTACGAAAATTTCATCCCGCTCGGCCACAATTATTCGCCGGACGATTCAGTGCTGCCGGAATTGAACAGTGCGCAGGATCAAATCAACGCCCAGGTCGATATTTTCGAGGCGGATGTTTATACACGCGGGCGCCGCGCCAAGGAATTCCGCAGCCACCTCGATCAGTTCTCCAACAGCCAGGAGCTGAAAGGCGCCAGCGACTTCATCGACTACTAGATCAATGGAGCGTGAGCCAGGCGCGCGCTTGACGCTGGGCCTCGTGAACCTCGCCCGCCGTCATTTCGCGTGACAATTCACAGCGGTGGAGTTTTGCCTCGTCGCTGCCTCTCAGCGCCGCGAGATTGAACCACTTGTGCGCCGTAATGTAGTCGTGGTCTTTGGAAAACATCAGGCCCAGTTCATAAAGCGCGCCGGCGGTTGCTGAAGACGGCGTAATTTCTGCTGGAATCTCGATTGACATAAAAGTCCCCTTGTCTGTTTGTCCCCGTCGGCTCCGGTTCCCCGCCGAAGTCCGATGGGCGCAATATCGGCTGTGGCGTTGCAACGGGGAGTTAAGCAGTAGGATTAAACAGATGTGAAAATTATCCGTAAGAATGATTGCATCCGAAAAATAACTGAATATAATCAATTTGTTAAATGGTGAGTGAGTTCATTCATCCGGCTGGCATTCATTCCTGATTCACCAAAGAAGGCAAATTGAGCCGGAGCGATTCCGCTATTTTGTCAACAAATCCGGCGATGACAAAATTGAAAATGCTCAATCCGCCGGCACGGCGATCTGCATGATGATTGGATAGTGATCGGAACCCGCGGGTTCGCCGATACGCTCGCTCTCGAGAATGCGGATGCTGGGTGACGCGAAGATGTGGTCGATCGCCATTTGCGGCAACTGCGCTTGGGAAGGCCACGACGGCAGCCAGGTGAGCCTCTTAAGCCCGGTTTGATTCGCCAGCGTGGTGATAATGCGGGAAAACGGCGTTGCGTTGAAGTCGCCCAACACCAGCTTGGAACCGGGTAAGGTGTCGATAAAGTCGGACAGCGCCTTGATCTGCCGGAACTGGGCTCGAGAGTGCGGAAAGCGGAGGGTGTGGACGCCCATGATCGTGAGGCCGCCAAATTCAGAACCGAGTTTCACGATGATTGTCGGAGGGCCGTCCCAGCCGGCCCGGACACTCGAACTCGCCAATGGAATTTTGGACAGGATCGCCAGGTGGCAATAGTCCGTGGTGAAGCAGTCGGCCTGGTGCGGGTAGCGCACCCCCAACGTCTTCACCAGGGCATGCTTGTTCGGGCCAAACTCGATGAGCGCCACGATGTCGGCGTCGAGCCGCTCGATTTCGGCGCGCACCGCCTCCACCTCCTCATTGACATAGAGCGTGTTAAAACTCGCCACCGTAAGGGCGCGCTCGCCCGGCTTGATTTCGCTGACGACCCAGGGCTTGCGGCTCGCCACATGGGGCCAGGCGCCGATTGCCCCAACACCCGCCACCAAAAGGAGGAAAGCCACGACCAATCGTGCCCGCGGCATGAGGCGCCCGATCGCGAACGCCAGCGTCACGACGGCAAACTGCAAGGTGAATTGCGAAAAAACATCGAAGGCAATCCACAAATGCCCGAGCCTCGATGCCGCAAGCCCGACAAGCCCGATCAACAGACCCACAGTGCATTCGAACCGGCCGCCGCCGCGCTTGCGTTTTCTCAATGCCCGCCGCGATTCCGCCGGAGATCCGGCCGGTTTGGTCTTCGCGTCGCTCAAGGCGTCCCCCCGGGCAAGTCTATAGAAGCCTGCTCTCCATCGGCAGGATTTGTTCGGGTGTACCAAAACCGGGAAGCGCCTCAAAGCGTTTCTTCCAGGCGAGCAAGTGAGGATAATGGGTCAGATCGATGTTGGCTTCGGCCGTGTAACGTGTCACCGCGTAGATGCCGATATCGGCAATCGTCGGCTTCTTGGCCGCAATCCACGGCGATTTCGCCAATTCGTGCTCGAGCATGGCGAAGGCTGCTTTGGCCTCGGTGTCGTACATCACGCGCACCTCATCGCCAAACTGGCGGAAGCCGCGCGCCCTGGCGCGCAAGCGCAGCACCGGCAATGAGAGCTTGTCCCACTGCCAGAATAGCCACTCGCGCACGCGCTGCTTCTCCAGCGGTGTCTTGCCGTTGAATTTATTGAGAGCGTGCGAAAGATGTTCGAGGATCGAGGCCGACTGCACGTGGATGCTTTGCCCATCCCGCAGCGTGGGAACCTGGCCGTAGCGGTTCTTGACCAGATAGTCGGGCTGCTTGTGCTGGCCCTCACGCAAATTCACGTGGATATAGGAGAAGGGATGCCGGCACAGCGACAGCATCAAACCCACGGTATAGGTGGGGCCCGATGTCATGGTGCCGTAAAGGGTAAAGCGCTGCTTGTCGCCGCTCAATGAGGGCCCGGCGGCTTTCTTTTTGGCTTTGGCCGTTTTTTTTGCGGCCGGTTTTGC
>JBKKDI010000062.1:0-14545 GCA_046708645.1 Aestuariivirga sp.
CGAACCACATTGTGATCGATGCCGGCCTCAAATCCATGGCTTTCGATAGCGGCCCGCCGCTGGTTTTCGAGAATGCGAATTTCAAGTACAACACCGCCAGCGATGAGCATGGTGTTCTGGTTGCAACGCCGGGCTCGCATCTTCCCGCGCTAGGCGACCGGATACGGCTGGTTCCCGGACATTGCGATCCGACGATTGCCCTGCATAAACAATTGTACGGCGTGAATAAGGGAAGAATTGTAGCGGTGTGGCCGGTCGCCGGGCGTGGTGAATGGTAGGGCTCGCCGTCGCGGGCTAATGAATACGGGTCCGCCGGTCTTGCGCCACGCTGCCCAGGCTTGGTAAGCCCGCTGCCCATGTCCCATCCGGTCACCATACGGCCCGTCATCACCAGAAAAGACAGACATGCCTTTCTCGACGTTCCCTTCCTGCTCTATCGCAACGATCCAAACTGGGTGGCGCCGCTTTATTTCGAACGTTTCGAGCACCTCGACTCCAAGAGGAATCCATATTTTCAGCATGCCGATGTGCAGCTTTTTCTGGCCGAGCAAGGTGGCAAGCCCGTGGGCCGCATCTCCGCCCAAATCGACCGTCTGCGCCTTGCACGTTACGGCGATGCAACCGGGCAATTCGGCTTTCTCGAAGCCCCCGATGATGCGCAAATTTTCCAAAGCTTGTTCGATGCAGCAAGCCGCTGGCTGAGCGAGCGCGGCATGGCGCGCGTTCAGGGGCCATTCAACTTTTCGATCAATGACGAGATGGGTCTTCTCGTCGATGGCTTCGATACGCCGCCCTCCATGTTGATGGGCCACGCCTTGCCCTATTACCGCCAGCGCTTTGAAGCACTGGGCCTCGTCAAGGCCAAGGACGTCATCGCCTATGAAATTGATGCCAAGCTCGAGCTGCCCAGCACCATGCGCTCGGTCTTTGCAAGGGCGCTTGCCTCGCCCGATATTGTCATCCGGCCTTTCGACAAGAAGCATCTCACCCGCGATCTCGATATCGTCATGTCGATCTTCAACGACGCCTGGTCGGACAACTGGGGCTTTGTGCCATTCACCCGTGAAGAAATTAAAGCGCTTGGCAACAATTTGAAAATGCTGGTCGCCAACGAGTTTATTGCGATTGCCCTCTATCGCGGCGAACCTGCCGCCATGGCGGTGACGCTGCCCAACATCAATAGCTGGATCGCCGGGCTGAACGGCAGGCTGTTGCCCTTCGGCTGGGCCAAACTCGCCTGGCACTTGCTGGCCAAACAACCGGAGTCCGTGCGCATGCCGCTTATGGGTGTGCGCAAGAAGTATCAAAAAAGCCTCACAGGCTCGGCACTAGCCTTCGGCGTCATCGAAAAATTGCTCCGTTATCATCTCGCACGTGGTGCCAAACGGGGCGAATTGTCGTGGGTACTCGAAGACAACCTGCCCATGCGCCGCATCATCGAGGCAATGGGCGCCAAGCCCTACAAGACCTATCGCATTTATGAGAAAGCCCTGCCGTGAGCCCTCCCCGTTGGAATGCCATCATCCTCGCAGCCGGCCGGGGGCCTAACGATCCCATGGCCAAAGCCTATGGCGTTGCCAACAAATGTGCAATCGAGATCGCGGGAAAACCGATGCTGTCCCGCGTCGCAAGGGCTTTGCATGACTCAGGCGTCGTCGCCTCCACCCTCGTCTCGATCGAAAACCGCGAACTTGCCACCGCAATTCTGGGCAATGGCATCGCGACCATTGCTTCCGCCGCAAGCGCACCCGCCTCGGTTATCGCGGCCGTCGAGCAAGGGGCTCTCACCTATCCGATCCTCATCACCACCGCGGATCATGCCCTCTTGACGCCCGCCATGGTCCGGTATTTTTGTCAGTCAACGGAGCAATCAGGCACCGGCTTCACGGTGGGCCTCGCCACTGCTGAAACGGTTCTCGCAGCTTACCCGGGAACGGTCCGCACTTTTTTCCGGCTCGGCAAGGCCCGCTACTCGGCCTGCAATCTTTTCGCGCTCCGCGATGCCAGGGGTCTTAAACTCCTGGCGCGTTGGCAATATCTCGAGCCAGTGCGCAAAAAACCATGGCGCCTGGTCGCCGCTTTCGGCGTTGAGCCGTTGTTACGCTTCCTCACTGGCGCGCTGGATCTCGAGAAAGCGCTTGCCATCGTCTCGCGCCAACTCGGCCTTCAGGTGACCGCCGTCCTCATGCCCTTCGCCGAAGCCGCCATCGACGTCGACAAGCCAGCCGACAAGGAACTTGCGGAGGAAATCCTGAAGCAGCGAGATGCTGTTGATTGAATCATGCACCGAAGAAATCCTCACCCGGCCTTCGGGCCACCCTCTCCCATGCGTCCCGCACGGGAGAGGGTGATAATCTCGCAAGACTATGCCTTCTCCCGTGCCGCGAGGCATGGGAGAAGGTGCCCGGCAGGGCGGATGAGGGCCCTCTGAAAACCGCTATCCCCAGCTCGCCGCCAGTTGCCGCGCTTGCTGCAGGTCGACCGGAAAATCCACCTCGCACCAGCGGATGCCGTTGATAGCGATTGTCGTGATGTCGACAGTCTTGGCCAAACGTCCAACCGCCGAGGGAAACCACTGTTTGAGGCCCGACGGATCGCGCATCGCCTGCTCAAGCGTCTTGGTGTACGCTTGGACGCCCGCGCCCCGGAATATGTAGAAACCAATCGCCTCACCGTCGACCGTGCCCAAGGGCAGCATCTTGCCGATTTCGGTCAAGCGGCCGTCGTCCATCATCACTTTCATATCGTCGGTATCGTAACTGTCCTTGCGGTTGACCGCCACGGTCACCGGTGCTGCGGGGGCCGCGAGCAGCCGCTCCACAAGATCGGCGCGGAACACATTGTCGCCGTTCACCTGGATGAAATCGCCGGTCATTTCATGACGCGCCAGCCAGCAGCTCGCCAGATTGTCGGACACAGCATAAAACGGATTGAACACAGTCTTGATGGAAATCCCGCGCTGCTTGGCGATTGCCGCCAGCGTCTCCTCCATGCGCTCCGCGCCGTAACCTGTTACCACCACAAAATCCTTGAGGCCGCAGGCTGCGAATGCCTCGATCTGGCGGCCGATGAGAGTTTGCCCGTGGATATCGAGAAGCGCCTTGGGAACATCCGTGGTCAGCGGCAACAGCCTTTTTCCCTGACCTGCTGCAAGAATAATGACACGCACAACTTGAACCTGTGTGATGTGGGGGGTTATGTCTCCATCGCACCCGATTCCATGGAAGTCAACGGAGAGCCCGTTCCCTGTTCAGTCTCGCCCATCTCTCCGATGTCCATCTGGGGCCGTTGCCGTCCGGCAGCCTATGGCGGAATTTCAGGCTCAAGCGGCCCATCGGCTATCTGTCATGGCAGATGAACCGGCGGAAGTTGCACGATCCCCTCATTGCCGAAGCAATCGCCGCCGACATCAAGGCCAGGGCACCGGATCACGTGGCCTTCACCGGAGACATAATCAATGTTGCTGCCTGGGCGGAATTTCCGTTAGCAGCCGAGTGGATCGCCAGGCTAGGCCACCCGGAACACCTCAGTTTCGTGCCCGGCAATCACGATACCTATGTGAATTGCCCGTGGAAACAAGGCCTCGGTCATCTAGCTCCCTGGATGACCGGCGACTTGCATGTGAAGCAGACTGAAATCGATACCCGGATCGCCACGCCCTTTCCATTCGTCCGCCTACGGCAGAATGTGGCGCTGATCGGTCTTTCTTCTGCCAGGCTTCAGCCCTTGCGCAAGGCGGCGGGCAGGGTGGGCGCGGTCCAGCTTCAATCACTGGCCGTTCTGTTGCGCGATCTGCGTGAGCGCGGGTTTGCCCGGGTGGTGATGATTCATCATCCGCCGTTGCCGGGGCTTGCTCCCCCCCGGAAGGCGCTCGAGGATGCGGCAGCCTTACGCGACGTGCTGGTTCAGGAAGGCGCTGAGCTCGTTCTCCATGGGCATAATCATTTTCACATGCTGAATCCGCTCACGACCCGCCATGGGACCTGTCATGTGATAGGCGTGCCCTCGGCTTCCATGCACCCTGCCAGCACTTATCCTCCGGCCGCCTGGTATCTTTACCAAATCGACCGGCAAGACGGACACTGGCGGACGGCCGTCATGGTACGAAGCATCGATCCCGCATCGCTCAGCATCGTTACGGCGTCGGAATTCGCTCTTTCAACTTGAAGGGGCACCGGGCTACAATGGCGCCATGCATGCAACGCTTGTAAAATTCGGCTATCCCGGGTCGCTGGTTTGCGACTACCGGTATTGGTGCGTCTTGCTGCGCCCGGCCCAGGCAACCCTGGGCGCCCTGGTATTGGCCGCAAAAAGCGAGAAAAAAGCTTTTTCCGATTTGCCCGGCGAGGCCTTTTCGGAATTTCCTCTTGTGGTTCGCGAGATTGAGCACGGCCTTGCAACGTTTCACCCCTATGACCGGATAAACTATCTCATGTTGATGATGGTTGATCCCCACGTTCACTTCCACGTGCTGCCCCGCTACGCGAAAGCCCAGCGGTTCGACGGCATTCACTTCGCCGATCCCGGCTGGCCAGGACCGCCCGATTTCAAGTCCGCTACCGATGTTCCCGAAGGCGTCCGCGATAGTCTGCTGCAGGCCGTGCAGCGATCATGGCCGAAGATTTGAGGCAGCCCTTGCTTCGCGTCGCCGATCGCCACGTCCTGAAACAGATCGCAACGCCCTTGGCAGCGGCCATGGCCATCGGTTTGCTGATGCTGTTGTCGGAGCGGCTGGTGCGCCTCCTCGATACGACGCTGGGCAAGAAGAATTCCTTTGGCGTGGTTTTCGAAATGCTCGCCTATCTCGTTCCGCATTATCTTGGAACCGCCATTCCGGCCGCATTGTTCTTGGGGCTACTGTTTGGATTCAGCCGCATGTCGGCCAATTCCGAAACCGATGCCTTCCTGGCAGCGGGCGTGGGCCTCAACCGCCTGGCGCGGCCCGTCATCGTGCTGGCGGCGCTGCTCAGCTTGGCTTCGCTTTTCATCGTCGGCTGGGCCCAGCCCTACACCCGTTATGCTTACCGCTCGGTGGTCTTCGACGTGCAGAACGTCGAGTTTTTCTATCTGGCCGAGGAAGGCGTGTTCATGCAGGCGGGCGGCCGGACTTTCATCCTCGATGCGCTTGACCGCGATCGCAATGCCTTTGACCACGTCTTCATCTATGAAACCGGCAATGCGGGCGGTTCGGAAACCGTGACCGCCACGCGGGGCGCCCTCGTTGAAGTGGCAGGCCAGTCCCGCCCGGTCCTGCGTCTCGAAGAGGGGCACCGTCTCGATTTCAAGGAAAAGCCGCTTCACGCCAAACCCGGCACCATCCACCCCGAAGTGACTGAATTCGCGCTCGCCGACACGCCCTTGGGCGAGATCGACAAAAATATCTTCCGGCCCCGCGGTGACGATGAAAGGGAACTGACGCTTCCTGAATTGTTCGCGAGGCTCGATTCGCCGCCCAAGGGCACGACTGGCCAGGCCATGCGCACCGAAATTCACAAGCGCCTGGTGAATGCCGCGACCCCTTTAATTCTGCCCTTCCTGGCCTTGCCATTCACCATCGGCGGGCGCCGCCAGCGCCGTGCCTACCGGTTCGGCGTGGCGCTTGTAATCATCATTGCCTTCCATGAAATTATCGAGCAGGGAAGCGTCGCGGCCCATTCCGGTGCGCTCTCGCCATGGCTCGCCCTGTGGCTGCCCTTTGGCCTTCTCGCGCTGTTTGCCGGCTGGCGCTACTACAGCGCCTGTTTTACCGTCGATCGCGATCCGCTCGACGCGGCGATTGACCGGGCCGGAGAAAAAATTTCGGCGGCGCGAAATCGGCTGTTGCGGCGTTTTGGCTGGGAGGTGGCGCCATGAAGGTCATCACCTGGATGCTGATCCGCATGATCGCAGTGCGCTTCGTTGCCATCCTCGCCGGCATTTCGATCTTCGTCCTCTCCCTTGAGGCAATCAGCTATTCGCTCGAAATCCTGGCGCTCAATCCCGGCAGCTCATGGATCGTTCCCGAATATATCCTGTATCGCTCGCCTAGCATTCTTGCCACGTTTTTGCCCGTGAGCATGCTGCTTGCCATGCTGCTCACCCTCACCGAGCTCAGTTACCGCAATGAAATTGCGGCCCTGTGGGCGGCGGGCCTTTCGCCCACGCGCCTCGTGGGGCTGGTCTTGCCGCTGGCGCTTCTGGCGGGCGGCCTCCATTTCCTTCTGGTCGATGCCGGTGTCCCGGCGGCCGATCCCGCATTGCGCGAATGGGGCATCGGCGATTACGGCAAGGAGAAACTCAAGGTCGGCGAAAAGGACCCCATCTGGCTGCGCTCCGGCACCGATATCACGCGCGCCAGCAGCGCCAATCCGGAATCGACCGTACTCAATGACGTCATTATCTTCCGGCGCGATCCCAATGGTTTGCTCCGCGAGCAGATCTTCGCCGATAACGCGACCCTCGCCGATGGCCGCTGGCTGCTCAGCAACGTCATTGTTTACTATCGCGGCAACCAGCCGCCAAACCGCATGGACAGGCTGGTCTATTCCGGCACCATGAAACCCGCGGCGGCAGGCGCCCGCTCCGGTGATCCGGAAGGTATGTCCCTTGCCGATCTTGGTTATTTCATCAACAACCAGGGCTTCGGCATCCGCCCCGTCTGGGTTTACCAAACCTGGTGGCACAAACGCGTATCATTATTCTTTTCCGCGCTTCTGATGATAAGCCTGTGCGTTCCGCTGGCCACCAGGTTCCGCCGCGGCGGCGGCCTGGGCCTGCTCTTTGTTGCCGGCGTCGGTCTTGGTTTCCTGTATTTTGTCATTGACGGTATTGCCCTGACCATTGGCGAACTGGGGATTGTGGCGCCGTGGCTTGCCGCCTGGTTTCCGCTCGCGGGCTTCGCCGCCCTGGCGATGGCTTTGACGCTGCGCGCCGAAACGGTTTAAGAAATGGGTAAATCCTGGCCGCAATCCGCTCAAAACGTCAACCCGGCGCAAGCCGAGACCCATTTGTCCGCGTGATGGCTCCCGCTATATGTCTCGTTGGTGGCACCGGCCCTGATCTTTTTGGCTTAACTCCGGCTGACCGTCTCCGCCGGCAATTCGCCCGCCAAGGTATTGCCGCCTGCCTCGATCCCGATGTTGCGGCAGAACATCAGGGCTCCGTCGTCGTGGTTCGCGCCGATGCCGTCCTCGACCAGCCGCTGATTGCCGTCCTGCTCGGAACGCCAAAACTTCTGCTGACGGACGACTTGGGCAACGAGCCCATTGCCGTCCATGTGCAAGGCCGCGATGTTTTCGCCGCCGCGGACCTTTTATTATCCGGCGCCAAATCCAACCCAGGCCTTTCGTTCGATGCTCGAAGGCCCGGCGAATTGGGTGTCAAATTTTGGAAGGCCTTGCGCAAGCGCGAGACGCCTTATGCCTTCGCAGCCACGCCCGCCAACGCCGCAGCCGCAGAATGGCGCATGTTCATGGGCACCTACAAGGGCGCCACGGACATTGTGACCAAATATCTCTGGCCGGTGCCAGCCTTTTTTGTAACGCGCTGGTTGGCGAAGGGCGGTGTTACGCCAAATATCGTAACGTCCCTCGGCGCCATTCTCATGGTGCTAGCCTTCTGGCTCTTCTTGCGCGGCGATTTTATCTTGGGGCTGGTGGCCGCATGGCTAATGACGTTTCTCGACACGGTCGATGGCAAGCTTGCCCGCGTAACACTTACCTCGAGCAAGTGGGGTGACATCTTCGACCACGGCATCGATTTGGTGCATCCCCCCTTTTGGTATGTGGCCTGGGGACTGGGACTCAGCGCAGCGGGTCTCGGCTGGCCCCAATCCACCTTTTTCTGGATCATCGCGGCGATCCTCGGCGGCTACCTCGCCCAACGCATCTTGGAAGGCATTGCCATCAAATGGCTGGGTCTTGAAATTCACATTTGGCGCAAACTGGACACGCTGTTTCGCCAGGTCACCGCCAGGCGCAATCCCAATCTCGTCCTCTTGACCTTGAGCGTTTTGATTGGACGGCCTGACTGGGGCTTGCTGGCGGTCGCGATCTGGACCGTTGCCTGTTTCGTGCTGCACGGCCTGCAACTGGCGCAGGCGCTCAGCGCGAGCCGGCGAGGGCCGCTCACCTCATGGATGATGCAAGGCTGATGCGCGCCGGCCTCCTCGTCAATCCGCGCTCCGGCCGATCCTCCGGTAAAGGCCTGGCGCTGGCGGGAAAGCTTGCGCACTCATCGGATGTTTCCGTCAAGGTCCTTGAACATTTCGAGCAGCTCCCGCAATTTCTTGACGAGTTTGCAAAGGATGGCGTCACCGATCTTTTTGTGAGTTCCGGCGATGGTACCGTGCAGGCGGTCCAGACCGAGCTTGCCGAGCGGAAGCCCTTCACCCTGCTGCCGCGTTTGGCACTCCTGCCCCATGGCACAACCAACATGACAGCGAATGAACTCGGCTTCCGCCGCCGCAGCATCGAGGCCCAGACCGAGTTCATCAAAAGCTTGCAACCCACCGATCTTAGCGAAAGGCCGACCATGCGCGCCGCTAATCCGGCTGACGGGCGGGCGCGCCATGGCATGTTCCTCGGCACGGGCGCTCTGTCCGAGGCAGCACGCTTCTGCCAGAAGACCTTCAACGCCAGAGGCGTTACGGGCAACTGGGCTACCTTCTCAACACTTGCGGGCGCCGTGTCCCGTTCGCTGTTTACCGCCTCAAACCCCCACGATCCCTCGCGCTTCGACCGGCCCTTCGCCATTTCCGTCAAGGCCGGGGGGGAACTCCTGGCCACTGGCCAGCACTTGCTCATGCTGGCGACCACCCTGGAAAAGCTCACTCTTGGCACCAAGCCCTTTTGGGGCGGCAAACAGGGCCCGATCCGCGCGACCATAATTCCCTATCCGGTTCCCTTCCTTCCCCGTTGGCTTCTGCCAACCTTGTACGGCGGCGAAACTCGGAAAGGCCCGCCGGGGACCGTAAGCTTCAGCACCTCCGAACTGGAAGTAGGTTCGCGGGTCAGCTTCGTCCTCGACGGCGAATTCTTCGATTCTCCCGGGAATGAAACGTTGCGGGTCGAAACCGGCCCGGTCTTCACCTATGTTCGCGGCTGAAATGACGACACTTGAACATCTGATCGCCGAAACTCTCGCCCGTCCGGTTCCGGCGGAGATCGTCGCCATGGCCGAACATGTGCGGGGGCTCCATGGCGATGTGAGAGCGGTTCTCGCCTACGGTTCCTGCTTGCGCGGCGTCGCAGCCAGCGATTCACTCATCGATCTTTATGTGCTGACGTCCGGCGTTAGCGGCGTCAGCTCCAATTCCCTGAGCCGGCTGGGTTGCAAGCTGGCGCCGCCCAATGTCTACTATGCCGAAGCTAATTTCTCAGGCCGCCCGATCCGCGCCAAATACGCGGTCTTGCCTCTGCCGTTGTTTGCCCGCTGGATGACGGCGGACAATCCTTATTTCTGGGCAAGATTTGCCCAGCCCACGGCACTGCTATTCAGTACCGATGATGGAGCAGCCGCCGCCATCGCCCAGGCGGTCCGCATCATGTATGCCAACGCTCTTGGCCTATCGCGGGCCGGCGACCCCCTCGCCACCTGGGCCACGGGCTTCACGGTCACCTACAGAACTGAATTCCGCGCCGAAGCTCCGGAAAATCGAGCGCACGCTCTTGTCGCCGCTAACGAAAGTTACTACCGCGCCGCTGCAACGCTCATGAAAGATGTGGCGCCGATCCGCGCCAACTGGCGGTGGCGCCGTGTCGCGGGCAAACTATGGTCTCTCGCCCGGCTTACCAAGGCAGGGTTCACTTTCGCGGGCGGCGCCGATTACCTGGCCTGGAAAATCGAACGCCACTCCGGCCACAAGATCGAAGTATCCCAATGGCAGCGCCGCCACCCGGTCCTCGCCGGCTTCCTGCTCTTGCCCCATCTCCTGAAACGCGGCGCGGTGCGATAACCATTCCGGAGTGCAATGAACTTCCCTCTCTCATCATGGCCGGACTTGATCCGGCCATCCTCTTCCATGCGCGAAGATGCCCGCGTCGAGCGCGTGAATGATGAAATATGAAAAGCCCAACCCGAACCCCGTTATCCGTTCACCACCTTCTTGCCATGTCCGGCGGCAACCACTTCGCCGAAAAGTGCGATGATCTGATCGATATCGGCTTCCGTGTGGGCGGCGGAAACCGAACAGCGCAGCAGGCAGAGCTTGTTGGGTGTTCCCGGCGGCAGCGCGATATTCACATAAACACCCGCGGCCAGCAGCGCATTCCACATGCCGATGGTGGTTACTTCATCGGCGCACTTCACCGCGATCACCGGGCTTACCACGTCACAGCCCATGTCGAGGCCAAGGCCCTTGAAGCCGCGGAACAGCCGGGCCGAATTTTCCCGCAGACGGTCCCGTCTCCAGGGTTCCGCCGCCAGTTTTTTTATTGCCGCCAGCGATGTTGCAATGGAAGCGGGCGAAGACGACGCGGTGAACATATAGGGCCGCATGGCGTAACGCAGGATTTCGAATTCGGAATGATTGCCCGCGCCGAATCCGCCGATGGCCCCCACGCTCTTTGAAAACGTGCCGACAACGAAATCGACGTCGTCCTCAAGCCCCGCTTCGTCCGCCAGCCCCCGCCCGTGGGGACCGAGCACGCCGAAGGAGTGAGCCTCGTCGGCCAGAAGCTGAAAGCCGTGTTTCTTTTTCACTTCGACGAAATCGGCGAGCGGCGCCCGGTCGCCCAGCATCGAATAGATGCCTTCGAGCACCACGAGACGGCCCCCCTCCTCGCCCTCCGAGCGCGCCAGCCGCTTGTCGAGATCGGCCGCGTCGTTATGCCGGAAGCGCACCAGCTTGGCGCCAGACAGCGTGCAGCCGTCATAGATCGAGGAATGTGAATCGGCATCGAGAAAAATTGTATCCCTGGGGCCGGCCAGTCCCGCCAGCATGCCGAGATTGGCCTGATAACCCGTGGTGAACACGATGCAATGGCGCCGGTTGAGAAAGCGCGCCAGTTCGTCTTCAAGTTCCATGTGCAAGGCGTAGGTGCCATTGGCGATGCGCGAGCCCGTGGTGCCCGTGCCGTATTCGGCCATCGCGGCGTTGCCGGCCGCGATGCAACCCGCATCGAACGTTATTCCCATGTAATTGTTGGTGCCGGCCAGAATGGTTTCGCGGCCGTTGATGAGGGAGCGAGTGGGCGAGATCATCTTTTCGCTTGTGGCGCCTAGCACATTGACGCCCATGGCCATCATGCGGGCGAAGCGTTCGGCGATAGGGCGGTGCTTGTCCAATAAATCGATCATGATTGAGCCTTTCTGGTTCGCGCATCGACCGCATTGGCGAGTTCCGCCACAGTGCGGATATCCGCGAGCACGTTGAGCGGCAATTCGATATCGAAATCGTCTTCCACCTCCATCACGAAATCCATGACTGTCACCGAATCGATATTGAGATCGGTGGAGATGTCGGTTTGGGGACCCAGTGTCGTCCCATTGCTGTTGAAGGGCTCAAGCAGTTCGCAGAGGCGCTGGGTGGTGTCGGTCATTGTCCGGCCTCGCGATTGAACTTGGCGCTGCTTCTATCGGCGCGGCGGCGGGGAGGCAACCATCCGGCCATGCGGTACCACGCCAGCGTTTCGGGAAATCCTTGCGCGAACGTGACGGGATCGTTGAGCGGCAAGCCCGGCCCCCGCGCCACCCAGTCCCCATGATAAAGTTCCCGCACCTTGCCGGGATTGACCATGCCCGGCCTGCCGGTCAGCAGCGCCGCGCCGCCGGCCACAAGCGCCGCACCTGCCACCAGAGACTTCGGCAAGAATATTACTTGGATACTTAGGTCCTCCGCGTCCGCCGCTGCCTTGATCAGATCGCGCCAAGCATAGCCGCCTAGAGTTTCATCGCTCAGCTCCACAATGCCCGTCACATCGCCAACCACGGCATCGCCGAGCAGCCGCGCCAAATCTTTCACATAAATGAGTGAAAACCGTTGCCGCCGCGACCCGGGAATCATCGCGATGCGCCCCGTCAATTGCTTGACTAACGGCAGTGTGGCGCGGTCGCCCGGCCCGTAAATCGCCGGTGCCCGCAATATGATTGTGCTGAGGCGGCCGTCGAATTGCCGGAGACCCTGTTCGGCTGAGAGCTTACTGTCTCCATAGGACGACAGCCCCTCTTCCCGTGCTGCCAGCGAAGACGCAAAGACAAAGCGTTTAACGCCCGCCTGCGCCGCGGCTTCCGCGAGGGCTCGCGTGGCAACCGTATTGTATCTGAAATAATCGCCAGACCGGGCGGCGGCGATCACTCCCGCAAGATGCACAACCGCATCGGCGCCGCGCACCAGCGTGGCGAGTGCCGCCGCATCTTCCAGATGGCCACCCACCACCTCGACGCCCACAGGCAGCTCCGCCCGCGCCGGATCGCGTGCCAATGCCACGATCCGGTGACCCCGCTTCAGCAATTCGGTAACCGCATGGCGCCCGGCAAAGCCGGTGGCGCCCGTCATGGCAATTGTCTTGTTCATGTATCCTTCCGCAAATCATTTCCCGCGGAGCCGAACGCCTTCTGCAAAGAGGCCCTCATCTTCAGCGCATGATTCGATCAGAAGCCAGGTTCCTCAAACCACTTTGGGTTTATTGCGCGGCCTGCAGAAACGCGGGCTGCGCCAGTGCGGCAATGTCACCGGAGAGATATTTCTGTTTGGCGCCCGCTCTTGATAGTTTGCCCGACGAGGTAAACGGCAGACTCTTGGGCGGCACCATCACAACCCTGCATTCGATCCCGGCGCTCTGATGCACCGCAGCGGACACCTCGCGGCGCAGCCCGTCGATCGCGGCCCAATCCTGCAGCCGGCATTGCACCAGCACGACAACATCATCGTCGCCGTCATCGCCCTCGACCGCGAAGGCCGCAACCTCGCCCGAGCGCAGCGGCTCGATCTTCTCGGCTGCCCATTCGATGTCCTCCGGCCAGATGTTGCGGCCATTGTGCAGGATCAGATCCTTGGCGCGCCCCGTGATAACGATTTCGCCGTCGAGCCAGTAACCCATATCGCCCGTATCGAGAAAACCATCGCCGCCGAAAGCCGCGCGGGTAGCGTCCGCATCCTGATAATACCCCGCCATCAGGCTCGGGCTGTTGACGAAGATGCGGCCCACCTGGCGTTCACCGAGAACATTCCCGCTCTCATCGCGGATTTCCACATGGCAACCGGGAACGGGCCTGCCGCACACCACGAAACTCCGTGCCTGCGCGGATGCAACCGCCGGAACAGCTTTGCCATGGGTCTTGAGGGCATCGCGCTCGACCGTATCGATGCGGACCGGCCGATCGACATCGGCAATCGCAATGGCCAGCGTCGTTTCCGCCATGCCATAGCTCGGCAAGAAAGCGCGCGGCTTGAAGCCCGCCACCGAAAGCGTTTCGGCAAAGCGCGCGAGAATATCGACCCGCACCATGTCGCCGCCGATGCCCGCCACGCGCAGCCCGCTGAGATCGAGGTTGACCGCCTCCCCATTGATGCGCCGTGCCGCCAGATCGTAGCCGAAACTTGGCGCGCAACTGATCGTCGATTTGTTGTCCGACATCAATTTGAGCCACAGCGCGGGGCGGCGCGCAAATGTCGTGGTTGCGAGATAGTCGATCGATGCCTGGCCCATCACGGGCGACAGGCAGAAGCCGACGAGCCCCATGTCGTGATAAAGCGGCAGCCACGAAAACGCACGGTCCTCGGGCGTGAGGCGCATGCTTCCGAGAATGGCCCGGGTATTTGCCAGGATCGCCGCTTGCGGGATCAGCACGCCCTTGGGATTGGAGGTCGAGCCGGAGGAGTATTGAATATAGGCATTCTCGCCGGGACCGAAGGCTTCGAGCTTGGCCGCCGCTTCCGGCAGTTGCTGAAGTTCCGTGTGGGTCAGCACCCGGCCGATGCCGGCACGGTCAGCACCTTCGCGAATCGTCGCTTCAAGATCCACGGTGGAAATAACAGCGCACGCCTTGGCGGCCTCCAGCATCCCGGCAACCCGGTCCACGAAGGCGTCCCTGCCGCCCATATAGAGGGTATAGGGCATGGGGCATGGAATAAGGCCGGCATACTGGCAGCCAAAGAATACGGCCATGAAATCCGGGCCAGTTTCGGCCACGACGGCCACCCGGTCGCCACGCTTCAGGCCAAGCGAAAGAAGTTTTCGCGCCGTCGACAATGCCTGCTTGCGCAACAGGGAATAGGGCTGAACGTGCTGAAGGGCGCCGCGCCCCGAATAGAAGTTGAACCCGGTGACGCCCTGGGCTGCATAATCGAGGCCCTCGGCCAGTGTCTGGAAGTCCCCGAGGCGTCGCGCCAGATCGCGATTGGCCCGCGGTGTACGGACAAGATCGGGCGCTTCAGCGTCTTCGACCCTCAACGCGGTACTTGTCATCGGCCCCAGCCCTGTGATCCACGTAATTAACGCCCAACTTCCGGTATTCCGGTAATTTGATGCAATCCCTGCCTATCAGGGCCCCGGGCGGCAGGTAAAATCAATTGCTGTTTCAGAATGTAACGGGCGGGTTAAGGTAAATTTTTCAATAACTCCCA
>JBKKDI010000063.1:0-8203 GCA_046708645.1 Aestuariivirga sp.
CCAGCCCCAGGGCGCGGGCGATGGAACGGGCGATCTGAGCGACTTCGATTGAGTGGGTAAGACGGGTCCGGTAATGGTCGCCATCGTGGTAAACGAACACTTGCGTTTTGTGCTTGAGGCGCCGGAAGGCGGAGGAGTGGATGATGCGGTCGCGGTCGCGGGCAAAGGGGCTGCGCTGGGCGCTTTCAGGCTCCGGCACCAGGCGGCCGCGGCTGTCTTCCTCACGTGAACAATAGGCGGCGGTTTGGCGGCGCATGAACTCGGAATCCATTGACAAGCACGTCGTTCCGCCCAACATACACAATCGTAATGACGACTATAACCCTTACCGGCCGCGCCGCCGCCCGCATCAAGGAGATTGTCGGCGCCGATCCCGCCAAACGCGCCTTGCGGATTGCGGTGAACGGCGGCGGCTGCTCCGGCTTTCAGTATGATTTCGGTCTGGCGGAAGCGCCCAATGACGACGACCTTGTTCTCGAACGCGATGGGGCCATGGCGTTGATCGATTCCATTTCGCAAGCCTATTTGGCCGGATCGGAAATCGATTTCGTCGACGATCTCATTGGGCAATCGTTCAGAGTGAAAAACCCCAACGCCACGGCGTCGTGCGGTTGCGGCACCAGCTTTTCCATTTAGGGCTTGGCCTGTATCGTTGCGCCCGAAGATCAAGTTTCCTTCCTGAGTCGACGATTTGACATCGGGATGTCTCTACCGCCAACCTTGACGACCATTTTTGCTTCTTTTTTTGTTGGGTAGTAGGCCTTCTTATGATCGAGTTCATAGAACAGGGTTCCGTGCAATCCTTGGACCACCTTCTTGTCAATTGGCCGCTTCCACATTGCTGTCGTGATAGCCCGGGCCTTTGTTTTCCCAACTCTTGCAATGAAATCACCTGCGAATTCGATATCAGCACCCCCAGGAAACATCAGTCGAAACTCAAAGTCAGGCAGTCCGAAAATGTCGTAGGTGCAGTTCATTGCTCCGTCGATCACTTGAACATTCTTCATCGCGTTAACTCATATGCCATCACTTCACATCCTCTTGACGTACCCCTTGATAGACAAGGACCTACCAAAATATTCTTCGCATAGGCGTTCGAGATGATCATTGCCACGTGGAATATTAATTCGATCAGGGCGCGCATCGATACTGCGGTCAATTGGATCAAGGAAGCCAATCCGGACGTGCTTTGCCTGCAGGAAATCAAATGCGAGACGGGAAGTTTTCCAGCTTCCACGTTCGAAGACCTTGGCTACAACGTGCTCGTCCACGGCCAGAAGGCCTACAACGGCGTGGCTATCCTGTCGAAAGGCAAGCCCGAAGATGTGCGCCGGGGGCTTCCCGGGGACGATGCAGAGTCCCCTGCCCGCTATATCGAGGCGCTGATTCCAAACAGCTCAGGCATGGTGCGGGTCGCTTCCATCTATCTGCCAAACGGCAATCCCGCCGGCACCGAGAAATACGCCTTCAAGCTTGAGTGGATGGACCATCTCACGGCACATGCGCGCGAATTGCTGGACCTTGAGGAAGCTTTGGTGCTGGCGGGCGACTACAATGTGATTCCCAAGGCGCTCGATGCGAAATTCCCGGAGAACTGGGTGACGGACGCCCTGTTCCTGCCGGAGACACGGGCGAAATTCCGCATTCTGCAAAACCTCGGATTCACCGACGCGATCCGCGCCATCATGGCGGATCAACCGGGCGTCTACAGTTTCTGGGATTATCAGGCGGGTGCCTGGCAGAAGAACAATGGTATCAGGATCGACCATCTCCTGCTGTCGTCCCAGGCGGCCGACCGTTTGCAAACGGCGCGCATCGACACCCATACGCGGGGCTGGGAGAAGCCATCCGACCATGTCCCCGTGGCGATCAGCCTGGCATAATGGAAAGCCCGCCGTGCGGGCGCACGGCGGGCCAAATTCAGGAAAAGCGTTCGGTTACTTGCCGGCGGTCTTGATGCCGAAAGCCTGGAAGCTGGCTTCGAAGGGCTTGTAGGCCTCCTTGGCGGTGGCGAGGTAAAGCTCGCCAAATTTGCCCATCTGGCCCAGGAAAGCATCGTAGGCTTCCTTGGCGTAGCCCTGCTGTACTTCCAGGGCCGTCTCGATGGACTTGGCGGAGGTGGCGCGTTCGACAGCGGCGGTGCTGGTTTCAAACGATTTCCGCGAAAATTCGGCGGCGTCCTGGGCGATGGCCTGGAAACCCCTGGTCAGGGCATTGGCCGAGGCGGCGTAGGCTTCAAAACTGCCTTTCCCGATGCTTTGCAATTCTTCGAAGGACTTGATCATCTAATGTCTCCATAGGGTTAGCAGGGGGTTACGCAACTCGATAGGGCGAATATATGCACTGCACCATTTTTGTCAAGTTTATTTTGCGTTGCAACATGGAGAATTTGGGTTAAGGTGGATTCGCAAGGCCGTTTACCACTCTGTAACGGCAGCAACGGTTAATTGCGGGGCCGGGGGCGGCCAGCCATCTATTATTGGGTAGGACGCCGGCATGGCAGCCGGACAGGTGGAGTCATCATGGTTGTAATTGGTGCGGCGCTTCGGCGCGTGTCAGCCCCCCGTTGCCAATTCCCGTGGCGGGCTGTTTTTTCATTGCTCATTTTGTTCTTTGGCGCGATTACGCTGGCCCAACCGGGGGTTGCCAAAGCTCCCTTTTCCGCCATTTCGGTAGATGCCCGCACCGGCAAAATACTCTCTTCCGTCGATCCCGATGGACGGAGGCACCCGGCCTCTCTCACAAAAATGATGACGCTTTATCTGGTGTTCGAGGATCTCGAATCGGGCAAGATCAAACTCACTTCGCCCGTGTTCATGTCGGTCCGGGCGGCGCGCATGCAGCCCTCGAAACTGGGAGTGAAGCCCGGCAAGTCGGTCACTGTCGAACTTGCCATCAAGGCCTTGGTGGTGAAGTCCGCCAATGATGTGGCCGCCGCAGTGGCCGAGACTCTTGGAGGCACCGAAGCAGCCTTCGCCGAGCGCATGACCCGCACGGCGCGAAGCCTTGGCATGGCCCGCACGGTGTTCCGCAATGCTTCGGGCCTGCCCAATCCGGCGCAAGTGACGACCGCGCGCGACATGGCCACGCTGGGACTGCGCCTGCAACGCGACTTCCCGCAATATTATCCCTATTTCCGCACCATGGCGTTTACCTATGGCGGGCGCTCGACGGCCACCCATAACCGGTTGCTCGGCAAATATGCCGGTACCGACGGCATCAAAACCGGCTACATCGCCGCCTCGGGCTTCAATCTCACGACCTCGGCCAAACGCGGTGACAAGCGGATCGTTGGCGTCGTCCTGGGGGGAGCTTCGGGCGCCTCGCGCAACGCCTACATGAAGAAGATGCTCGACAAGGCATTTCCCAAGTGCACCGACGGCAAGACCATCGCGGCGCTGGCCGGATCGTCCACGGGCGCTATCGATCCGCTGGCTGCCGCCATGGCCGCCGCGGCTGAGTCTTCAACCAGCGGCGAACATCCCGCAGAGGTCTCGCTCGCCTCGGCCGACAAAAGCGGAACGGCCGAAAAAAAACCCGAACCCAAAATCATCGAGGCCACAATTGCACCGGCCATCCTCCCCAACAAGCTGCCGTTTGAAGTGAAGCCGCAGGCCGAACAGGCGGACGTGAAATCCGCTGCACAACCCGAAGCAGAATGGAACATCCAAATCGGCGCTTACGCCACCAAGCAGGATGCCGCTTCCAGGCTCACCAAGCTCCGGGCCGATGGCCCTACTGAACTGCGCGGCAAGCCGGCCTTCACCGTGACCGTCCAGAAGGGTGACAAGACCACCTACCGCGCCCGTTTCTCGGGCTTCACCGAAAAGGCGGCGCGCGAAACCTGCAAGCAACTGGCGCGCAAGAATACCAGTTGCTACGTGGTGGCGCCCAATTCCTGAAACAGCAGATCCTTGGCCTGATTGATCTTGATGGCGAGATAATTGCTGCCGCCATGATCGGGATGGAAATCCTTCATGAGGCGGCGATGCGCGGCGCGGACTTCGGCTATGGTTGCCCCCGGTTTTAGCCCCAGCACGGCATAGGCCTCATCGCGGGTTATTGCCCCCCGCGAGGCTGGGGATGGTGGAGGGGGGCCCTTATTCCTTCCCGGCCACTGCAGACCATCGGGAAACAACGCCGTCTCACCCACAAAACCGGCACCTAGCACGAAAAGTGGGATGGCCACATTCGAAGCGCCGCGCAACATCAGAAAACCCGCGACCGCGATGATGGCGCCGCCGGCGAGCTTTCGCGCCAGTCCACGCACCTGCCTCGGCTGCGAACTGGCCAGCTTGCGCAGAAGCCACCAGCCGCCAAAGATAATCGCAACCGCCAGGATGAAATTACCCATAGGTGTTTTTAACGGATCAGGCCGCCGATGTCACGGGCTTCAGTTGCACGCTCTCGCCGCAGCCGCAGGCCGAGGTCTGATTGGGGTTGTTGAACACGAAACCGGATTTCAACGCCGAAGCCTGAAAATCCATTTCGGTGCCGAGCAGGAACATGACGGCCTTGGGATCGATCAGCACCTTGACGCCCTTGTCCTCGACAACTTCATCGAAGGGTTTCTGCTCCGCCGCCCATTCCATGGTGTATTCCATGCCGGCGCAGCCGCCATTCTTGACGCCAATGCGCAAGCCCGCCACGGGCTTTTCCGATTTTGCCATGATCTCGCGGACACGCACGGCTGCGGCATCCGTGAGCTTCATGGCCTGCGGGCGGGGACGTGGATTTGCTGTCGCCATCACTTCACCCTACCACATATTGAGCGCGACGCGCGCTTCATCGGACATGCGGCTATGATCCCATGGCGGATCGAAAACAATGGTTACTTTTACACTTGCAACGCCGCCAACCGTTGAGACGGCATTTTCCACCCAAACCGGCATTTCGCCCGCCACCGGGCAGCCCGGTGCGGTGAGCGTCATTTCGATCGCCACGTTTCGGTCATCGTCGATATCGACCTTGTAAATCAGGCCAAGCTCATAGATGTCGACCGGGATTTCCGGGTCGTAGACCGTCTTGAGCGCCGCCACGATATCGTCGGTCATGCGCGCCAGATCGTCCGGCGGGATGGCGGTGGGCGGCGTTTCGGCCACGGATTGGGCAAGGGTCTCGGTCACAGGAAAATCCTTTGTGCAGAGATAAGAGCTTCCGCCAGCGCGTCAACCTCCTCGCGGGTATTATACATGGCGAAGGAAGCCCGGCACGTGGCGGTGACGCCGAAGCGGGCGAGCAGCGGCTGGGTGCAATGGGTTCCCGCGCGCACCGCAACGCCAGAACGGTCAATGACGGTCGCCACGTCGTGGGCGTGGGCGCCCGCCATGTTGAATGCGACGATGGCGCCCTTGTCTTTCGCCCGCCCATAGATGTGCAGCGAATTGATCTGGGAGAGGCGCTGCATGGCGTAATCGCGCAAGCTCGCCTCATGGGCCGCAATGTTATGGAGCCCGATGCCACGCATATAGTCCAGCGCGGCGCCGAGGCCGATGGCCTGGACAATGGCCGGTGTTCCCGCCTCAAAACGGTGCGGCGGGTCGTTGTAGGTGATGCCTTCGGTCGTCACTTCGTTGATCATCTCGCCACCGCCCTGATAGGGTGGCATGCGCTTCAAATGCTCAGCCTTGCCATAGAGCACGCCGATGCCGGTGGGCCCATAGGTTTTGTGGCCGGTAAAGACGTAGAAATCGGCATCGAGGGCCGTAACATCGACAGGCATATGCACCGCCGCCTGGCTGCCATCGACGAGCACCGGAATGCCGCGCGCGTGAGAGAGTTTGATGACCTCAGCGATGGGAACGATGGTACCCAGTGCATTCGACATGTGCGTGATGGCGACGATTTTCGTTCGCGACGTCAGCAGCTTCTCGAATTCATCGAGCAGGAAATTGCCGTCATCGTCGATGGGCGCCCATTTGATGACAGCACCCCGGCGCTCCCTGTGAAAATGCCACGGCACGATATTAGAATGGTGTTCCATGATCGACAGCACGATCTCGTCGCCCTCGCCGATGACCATGCCGCCGAAGCTCTGGGCTACGAGATTGATGGCCTCCGTCGCATTGCGGGTGAAGATCAATTGATCTTTCGATGGAGCATTGAGAAAGGCGCGCACACTTTCGCGCGCGTCCTCGAAGGATTGCGTCGCCGCATTCGAAAGAAAATGCAGGCCGCGATGAACGTTGGCGTATTCACCCGAATAACTCTTCATCATGGCATCGAGCACCGCCGTGGGCTTTTGCGCGGAAGCCGCATTGTCGAGATAGACAAGAGGCTTGCCATAAATCATTCGCGACAGGATGGGAAAATCGCGGCGAATGGCGGCAACATCAAACGTCTTTTGCATAACGTTCATGACGGACTCTCCGCTCCGTCAAGGTACTCAAATCCAAAGAATACCCCGTACAACATAAATCCTGCAAAAGTTAAGAATATGGCCCCGATAAATATCATTGCAAAAACGGCGACGTTTAACAGCAATGATCGTGTCCAGCTGATTGTTAGTGCTTCGGCGAAATAAAAGGTAGAGAGTGCAAGAGAAACGATAAGAGCAGTTGCCAGTACCTCTGCAAATGCAAAATTGCTATCGGACGCCCCAGCATAGAAAAACGCCAATTCTTGCGCCGGTAGTATAAAAACCGTGGAACCAAAGCCAACCGCAACCGCAGCTCGCACGAGGCGCGATTGATCTTTGTACCCAAATACGTATGCCCAGAAGAAAATTATTAGCGGATAAGATGCCATTACTAGCAAAGCGGCGATGCCCGCCCAACTCAGTGCTTCGGCAGCTGCCTCGCCAGGGCCAAAAAACGTGAATTGGCTGTCATCGGTTTCATTCCGTAGATCAAGCCAAGTACTGATGCCCGCATCCACAGCGGTAACAGCGGTCCCCAGGATCACAATAGCGATAATTGCGTGCTTGAGATCAGCGCCGCTAAGGAGCTCGCGAACTGCCCGCCGCGGCGCCGCTACGCTGTACCAGACTGTTTGAGCAACGGTCGACGGCAGACTTTTTGTAAGGGCAATTGTCATGCCGTGGCCCTGTGCAAGGTCAGCCAATCCTCGGAATATTTCGTAAGCGCCTCGCGTATGCCATCGTGTTCTATCGTCTCAAAGGCCTCGCCCACGAAGGCCGCGATCAACAGGGACTTCGCTTCGCTTTCGGGAACGCCGCGCGAGCGCAGGTAAAAAAGATGATCTTCGTTGAGGTCGCCGGAGGTGGCGCCGTGGCCGCAGACCACATCGTCGGCGAAAATCTCCAGCTCGGGCTTGGCGTCGAATTCGGCCGTATCGGAAAGAAGAAGCGCGTGGCTCGACTGCTTGCCGTCGGTCTTCTGGGCATCGCGCCTGACCATTACCTTGCCCTGGAAGATGCCACGGGCATTCTCGTCCATCACGCATTTGAACAGTTCGCGGCTGGTGCAATGGGGCACGGCATGATCGACGACGAGGCGGGTGTCGGCATGCTGTTTGCCCGCCAGAAGATAGGCGCCGGAGATTTTTGCATCGCTGCCCTCACCGCTGAAGACGTATGTGCCGTTCTGGCGGTTGACGCGGGCCCCGGAGGTCAGCGTGAAGTCGCGGAGCGTTGCGTTCTTGCCCAAGGTCATATGGGCGTGGGCGAGATGCAGCGCCGTTGCTGCTTCACATTCGACCTTGACCCGGTCCAGCCTTGCGCCGTCTCCGAGTATAATCTCCGTGACACTGTTAGAGAGATAGGCGCCATCCCCCACATGGGTTTCGATGACGGTGGCGGAAGCGCCGGCCGCAATCTCGATCACATTCCGCGTCGCAACGGTGCGGGGCTCCGCATCGGTGGCGATGAACAGCAGCTCAACCGGGGTGTCCGCGCTCCCCGACAGCGTCAGCCTTGCGCCATCGGTGGCAAAGGCCTGATTCATATGCAGTACAGGTTCATCGGCCGTCAGCCGCGAAGTGTTGTCGCCATTGGCCAACTTCGAATGGGCAGCATCGTAATGCCCGTTAACGAAAACCATGCGCGCCGCGGCTACGCGGGCAAAACACGCAGCCTTGATCATGCGCGCGACCTGGGAGGTCTTCGCTTCGACATTGACGCGCGGCGGATAGGGCCGGTCGATCAGTGTACGGAGGTTCGTCCACTTCCAATCTCCCATGCGCGGATTTGGGAGTACTTCACCGCCATAGGCCAGCTCGGCCGGTGTTTTGGTGACCGCCACGT
>JBKKDI010000064.1:0-26589 GCA_046708645.1 Aestuariivirga sp.
CACCGAAGTTCACCGATGCGACGACGAAAATAAGGCCCACCATGTTGATCCAGGCGGTTATCCAGCCCCAGCCGCGGCCGCCGAGGATCGAGGCCCAATGATAGAGGCCACCCGCTGTCGGATAGGCCGAGGCGATCTGGCCCACCGAAGCGGCAACCACCAGGGCGAACAGGCCGCCGACGATCCAGCCGATGGAGACGGAGAAGCCGCCGCCCGATGACATGGCAACCGGGAAGGCGGTGATGCCGCCCGCCAGAATACAGATGATCGAAAATGAAATGGCGAAGTTCGAAAACCCGCCCATGCGCCGCGCAAGTTCCTGGGCATAGCCCATTCCGTGGAGGACTTTCTCGTCCTCGGTCATGTGTTCATTGGCCATAGTGGCTCCTCCATGCCGCCCGAAAGGGAATTCGGACGCCCCTGATTTTGACGATTGACGCGAGGCGCAAGTTGCTCCTTGCGCTCAGGCATTCCCCTGAGTCGCTAGTGTGGTCTTGCGCCGCACTCACGTCAACCCAAGGCGTTGAATGCGGATATGCGTTGGGGGTAAATACGCTTCGAATGAGCTTTCCTCAATCGAGGAGGCTCTGATACACTGCCGCCGCCATGGTGCGCCGCCACTACAACCTGCCCTCGCTTAACGCCTTGGCCTCCTTCGAGGCCGCCGCCCGGCACTTGAGCCTGACGCGAGCGGCGCGTGAGCTCAATGTGACGCCGGGCGCGGTTTCAAAACAAGTCAAGGGTCTTGAAGACGAGATCGGCAGCGCGCTGTTTATCCGCCTGCACCGGGCCTTGCAGCTGACGCCCCAGGGTGAAACCGTCTACCGCGCCTTGCGTGAAGCTTTCGAACGCCTCGCCGGCGGTTTGCAATCGGTACGCGGCGACAGCACCATCCGCACCGTATCCATCGGAACGACCGCAGCCTTCGCCCCATTGTGGCTGATGCCGCGGCTTGGGGCCTTCTGGAACGCCCACCAGGATATCGTCATCGATCACATGATCTCCGACCGCATGCAGGAATTGCAGCGGCCGGACGTGGATTTGCGCATCCGCTACGGCGATGGCCAGTGGCCCGGCGAACATGCCTCGAAGCTGTTCGACGATACCATTATCGCAGTGGCCAGCCCCGCCTTTCTGGCGCGCCACCAGATCGCTTCGCCCAAGGCTATCGCCGAGGTCCCGCTGCTGTCGGTCGAGGGCGTCGACTGGACCTGGACCAGTTGGGTCGATTTCCTGCGCGGATTCGGCATTGCCCGCAAGAAACTGAACGTGCGCCGCTTCAACAGCTATGTGATAGCACTCCAGGCCGCACAGGATGGCCAGGGCGTGGCGTTGGGCTGGCTCAGCCTGGTCAAGCCATTGATCGCCAAGCGCCGGCTCAAACAGGTAACGCCGGCGCAAATCCCGGCACCCGGTTCCTTTTATGCCGCCTGGAGCAGCGAGCGGGAACCCTCGCGCGAGGCCGAAACCTTGCGCGCCTGGCTCCTGACCCAGAACGCTTGACTTTGCCTCAAGCGAAACGGGCATCTTCTTCCGGTTGAACTGGAAGTTGCGCTGGCGTTTCATGAGCTGGAAAAGGTGGCTAAAATGACGGTCAACACGCTCGAACTCGCAAAACAGACACTCAGCACCGGCCGGAAGGGCGGCGGACGGGAGGGGCGCCGGGCCCTGCGCTCGGCACCTGTGGCTTCCTTTCCCACGCTGGTGCGCAACATCCCGGTTTACCAGATGGTGCCGGACGAGGCGGTGGAGCTGATCCATGAGGAATCGCTCAAGATACTCGAGGAGGTTGGCTGCGAGTTTCGCGACGACGAAGCACCGCGCATGTGGCAGGCGGCGGGCGCCGATGTGACCGGCACGCGGGTGCGCATCGACCGGGCGCTGCTTATGGCGCTCGTGTCGCAAGCCCCGCCGGAATTCACGCTCACTGCCCGCAACCGCGAGCGCACCGTGAAGGTGGGCGGCAACAACACGGTGTTCGTGCCCATGTATGGCGCGCCCTACGTGCGCGACCTCGACAACAAGCGGCGCTATGGCTCGCTCGCGGATCTCAACAATTTCCACAAGCTCGCCTACATGTCGCCCGCGCTGCATTCCTCAAGTGCTATCATCTGCGAGCCCATGGAAGTGCCCGTGCCCAAGCGCCACCTGCACATCATTCATTCAGCACTCCGGTATTCCGACAAGCCCTTCATGGGCATCGTCACCTCGAAGGAGCGCGCCCAAGACGTCATGAAAATGGCGGGCATTGTCTTCGGGGACGATTATGTCAGGGACAATCCGGTCCTAGTCGCCGTCACCAATTGCAATTCGCCGCTGGTGTGGGATGCGACCATGCTGGATGCCATGAAGGTCTATGCCAGCCATAACCAGCCCCTAATTCTGGCGCCCTTCGCGCTGTGCGGGGCTTCGACCTCGGCTTCCGCCGTGGGTGCCGTGGCGCAGGTGAACGCGGAAGCTCTTGCCGGGGTGGCCTTCACGCAACTTGTCCGCCCGGGAAGCCCGCAGCTCTACGGCCAGTTCATGCTGACGATCGACATGAGGACCGGCGCACCCATGGGCGGCACACCGGAAGCGGCCCAGATGATGTATCTGATGGGAGCCCTGGCGCGGAAATACAAACTGCCATGGCGCACCTCCGGCTTCCATGTGGGCTCGAAACTCAACGATGCCCAGGCGGGCTATGAATCCAACATGCTGATGCACGCGGCGATTCTTTCCGGCGCGAATTACATCTGGCACGTGGCGGGCTGGCTGGAGGCGGGGCTATGCTGCGGTTATTCCAAATTTGTCACCGACGCGGAACAGCTCATTGGCTGGTACAAATATGCGGGAGGCCTCTCCTTCGACGATTTCAAGGACGCCATGGCGGCGATCCGCGAGGTGGGGCCCGCCGGGCATTTTCTTGGCACCAAACACACCCTTGAGCATTTCGAGAGCGCCTTCTTCATGCCCTCGATCATGGATTTCAATCCCTTCGAACAATGGTCGGCGGAAGGGGCCAAGGACCACGACACGCGCGGCCGCGAGAAGGCCGCTGCCATGCTCGCCGCCTACGAGGAGCCGAAACTCGAAGAAGGCGTGGCCGAAGGCCTCCGCGATTTCATCGCCAGGCGCGAGACGGAGCTGCCGGACAATGTCACCTGACGAGCCTATTCCCTATCTTGCCCGCATCCGAACCTATTATCAGGCTCTTGGTTATGGTGCGCCCTATGAATGGGCGCATTTTACCGAGGTGCCGTTTCACCGGCTGGTGAAGCCCCTCGCAGAAGCCCGCGTCAGCCTCGTCTCCACAGCAGCGCCCTATCAGCCGGGAAAGGGCGATCAGGGTCCCGGTGCTCCCTACAATGCGGCAGCGAAGTTCTACCAGGTCTATTCCGGCGAAACCTCTTCCGATCCCGACTTGCGCATCTCGCACATCGCCATCGACCGCCGGCACACCACGGCGGAAGACATCGGCAGTTACTTCCCGCTCAAGGCCTTGCGCAGGAGTGTGGCCCGCGGCCGCATTGGGGGTCTCACAAAACATTTTCATGGACTACCGACCAACCGCAGCCAGCGCACCACCATCGATACCGATTGCGTGGAGCTGGTTTCCCGCTGCATGGCGGATCGAGCCGACGTAGCACTTCTTGTACCCAACTGTCCGGTCTGCCACCAGAGCGTCACACTTGCGGCTCGCGCCCTCGAAGCAAACGCCATCGCCACCGTCATCATGGGATGTGCCAGGGATATCGTCGAGCAGGTGGGCGCGCCGCGATTGCTGTTCAGCGATTTCCCGCTCGGCAACGGGGCGGGCAGGCCGAAGGACGTGGCCTCGCAGGACGAAACTCTCGAATTAGCGTTGTCGCTTCTCGAACAAGCAGCGGTTCCGCCCGCCACAGTGCAATCTCCGCTGCGATGGTCCGCCGATGCCGCATGGAAGCTCGACTACTGCAACATCGATCGCCTGTCCGCAGAAGATATCGCGGCGCGCCGGGCCCAGTTCGACACAGCCAAGTCCGCCGCCAAAGCGGTTCGCGGCGGGTAGAAAAGGCATTCAAGATCGGCTCTCCCGCTTGCGATGAAGGCGCGCTAGCATGGCTGCCCCATGCCGCCCTCCCATCCCAGAGAGATCAAACCCACCCGTCGCTATTTGATAGGGAGCGCGCAATTCGAGCCCGATGCGCTGGTGCCGGGCCTCTATGTTGTCGCCACTCCCATTGGCAATCTCGGCGACATCACAATTCGCGCCCTTGCCACCCTTGCAGCGGCCGATGTCATCCTCTGCGAGGACACGCGCACGACGGCGAAACTCCTGGCGCGTTATGGCATTCGCACAAGGCTTGCGCCCTACCATGAACACAACGCCGCGAAAGTGCGGCCCGGGATACTGGCGCGGCTGAAGGCAAATGCGGCGATGGCGCTGGTCAGCGATGCCGGCATGCCGCTGGTGTCCGATCCCGGCTACCGTCTCGCAGTCGAGGCGGTGGCGCAAGGGATCGCCGTCACATGTTGTCCCGGCCCCTCGGCGGTCTTCACCGCACTGGCGCTGTCGGGCCTGCCCACGGACCGGTTTGGCTTTTTCGGCTTTCTGCCGCCGAAGCAAGGCGAGCGCGGACGCTTATTCGCTGAACTGGCGCATCTCAAAGCGACGCTGATCTTTTTCGAAAGCCCACACCGCATTGTGGCAACGCTGCATGAACTTGCGGCGGCGCTGCCGGGCCGCCCCGTCGCGGTGGCGCGCGAATTGACCAAGCTGCACGAAGAAGTGCTTCGCGGACATACCCTCGAGATTGCCGGAATTCTTGGCACTCGGTCTTCGATCAAAGGCGAGATCACTCTGCTTGTCGGGCCGCCTATTGAACCCGCCCAAGCCGCATCGGACCAGGAGATTGGCGCCGCCATTGCCGAAGCGTTGGCAACGATGCCGGCGAGCAAGGCCGCATCGGAACTCGCCAAACGATTCAACTTGGGCCGGAAGGATATCTATGCCCGCATTCTCGCGGCAAAGGGCGATACCGGTGGCTGATGCCAGGCGCGGGGCGGAACGGCGCGGCAGGCTGGCCGAAATCGCGGCGCTCTGGTGCCTCAGGCTCAAGGGCTACCGGCTGCTGGCGCACCGGTACAAAAGCCCCATGGGTGAAGTCGATCTTATCATGCGCCGTGGACAGGTGACGGCTTTCATCGAAGTCAAACGGCGCCTTAGTGCCGACGCATCGGTTGAGTCGGTCACGGCCTTCCAGGCGCGGCGCATTTCAGCCGCCGCGCGCAGCTGGATGGGGCGCGACGCAATCGCCGCCCGCCAGTTCTGCCGTTTTGACATCGTTGCTATCAGTCCCTACCACTGGCCGCAACACATCGAGAACGCATTCTACGGAGACGATTGAACGATGTCCCTGAAGGCCGCCGTGCAAATGGACCCGATCGAGACCATCAACATCAAGGGCGATTCCACTTTCGCCCTGATGCTGGAGGCACAGTTGCGCGGCCACCGGATTTTTTATTATCAGACGCGCACGCTGGCGCTTGACGGCGGCACGCTGTGGGCCTCGGGGCAGGACGTGAAGCTGCGCGATGAAATCGGCAATCATGTCTCCTTGGGCGAGATGCAGCGCGTCGACCTCGGTACTTACGACACGGTGCTGATGCGCCAGGATCCGCCTTTCGACATGAATTACATCACGGCAACGCACCTGCTCGAACACATTCACTCCAGGACCCTGGTTGTGAACGACCCGGCCGAGGTCCGCAACGCGCCGGAGAAGCTCTACGTATTGCGCTACCGCCAGTTCATGCCGGCGACGCTGATCAGCCGCGATCCCATCGAAATCGCCGCCTTCCGCCGCGCCCACGGCGACATTATCTTGAAGCCGCTCTACGGCAATGGCGGCGCCGGAGTGTTCCGGCTCGGTGAGGGTGATCAAAATTTCTCGGCGCTGCTCGAACTGTTCCAACAAGCCTTCCGCGAACCGTTTATCGCGCAGAAATATCTCGCCGCTGTCAGAAAGGGCGACAAGCGCATTATCCTCGTGGACGGCAAGGCCGTGGGCGCCATTAACCGCGTGCCTTCGGCCACGGAGAACCGCTCCAACATGCATGTGGGTGGAAAACCCGAGCCCGCGACGCTGACCAAACGCGAGCATGAAATCTGCGAAGCCCTCGGGCCCGACCTCAAGAAGCGCGGCCTGATCTTCGTAGGATTAGATGTGATTGGAGATTATTTGACCGAAATCAACGTCACCTCTCCCACTGGCATCAGGGAGGTGGCCCGCTTTGGCGGCGAGAACATTGCCGCATTGATTTGGGACGCGATCGAGACGAGACGGTAAGGTGAATCCCGGAACGGTTGTCATCGTCAATCTATTGGGCGGCGTTGCGCTGCTCCTGTGGGGCGTTCGCATGGTGCGCACCGGCGTCATGCGCGCCTGGGGCGACCGGCTCAAGTCCTTCATCGAACATCGCCTGGGCAGCCGTATCACCGCCTTCGTCGCGGGCGGAGTCGCCACCACAATACTCGGCAGCGGAACCGCCATGGCGTTGATCGTCGCCGGCATTGCCGCATCCGGATCGATCGGCACCGCGCTGGGCCTTGCCGTTCTCTTGGGCGCCGATGTGGGCTCGGGAATCGTGTCCGCGATTTTCGCCTCGGGCAGCAACCTGGCGCTTTGGGCCTCGCCCATTCTGCTCTTCGCTGGTTCGGTAATTTTCTCCCAGACGGAAGAGTTTCGGCCCCGCAATGTCGGACGCATTCTCATCGGGTTGGGTTTGATGCTCCTTTCCCTGCAACTCATCAAGACGGCCAGCACGCCACTCAGCAGCGCCAGTCTGTTCCACGAAGTTTTGGCCACCCTTGGGCGTGAACCGCTCCTTGCCTTCATCGTGGGTTCCCTGTTGGCCTGGGCGTTTCATTCAACCCTTGCAGCCATTCTTCTTGTCGCCTCCTTGCTCGCCAACGGCAGCCTTGAGGTGGCGGGAGCGCTCAGCGTCATTCTTGGCATCAATCTCGGCGGCGGGTTTCCCGCGGTCTTCTCCACCCTGGCGCTTCCCGCCGGGGCCCGCCGCCTTCCGCTGGCAAACCTTCTCTGCCGTGGCCTTATGGCGGTCGTGGCGGTGGCGTTCATTAACCGCTTGACGCCATTGATCCTGCAAATTCCGTTGGGTCCCGTCGAAACGGCGGTTGCCTTTCACGCGCTCTTCAACATTGCGACCGGCCTGCTATTTTTGCCCTTAACTGGGCTGGTTGAAAAGCTCATGTTAAAGCTGGTTCCAGACGAAAAACGGGAGGCCGACAGCTTGGCCTCGCCTCGCTACCTGGATGCTCTAGCCCTATCGACACCGCCGGTGGCGCTGTCGAACGCGTTACTCGAAACCGTACGCATGAGCGAAGTGCTCGACCGCATGTTCGATACGGCCCTGACCGCCCTGCGCTCCGGCAGCCTCGAAACCCTCAAGCTACTGAAGGGCCTCGATGAACGTCTCAATGCCTATCATTCCGCTTTACAGTCCTATCTCGGCGATCTTGCCCAGAACGGGCTGTCGCCAGAGGAATCCCGCCGCGCCTTGGAGATCACCCTTTACACCAGCAACCTCGAACATGCTGGTGACGTGATTCATCTCAATCTGTCCGACCGCATTAAGGCAAAGGCCAAGGAAAGCATTACCTTCAGTATCGAGGAACAGGCCTCGCTCGACGATCTTTGCCTCATTATTCACGATAATCTGCGCATGGCCACGGGGGTCTTGTCCTCAGGCGATATTCAGGGCGCCAAGCGCCTCATAGCCCAGAAGGATGCCTTCCGGGCCCTCGAAAACAAGGTCCTAGATGAGCATTTCCGTATCGGCAGGCGCGGCAAGGGCAGCGCACTCCGGCGCAGCGCACTTTATGTTGACATGATCCGCGATCTGCATCGCATCAATTCGCATATTGTCTCGGCGGGATATCCGATTGTCGATGCCGCGGGCCTTCTGCGCGGCTCGCGTCTCAGAAGAGAGCAGGCCAAGCGCGAGTGAAACCTAGAACAAACCTGCCGCCTTCAGAACTTGCTTGATGGATTTTGCCATCTTTGACACGATCTCGTCCAATTCCCCGTCAGTCGCGTTGTAGGGCGGAGCCACAATCACCACATCGCCGTTGATGCCGTCGACATTTCCTCCGACGGGATAACAGATCAGGCCATTCTCGAGGGCCTGCTGGCGGATGCGCATGAAAAGTTTATGTTCGGCCGGGAACGGAGCCTTCGTCCGGCGGTCGGCGACAAGTTCCGCCGCAATGAAATAGCCCCGCCCGCGGATATCGCCTACAGCGTCAACGCCCCGGAGCGCATCGGCGATCATGGTCTTCAACTTTACCTCGTTGGCGCGGACCCGTTCGACAAGCTTTTCCCGGGCGACAATTCTTTGCACCGCCGCACCCGCCGCGCAGCACGCCGTATGGCCGGTGAATGTGTGGCCGGTCATCGGCCCGCCGTGGGCGTCCTGAATGGCGCCTGCAACCTTGTTCGAATAGATCGCGGCTCCAAGCGGCAAATAGCCGGCGGCAAGGCCCTTGGCGACCGCCATGATGTCGGGCTCCACGCCGTCGGTTTCCAATGCGCGCCATGTGCCGCAGCGTCCCGAACCCGACATGACCTCGTCGGAGATCATCAGCACACCATACCGGTCGCAGATGTCGCGTACCCGCTTGGCATAACCGGGAGGTGCCGGCACACAACCGCCCGCGGCGCCCACCACCGGTTCGAAGATGAAAGCCGCGAACCGTTCGGGACCGCCCCGCCGGATTTCGTCTTCCAGCTCCCTTGCGCAAGCTTCTCCGGCGGTTTCCGCCGTGGCGCCAGCGATTGGACGAAAGGTATTGGCGGGCGAGACACGCGAGACGTCGAGCAACGATCCTTCAAAAGCCTTCTTGCGCTCGAGAAAGCCCGAAACCGAAAGTGCTCCCAGTGTGCTGCCATGCCATGAACGCTCCCGGGCGATGAACCGCCTGCGGCTCATCGCGCCACGTGCCGCATGGTATTGCAGCGCGAGTTTCAGGCAGCACTCCACCGCTTCCGAACCACCCGTCACATAGAGTATGTGTTGCAGTGTTCCGCCACAGCGGTTGCGGAGAATGCCGCTGAGTTCCTCCAGCGCATCGGATGTGAAGTTGTAACGATAACCATGGGCAATGCGGTCGAGCTGCGCCTTGATGGCGTCGTTCACTTCGGCATTGGCATGGCCAATGCAATAAACCGCGGGACCGCCGGAACCATCGATATATTGTTTCCCGTCCACGTCATAAATATAACAACCCTTGGCCCATGACACTTTGGGCAGATTGTCGGTTGAAATGATGCTCGGAGGAAGCGCCGCAGCGGCGGACATATCTGTTTTCGCCTTGTTCGTTGGGAACCGCCCGTTGGCTCTTAGCAGAGGCGGAAGGACCGGGGCAAACACCGCTGAAGGGTTGACTGGATGAGTTTGGTGATTAGGGAGATGCGTACCGGCGAGGCCGGGCAGGTGGTCGACATGGTGCGAGGCCTCGCTCGTTACGTCGACGCCGAAGCCGTTCCCCGGTTGACGCAGGAGTCGTTGAACGGCAACAGGGATATCATCGATATCGCTGTCGCGGAACAGGAGGAGAGACTTGTGGGCGCCTGCCTGACGCTCATGACCTTTTCAACCTGGCGCAACGCGAAAGGCCTGTATGTGGTCGATCTCTTCGTTGAACCCCAGGCCCGGGGCCAGAAGGCCGGAGTCCATCTCCTGAAATTCGCCGCAGCCCGGGGCATGGCACGGGGCGCGCGTTTCATAAAGTTGGAAGTCGACCACACGAACCAGCAAGCGGCGCATTTCTATCAACGATTGGGTTTCCTGCGAAAGGATCAGGACCGGCTGTTTGTGCTCGAACCGGAAAAATTCGAATTGTTCGTGATCTGACGGTTTGACGGCCTCGAATCTGTTCACGCTTGGTTCGCGGGCAGCGGCACGTGGAGCGGCCGATTTCCGGCCTTCAGTTCTCGCAATGTTGCATCGAAACCCCTATCATGCCTGCCACATTTTGTTCTAGTTCCACCCCTAGAGGCAACCAAAGGCTTACCAAGGATGAACAAGAAGATGTCGACAATCGCCCTGGTCGATGATGACCGTAACATTCTGACCTCCGTGGGCATGGCCCTCGAGACGGAAGGCTACAGCGTGCAGAAATACAATGACGGCGCGGCGGCTCTTCAGGGCCTCCAGGATAATCCGCCCGATATGGCGATCTTCGACATCAAGATGCCGCGCATGGACGGGATGGAATTGCTCCGCCGCATCCGCCAGAAGACCGACCTGCCGGTGATCTTCCTGACCTCGAAGGACGATGAAATCGACGAACTCTTCGGCCTGAAGATGGGGGCCGACGATTTTATCAAGAAGCCCTTTTCCCAACGCCTGCTCGTCGAGCGGGTGAAGGCCGTGCTGCGCCGCGCCGGGGCGCGCGATCCCGCCATCCCCCTGGATACCGCCAAGATTATCGAACGTGGAAAGCTTGCAATGGATCCCGATCGCCACTCGTGCACCTGGGACGGCAAGCCGGTGACGCTCACCGTCACTGAATTTCTGATCCTCCAGTCGCTGGCGCAACGGCCCGGCATCGTGAAGAGCCGTGATGCTCTCATGGATGCGGCCTATGATGACCAGGTTTACGTCGACGACCGGACCATCGATAGCCACATCAAGCGCCTGCGCAAGAAATTCAATCAGGTCGATCCGGTGTTCGACGGTATCGAGACGCTCTACGGCGTGGGTTATCGCTTCAAGGAGCAATAGATCGGCGGCTTCCGGCCATGCTCGACAAGGTCAAGACGGCAGAACCACCGGATCGCTTCGAAAGCGATGAAACTCCGGATTCCGCCGGGGCCGAAATTCCGGCCAAGCGCGGCGGCTTCATTCGCAGGCTGGCGCCCCAGCGTCTCACCAGCCGCATCGTTTTGCTTAACCTGCTTGGACTGGTCATTCTCGTTACCGGAATTCTCTATTTCAACCAGTTCCGGCAAGGGCTGATCGATGCCCGGGTGCAAAGCCTGACGACGCAGGCGCACATCATCTCCGCGGCAATCGCGGGATCGGCCACCATCGACACGGGCTCCATCGTTATCGATCCTGATTCCCTCGACGATTCCTTCGATGACGGCACCGCTGACGCCAATCAGCTGAGCGGCCTCGATTTTCCGATCAATCCGGAAACCGCGGGGCCCATTCTCAAGCGCCTGCTGGCCAACACCACCGTGCGCGCCCGGATCATCGATCCGGAAGGCAACATGGTCGTCGACAGCCGTTTCCTCTATGGCCGCAGCGACATCATCCAGACCGATCTTCCACCGATCGGCGCCGGCGGCGGCAATGTGTTTTCACGCTGGTGGGGCCGTTTTATCAATTGGGTTTTTGCCTATGACTATCCCTTGCAAGTCGATTACGGCCTCGACAACGGCAAGGATTTCCCGGAAGTCGCCGCCGCCATCAACGGCGCCTCGGTGAGCGTGGTCCGCCTGAACGAAAACCGGCAGATCATCGTGCTCGTTTCGGTTCCGGTGCAAAGGTTCAAGGCAGTTCTGGGCGCGCTGGTTCTATCGACAACCGGTGGCGAGATTGACAACGTCTTGAAAGCCGAACGCCGTGTCGTGCTTTATACTTTCGGTTTTGTGGCGCTGGTGACGATCCTCCTGTCGGTCTTCCTCGCCGGCACCATCGCCGAGCCGATCCGCCGCCTGGCCGCCTCGGCCGAGCGCGTGCGCCGCGGCATCCACAAGCGTGTCGAGATTCCGGATTTCACCTCAAGGCGCGATGAGATCGGCCACCTTTCCGGCGCCATCCGCGACATGACCAATGCGCTTTACAACCGGATCGATGCGATCGAAGCATTCGCAGCCGATGTCAGTCATGAACTCAAGAACCCGCTGACCTCGCTGCGCAGCGCCGCCGAGACACTGGCCTTCGTCAAGACCAGCGAACAGCGCGCCAGACTGATCGAAATTGTCAAACACGATGTCAGGCGCCTGGACCGCCTGATCAGCGACATCTCCGATGCCTCGCGGCTCGATGCCGAACTGGCGCGCACCGAACAAAGGCCGGTCGACATCGCCAAACTCTTGCAGGCCATCGTGGGGCTGGCGGCAGAGACCCGCAAGGAGGATCAGCCGGAGATTACCCTGGAGGTGGCGAAACTCCCCGCGGGCGTCGATCCGCTTCGGGGCTACGTCGTTCTCGGCAGCGATTCGCGCCTGGGGCAAGTCGCCCGCAATCTACTTGACAATGCCCGCTCCTTTACCGGGGCGGGCACGGGCATCAACGTTAGTGTCCGCAGAGTCGGCAATGACGTGGAATTTCGCGTCGACGATCGCGGCCCCGGCATCCGGCCCGACAATTTCGAACAGGTTTTTGAGCGCTTCTATACGGACCGGCCGGAAGGAAGTTTCGGTTCCAATTCCGGCCTTGGCCTTTCCATATCGAAGCAGATCGTCGAAGCCCATAAGGGCCGCATCTGGGTGGAAAACCGCTATGGCAAGCCGGCCGCCGGGGGCGAGCGTCCGGTGCTTGGCGCCCGCTTCATCGTGCGCATTCCCGCCGTTGGCGATGACTGGACCCCGCCCGCCGATGGCTGATCGGACTCTGCTGCATGGGAGCTGCCTGAGCATCGGGGAAATCGGCGTCCTGCTGCTGGGTCCTCCCGGCAGCGGAAAATCCGATCTGGCCCTTCGGCTGATCGACCAGCCGGGACACGGCATCTCTGGGGTTATGAAACGCGCGGAGCTCGTTGCCGACGATCAAGTCGCCGTCAGGCTGGAAGAGGGCCGGCTCATCGCGTCGGCGCCATCCGTTCTCGCCGGCCGCGTCGAAATCCGGGGGTTGGGGTTGGTGACCCTGCCCTACCGCGCCGAGGTTGCCCTTGCCATCGCCGTGAAACTCGCCGCCAGCGGAACCATCGAACGCTTTCCGGACATGGAGAAAGACCGTTACGAAATCCTGGGAACACCGCTTCCAACCGTCCTGATCGATGCTGCTTCCGCCTCGGCACCGGCCCGGATCAGAGCCGCGGTTGATTGGTTGGGCTGCATTTGAATCCATATTGCATGGCCGCTGCGATCGGGGCATTGTGCGCATCTTTTGAGCAGGCCCTAACTTCAGCCAATCGCAGGAGCTCGCCGTTGCCGGCAGCCGCAGTCACCAAATGATAGGTCTGGTTCTGGTTACCCATGGGCGGCTCGCCGAGGAATTTCTTCGCGCGCTGGAGCATATTGTCGGCCGGCAGGATTTCATAGAGGCCGTCTGTATCGGTGGCGATGATCGCATGGAAACCCGCCGGACCGATATTTCCGATGCCGTCGACCGGGTCGACAAGGGGGCGGGTGTTATTATTCTGACCGACATGTTCGGTGGCACGCCCTCCAATCTCGCGATTTCACTGCTGGAGTTGGGCCGTGTTGAAGTCGTGGCCGGCCTCAACCTGCCCATGCTCGTCAAGCTCGCCCGCATCCGCAGGGATTCCAATCTCGAAAAAGCGGCGATGGCGGCCCAGGACGCCGGCCGCAAATATATCAACATCGCAAGCCAGATTCTTGGAGATTGATTTGGCGGCGGTGATCCGGCAACTGTCGATCGTCAATGAACGCGGACTTCATGCCCGTGCGTCGGCGAAATTTGTAAAATGCGCCGAAGGTTTCGATGCTGACATCTCGGTGAGCCGCGATGGTCAGACCGTGCCCGCGACGTCGATCATGGGACTCATGATGCTCGCCGCCGCCAGGGGCACCATGATCATGGTGGAGGCCTCGGGCCCCCAGGCCGAAGCCGCCCTCGACGCCCTGGCAGCGCTCACGGCATCGAAATTCGACGAGGAATAGCTGGACCGATGGTTCGGGGAATACCTTGTTTCATTCCTTTCGATCCAATAGTCTGTGAGTGGGCGGGAAGGAGAGTATCATGGGGTTCCGGTTTCTCGCAGCTGTGGCGACGATCATGTTTCTGGCGGGCATTGGCATGGCCGAAGCCAAAGTTGTCGTCATTTCCATCAACAAAGGCAGCCAGAAGATGACCGTTAGCGTCGATGGCGAGCGCGAATATGTCTGGCCGATTTCCACCGGCGCCGCCGGCTATACGACGCCCAGCGGCACCTATCGCCCCTTCCGCATGGAAAAGGATCATTTCTCGGAGGAATGGGACGATGCGCCGATGCCGCACTCGATCTTTTTCACCGGCGCTGGGCATGCCATTCATGGCAGCTTTCACGTGAAGAGCCTTGGCCGCCGCGCCTCCCATGGCTGCGTCCGCCTCGCTCCCGCCAATGCCGCCAAGCTCTTTACCCTTGTTCAAAAGGCCGGCTTGAGCAACACCAAGGTTGTGGTCAAAGGCGGCTTTTTTGATGTCGGCGCCGTCGAATTCGAACCTCCGAAATTCAGGAAGGTGAAACTCAAGAAACCGAGGTGGTTTGAGAATTTCAATTAACAGGATCAGATCGACTGCTCGATCCACGATTGTAGTTGATTCTTGGGAACCGCACCCACCTTCGTCGCCGCGACCTGGCCGTCCTTGAACACCATCAGCGTCGGAATACCGCGCACGCCATATTTGGAGGGCGTGCCGGGATTCTCATCGATATTGATCTTGACGATCTTGGCCTTCGGCCCGAGCGCCTTGGCGATTTCTTCGAGAGCGGGGCCTATCATCTTGCAGGGGCCGCACCACTCGGCCCAGAAATCGACGACTACGGGCGTTGCGGATTTGAGAACATCCGCCTCGAAGGACGCATCGGAAACCTTGTGGGTGGACATGAAACCTCGCCGGAGTTGAAAAGATTCGTCTCGAAAACTGATAGGGAAGGTAGGGGCCGCCCCCCGCCAGGTCAAGGCTGGGCCACACCATTGTGATGCAGCGCCCCGGCCAGCAAAGCATCCGGTATCTCCATGAAAAGCGGGGCCTCGGTCCAGAGAAACGCGCAGCGCACCCCGGTGCCGGGATAAATGCCCCTGAGAGCCGCCCCATAGGCGGCCATTTGCAGAAGATAATGGTCCTTTATAAGCCCAGGCACCGAGGGCCAGTCACGATCGGTCTTGTAGTCGACCACGACAATTTCGTGCTGCCGCAAAATCAGCCGGTCGATGCGGCCTGAAATCGTTCTGCCAAGTTCCTTGATATCGGCCACGATCGGTATTTCGGACAGCCCATCGGCGCTGAACACGTCGCGAAGTTCCGGCCGCTCGATCAGGGCTAGAAGCGCTGCGGCGGCAGTCTCATCGTGACCGGCCTTCCGCACTCTGCGGCGCACGAATTCCTGGCGCTTTTCGAGGGGTACATCTGGCAGAAGTTGCAGTATCCCGTGCAACAGCGTGCCCCGTTCGAGGCCTTTCCGCCGATCTGGATCGGCTTGGGCAGGGAGGCTCGCTGTCCCGCCGAGGCGTGACGGCGCGATCCACGGATTGAAATCCGGTTCCGCCCCTCTGGCGCGGCGGGCCCAGCCTGGAATTTCAAACTTGGCAGTTTCCAGCACCGGAGGTTTTTCGACCAACACCGGATCGCTACCCAGTCTCCAGCCGCCATCGCCGATTTCCCGCATTTCCGGCGGCCGCGCCGATTCAACCAGATTGTACCAGCAATCGGCAGCGGGATTGTTTCGCCCGCGATAGCCGCAAACATAGAGTTCATCCCGGGCCCGCGTCATCGCCACATAGAGCAGGCGGCGGTATTCATGGGAACTGTCGTCCTTGAGAACGGACTTCACAGCGGCGATCCCGGGCGATTCGAAACGCTTCGGCAACCGCCAAAGCGGCAGCTTTGCCCCGGTCCTTCCCGCCTCAATCATCATCAGCGGAGACTGCTTGCGGCCATCCGGCAGGGAAACCGTGTCCGGCAGTATCACAATCGGCGCTTCCAGGCCTTTCGCGCCATGCACCGTCATGATGCGGACTTCGTTCGAACCCTGCTCCATGTTGCGTTTGATCTCGACCTCGCCGGTTGAAAACCAGTGAATGAAACCTTGCAGCGAAGAGGGATGATCCCTCTCATAGTCGAGAGCCGCACCGAGAAAAGCATCGAGCGCGTCCTTGGCTTCACCGCCAAGACGAGACAGGATGTTCGCGCGAGTCCCGCCAAGAACTCCGGCGAAGAATTCATAGGGACGTGCACTCCGCGCTTGCGCTTTCCACGTTGACAGCCGTTGCACGGCGGCCATGCAATGGGGCGCCACACTCCGCTGCATCGTTTGCCAGAGCGAAGTCGCGCCCCGTTGCCAAGCGATCTCGAAAATCTGATCTTCCGAAAAGGGTTCCGCCAGCAACGGGCTCTTGAGCAGGCAGGCAAGCGAATAGTCGTCATCCTCAAGCAGGCAAAATCGTGCCAGCGCCAACAGGTCGAGTATGGCGATATTGTCCATGAGCTTGAGCCGGTCGGCCCCGGCCACGGCAATGCCGGCCTTGCGCAACTCCCGTATCAACGCATCGAAAAAGCTGTTCCTGACGCGCACGAGGATCAGAATATCGCCGGGCTGAACCGTCCGGTTCAACGCCGGCACCATACGGGAGCCGACCCAGGATTTCACAGCTGTTGCGATTTTCCGTGCGAGCTTGCGGCGCGGTGAGTTGGCCGGCTCCCGGTCCACCGGCGCTTGCCATGGCTGGTCTTCGGCCCGGTCATCGGGCTCAACGAGGGGCCAGATTTCAAACACGCCCGGGTGATCGCGGCGGCTCGGCTCATGATGCAGGTGTTTGCCGCTTCTGCCATCAAGGCCTTGCCGGGCGGTACGCGACTCGTGGAAAACCGTATCGACTGCCTGCAGAACGACGGCTGCCGAACGGAACGAAAGCGTGAAATCGACATCATTGAATGTCTGTCCGGCAGCCGTGATGCGATTTTGAAAGTCATCGTGGACGAGTTCGAAAATGTCGGGATCGGCGCCCTGAAAACTATAGATCGACTGCTTGCGATCGCCCACGGCGAACAAGGTGCGCTCCGGATATCCGCGAACGCCTTGGCCTGAAAAAAATTCCTCGGTCAACGCGCGGACGATCTCCCATTGGGCGGGATTGGTGTCCTGCGCTTCGTCCAGCAGAATGTGCTCAATCCCGCCGTCGAGCTTATAGAGCACCCAGGCGGCTTCCGGCCGGACCGCAAGAAGGCGATTGGTCCTGATGATAAGATCGTCGAAGTCATAAGAGCCCCGCCGGCGTTTTTCCCGCTCGAACGCTTGGATGACGGCGGAAGCCAGGGTGAGCAGCGACGATGTCGCGGCAATGCACCCCAGATCGGACAGTTTGCCCAGCCCTGTTGCAAGTCTTTGTTGCTCGGAGGCGAGGAAATCTTCAATCCAGGGATGGGCATCCGCAACGGCTTTGGTTGCAATGCCCGAATGCTTGCGGGGCTCGTTCTTCTCCGTGAGGTAAAAGGCCCTGAGGCTCCGCAGATGGGCTTCGCCGCCTGTCAGAACACCGGCGAGGATGGCGGCACGTTTGCAATCCTTGGCGGTTCCGCTTTGCAGGCATTCAATGAGGCGCCGGTAATCCTGGGGGGAAAGCGCGAAGTCGAGCCCGACGCTGCTGGCATCCTCGGTGGGAGAAAGAGAGAGATGCCGGCGCAATTCCTGGACGGCTCGGTCCACCCCTGCCGGATCGCTCAAATAAAGATCGAGATGGGCGCGCTGCCCCAAGATTCCTTTCAAAAGATCGTCGAAGTTATCGGCCCGGGCGTGGCGCACAACCTCCGCCAAGGCCATGGCAAGCGTGCCGTGGGGTTCATCCCAGGCCTTTCGCAGCACCTCTTGGCGCGCCGCCTGAAGCGTCTCGCGCGCCTCGCGATCGTCCATGACCGAGAAATGCGGGACAATTCCGGCTTCCACCGGAAAGAGCTGCAGGAGCCTTTCGCAGAAGGCATGAATCGTTTGGATCTTTAGCCCGCCCGGAGTTTCGAGCGCCAATGTGAAGAGCCGCCGGGCCGTGCCCAGGATACCGGCATCGGGATTTGCGACTCCGATCTGGCGAAGGCTCCTCTCGAGATCGGCATCCGGACATGTGATCCAGGCGCTGAGGCGCTCGAACAGGCGGGTCGACATTTCGGCTGCCGCCGCCCTTGTAAACGTCAGACAAAGGATGCGCGAAGGCTCGACATCGGCCAGCATCAGCCTGGCCAGGCGATCGACCAGAACATGGGTCTTGCCGGAGCCCGCGTTGGCATTGACCCACGCCGAGGCGGCGGGGTCCGATGCCTGCCGTTGCGGGAGACTGGCCGGCCGGTCCATCATCATGATGTGCCCGATAGCGCCCACTCGCGATATCTGGAAAAGTGGTCGAAGTCGCGTTCCTGGTCTTCTTTTTCAACCATGACTCTCGGCAGATAAGCTTGACGCTGGTCCTCGTAGATCGTCAGAAGCTGTATCAAACCCGACATGTGCTGGCGGGCGCAGTCCATCACCGGTTGTTTCAGTTTGAGCACAAAGACTTCGCCCGGCGGTTCGGCCCCGCTCAGCTTCACATAGGCGACGTCCCGCGATTGCCGCGTCCCAAGTACAGGGAAGGCGCCGCTTTCCAGCATTGCAGCCTGCAGCGTCAATTGCGGTGCAAGACCCGTTTCCACCTGGGGTGCAGTCGGAACGGTGCCGGTCTTGTAATCGACGATGCGGACATTTCCATCGCTGAAGACATCGATGCGGTCCGCCCGGCATGTCAATGTGAAGCCTTGGCCTCCGACAGGGAATTCGAAGCGGCCGTCGATCTCGGAATATATTTTGGCGACCCCTTGCCGCTGCTCGACTTCCGCGTCCGCCAGCCAGCCGGCAATTCGCATAAACTGCGGCCACCAGAATGTTCGCACATCCGCATGGGAAAACAGGGGAGTGAAAAGATTCTCCCCACGTTGCAGAAGATGTTCAGTGACCGCCGGGGGAAGTGTACCCGGAAATTCCGTCAGGAAATCTGCGATGATTTGATGGAAAAGGATCCCGCGCCTGGCCATGCTGGGAGCGGCGGAAATCGCATCGAGGGGGATGAAACCGAGGATTTGATTGGCGTAGAAGGCATAGGGATCGCGGATCAGGGTCTCTACCCGGGTAACGCTCAGGCGCTTCGGGCGTGCGTGCTGGGGCGGCCTCGCCTTCGGCCGTTCGCATGGTGTGACGGCCACTGGCTCATCCAGGCGCGCCGCCAGGAATTGCCACCCATTGGATTTCTCCAGCCCGTGTGTCAGTCCAGCCGCCTTGACCAGCATCTGCAAGCGAAGGATCCAACGCGATGGGATGGCAGGCGCATCGCCGGTGCGGCGCGACCAGGTCAAGTAAACTTCCTTGCACCCCAGGGCTTGGACGAAATCATGGGCCGTCTGGCCGATATCACGCTCCGGCTGCTGCATACCGAGCGTTTCCCGCATGGGCCGGTTGAGCCAGGGGCCAGGATCAGGCGAGGCTGGCCAGCGGCCTTCGTTGAGACCGCCGAGAACCACCAGGTCTGGCCGCGATAACCGCGCTTCCAGCAATCCGAGAATGGACAGCCGGGTCCCTCGCTTCGGTTTCGCCCGGAACGGCGTCACGGACAAATAATATCGCAGAAGCGTCGCGGCGGCAGCGAAGCTGCAGGGGGCGAGGGTTCCAGCCTCGCTCTTGAGATCATCCACCAGCGATCTCAATATCTCGCCGTCTTCCCCGTTCCACAATACCGGTCCCGCCGCAAGCTCGCAGGATTGAATCAGCATTTCCAGGTGGTTTGCCAATCCTTGCTCTCCGGCCTCCGCGAGCGGGCGAAGGCAGAGCCAAGCCTTGCCCGCGTATTCGCCCGCCGCTGTCCAATGGGCCGCCGTTATCCTCTTGATCGCGGGATGGACATGCGGGTCCGCCGCCGTCGACCGCCGGGCTTCCGCCACGGTATCGGCAAGTACCGCAAGGTTCGGGAGAGTAAATCCGGCCCGGAACACCGTGAGTTCGACGACTTCCACCGCCCTTTGCGCCTCGCCATGATCAAAGCCGAAGGTGCAGAAATCGTGCTTGAAAAACGCCAGGAGTTTTTCCGGCGCGCAATCGCCGGCGATCGCTTCGATCAACAAATGGAGGAAGGCTGCGCCGCCAAACCGGATGAGCGGCTCTCCGGCGGAGTCGTCGATATCGATTGCCCAATTTGCCAGTTCCTGTTTGACCCGGCGCGCCAACTCCCGGTCCGGCGTGACAAGGCTTGCGGTCTTGCCGGGCGTCTCCAGCGCTTTGCGGAGAATGAGGGAAATGGCGAGAGCTTCTTCTGCAACATCCCGGGTTTCCACCGCCTCAAGATTTTCCAGCGCCCGGCCGATCGATTCCCCTTGCTCGGCGACGACGGAACGCCATTTTTCCGAAGTCGCTGAGGGCCGCATGATTTCGCTGGAGAGCCAGCTGCGCCAGCCAGGCGAACAACCGGGCATGAGAGCCACGTCTTTTCGTGCCAGGGATATGCTTTCCAGAAACTGCTTGAGGATAAATTGCGGATGCTGCGCGCTCACGGCCACCCAGCTTTCCTCTTCCATGTGGGTGTCGAGGCCTGGCAACACCACCGCGCCATTTGATAGGCGGGCGATCGTGGCGAGAAGTTCCCGTGCAGCGGGTATCGATCCCGTTGAGCCCGCCGCTATGACCGGCCAGGGTGCGGGACCTTCCGCCAGCCGGATAGCCTCGCGCCGCAACAGCAGGGATCGGCGCGCGTTCGGTCCGAGGAGATTCTTCTCCATGAGCCGCGCGGGTAGTTTTTCCCGGATGAGCGCCAGAAAACCCAGGATCGCTTCGCGGTGCCGTGCCGACTCGAAGCCGTAGAGTTCGGCGATACGCTCGGGATCGATATCCTCGGTTTCGAGAGAATCGAGGAATTCCGCCAGCGAAGCGGCGAGCGTTACCATCTGCCGGGGCGAGGATACGATTTCCGCAGCCAGCCGTTCCTGCGGGTTCAACTTCGCCCATTCGAGGATCAAATCCATCAGGATCAAATCGCGCCCGATTGGCGATATCGCGCCAGGCAGAGCTCCCTCGCTCCATGGGTGGGAATATTCCGGAAGCCCGAACAATTCCTCGTCGATGTCGCCGATTGGTCTGATGCGGGGCAGAAGCAGGCCATTTCCGCCTTTGACTCCAAAGAATACCCGCTCCAGCTCGCGGGCCGCGCGCCGCGTCGGAACAAGAATTGTGACGCGCGCGAGATCGATGGGCGAAGGAATGCCAGAATTAGTTGGAAAGCCCTTGAGCACGGCGCCGGCCAAAACTTCGAGAAACGGCGCATCGGAGGGGATCGTGAAAACGTTCGGACGGGGCATCATGGGAGTCTACTCCGTCAACGCCTTTTCCGCGCCGCCGATTGCATCGGGTGTACCCACGTGGATCCAGCGCCCCGTATGGGAGACGCCAAAAAGGCGGCCCCTGCCGATTGCCCGGTCCCAGAGCAAATTCATCGAGAATTTTCCCGAAGGAGCGTCCACGAAGAGACGGGGATGCACCAGATAGGCGCCAATATAAACCAAACCTTCGCCCTCGGCCGGACGGCGCTTTAACCGGCCGTCGCCGGCCAACACGAAATCGCCTTCTCCATCATATCCTACAGTTCTGTCCCGGGCGCAAAGCAGGAGGACACAGTCCATGATATCGTCATTCCACGCGCTCCGCAGGCGCTCCAGCGCGGGCTCGGCCCGCTCGATCCAGAAACTGTCGCTGTTGAGTACAAAGAAAGGCGCGGGCCCAAGCAAGGGCAAGGCATGGGCCACCCCGCCGCCGGTATCGAGAAGTTCATTGCGCTCGTTGGAAATCTCAATCAGGGGTGTGGTTTGGCGCTTCGCCCACGCTTCCATTTGCTCCGCCAGGTAATGGACGTTGACGACGGCTTTCTTGACAGCCGCCGCGCGCAAGCGATCCAATCCAAATTCGACCAGAGGCTTGCCGTTGATCTCCACCAGGGATTTGGGACGGTCGTTGGTCAACGGCCGCATGCGGATACCCAATCCCCCCGCCAGCAGCATGGCGGTCTTGCCGAGTTCGCTCATGTCATCAACTTTTTTTTGAACATGCCGGGCAGTTGGGTTTCGAACCAATGCCGCATGCGGTGGAGTTGGGGATGCCAGAGATTGCGCTCCAGGTGACGTGCCACCCTGGGGATATGCTTGAGATAGGCGTGTTTTCCATCGCGCATGGAAAGCCTGGCAAATATGCCGAGTATCTTGGTGGCGCGCTGGGCCCCCAGCACCGCGAAGGCCGTCGAGAAATCAGCCCGGGAAAATCCCACTTCGACGGATCGTAACCCGCAATAATAATCAAACAACTCGTCCGCCAAATTAGCCGCGAAATCGACTCTGGCATCCTGCAAAAGGGAGGCAAGGTCATAGGCGGGATGTCCAAGCACGCAGTCCTGTGTGTCGATGAGCCCGACGCGCCGCACTCCGGCGCGGTCCGGCAGCCACAGGAGATTTGGGGAATGATAATCGCGAAGGGTCCAGTTCGGTTTTTTTGGCATGGCCAGCGGCAGGATTTCCGACCACAGCCCGGCAAATTCCCGGTGGATTGACTCAGGCGCGGCGGCGCCGCGCAGATGGGGCCAAAACCACGACGGCAGCAGATCGGCTTCGATCAGCAGGGCATCTTCGTCGTAGGCCGGCACACGGTGGATTGGCCCATTGCCAAGGGCGATAGTTTCCGGCCAATCCCGTTTTGCCATATCCGCCAACACGTCGACGGCGGCTTGCAGCGGCTCTCCCATGTCGTGACCCTGGCTGCTCTTGCGGCCAAAAACGCCCCGGCCCAGATCCTCGATAATCGCCAGGCCGTTCGGAATATCGAAGGCATGAACAATGGGCGCACTGTATCCCATGCGGCCGAGGTGCGCATTGATGGCGATCACCGCGGTGATGTTCTCCGCGAGATGGGCTATTGCGCTATAGGGTTTTCCACGTCTGACCGGCGGGCCATCCGGTCGTGCGGGCATGTCCATGAGCAGGACCGTGTGGTCATCGTCTTGTTGAAGCATCTCATAGCGCCGGAAGGATGCGTCTCCTTCAAGAAAGGTTCGATCGGCGCCTTTCAACGACGTTGACGTGATGAAACGTTTGATCGTCTCGTTTCGCTCCAACGCGAGCTGCCACGTTCCTTCCCCCACCATCTGCAAATTCCGGTGCATTCCGCGGCCTGAGATCGTGATTCTAAGAATGTTCAGCCAGTCTATCGGGCCAAGCCGTTCGGGCCATTCTATCACGGCGATGTGGCTGGCGATCAGGTCGTTCAATCCCAGTTCGCCGGCCTCGGCTGGTGAATTTGTCCGGTAAAGATCGACATGAACGGCGGGGACACGGGTTTCCTCATAGGTTTGCACGAGGGTAAATGTTGGGCTCGGAATATCGAAAGCCGCGCCCGGGCGGGCAAGCGCGCGGATGAAGGCGCGAGCGAACGTCGACTTGCCGCTGCCGAGTTCGCCCTGAAGCAAGATGGCCGTGCCGGCACTTGCCATCAGCGACAATTCCGCTGCCAGAAGCTCAAGCTCCTCCGGCGAGTGAAGATCACGCACGACGGTGAATGAATTCACTTCAGGCGATTTTGCGGGCATCAGGGGGAGGCTGTTGGAGACGTTCCCGCGCGCGCGGGCCATCAATGGGGAAAGTGCACAGTACCGTGGTGCCCTGGTTGATTTTCGACAGCAGGGAAACCTGGCCCTCGTGCAATTCGACGAAACTCTTGACGATCGCCAGGCCCAGCCCCGGCCCCCGGTGCCCGCCCGGCACGGGACGGGATTGAAACCGGTCGAAGGCGCGTTTCTGGAAGTCGGGATCGATGCCCCGGCCCGCGTCTGCGACCCATACCTGCAAGTTTGCACCGGTGCGCCGGGCCCCCATTTTTACCACACCGCCCTGGGCCGAGAAACCGACCGCATTGGACAGGAGATTCGACACGATCTGCTCGACCCGCTGCGGGTCCGCGATGAAGGAGGTCACGTTCTCAGCCACCTCGATATTCAGCGTGAGGTCGCGCCGTTCAATCGCGGCAGACAGTTTTTCAGCGACGGACTGGAGCAAGGCGGAGACATCGATCTCCGCCAAGTTCAATTCCATGGCACCGGCGTCGATCGCCGACAGATCGATGATGGCATCGATGATGATCTTCAGTTCTTCCGAGGACTTGCGGATATCAAGGACGTATTCCCGCTGTTTTGCCGACAGGGGCCCGGCGATGCCCATCTGCAAGCTCTCGGCAAACCCCAGAACGCTCGTCAAGGGCGTACGGATTTCGTAGGAGACATTCGACAGGAACATGTTTTTCAGGCGGTCGGCGGCCTCGAGCGCGTCGGCCCGGTCGCGAAGGGCGCGCTCCATGCGGGAGGAGGCGGAGATATCGGAGAAGGTCAGCAGCGTGTTGCCATCGGGCAAGGGCACGGTTGCATATTGCAGGACACGCTCGCTGGTCGTGAGTTTGCCGGTCACGGGGTTGCGTTCCGTGTCGAGGCGGGTCACGCCGGATTTGACTTCTTCCCAGGCCGAAGCCGCCGTATCGGGCTGGCCGCGCCGCGCCGCGAGGCTATCGATATGGGGTTCCTGTTCGAGCATGCCGATTTCAAAATTCCAGAATTGGGCGAAGGCGGGGTTGAACAGCTTGAGCCGGCCGTCGGAGCCGAAAAGTGCGACACCTTCTTCGAGATTGTCCAGGGTTTCGCGCTGAACGCCGATCAATTCGTTATAGCGGCTTTCCAGCTGAATTTCCTTGGTGGCGTTTTCGTAGAGATAGGTGACGCCGCCGAAGGGATGCTGCTCGCAGATCACATGAAGCGACCTGCCGTCGGGCAGATACCACCAGGTTTCGCGCATCTCAAGCGTGGTATAGGCCGAAAGCTGCTTGGCCCGCCATTCCCGGTAGTTGGCTTGCTCCGGGATGCAGCGTTGCGACCTCAGCCGGTCGAGGATTTCCCCGTCGGAGGGGCGCGTTTCAAGCCACTTGGCGTCGATCGGCCAGAGGGCCGCGTAGGCGGCGTTGTGGAAGCGCAGGCGCTGGTCGGGGCCGAAGATCGCGATCGCCGTGTCGAGTTTGTCCAGCGTCGAGGCATGGGCCTTGATGTGGCGGTCGAGTTCCTTTTCGGCCTCTTCGAGGGCCGACATGTCAACGGCAAAGCCGGCTTTTCCATCGGCCAGATCGATTTCATGGATATTGAGCGCCTGCATCGCGCCGGCGATGACGGCGTGAACGCGCCCTGCGAAACCGGTTTTCGGATTGGCCTGGGAGCGGTCGATTTTCGCCTCGTTGGCGATCTCGAGGCCAGCCTTGAGCACCGCATCGCTGTGGGGGGCCTCGACTGCCTTCACATAGGCGCGGTTGACCCACACCAGCCGGCCGTTGGCGCCGCGCAGCCACACCGGCATGGGAGAGGCATCGAGTACAGCACTCAGCCTTTCAACCTGCTTGCCGAGCTTGCGGGCATCATAGGCAAGCTCGGTGATTTGGCGGCGTTCCCCGGCGAGGGGGCGGAAACGCAACATGGCGGAGCCGCCGGCGGTACGGCCGTCGGCTTCCAATAATTCGTTGGCGCGGGTGCGGACGCCGATGTTGAAGGGCGTACCGGCACTCCTCAGGATCTTTATGGCCTCTATCAGAGCATCGACGGAATCATGCTCGAGCCAGGCGGAGAAGTGCAGCAGCTCCTCGGCACTGGCGGGGACATGGGCTGCGCCATGCATGCTGCCCATGACCCGGTCGGGAATACCGTCGCGGCCCCGCCAGATGATGAGCACATGAGCTTCGGCGGCGATGGCGGCTTCGGTTTCGTTGAGGCGGACCTCCAGTTCGGCGGCGCGGCGGCGCGCCGTCAATCCATCACGGGCGAGGCGGCGGATGGCGAGAAATCCCCAGGCGAACACGGCCAAGGTGGCCAGGATCGCGACCAGCGCGATTGGATCACCGCCAATGATGTGGCCGAAGCCCATGTTCCCCCGCCGAATCAAACCCCGGCTAAAGGTATAGCTCCATCAATAGCGATAGTAATCCGGCTTATAGGGGCCCTGTTTGGCAACGCCGATGTAGGCGGCCTGATCGTCGCGAAGCTGTGTGAGTTTGACCCCCAATTTCGCCAGATGCAGGTTGGCCACCTTCTCGTCGAGATGCTTGGGGAGGACATAGACTTCGTTGCCGTATTTGCCTGACTTGGCGTTGGTGAACAGCTCGATCTGGGCCAGCGTCTGGTTGGTGAAGGAGGCCGACATGACGAAGCTGGGGTGGCCGGTGGCGTTGCCCAAATTGACGAGGCGGCCCTGGGACAGGAGGATCATGCGGTTGCCTGCGGGGAAATGGATCATGTCCACCTGGGGCTTGATGTTGACGGTTTTGAAGTTCTTGAGGGCTGCCACCTGGATCTCGTTGTCGAAGTGGCCGATGTTGCAGACGATGGCCATGTCCTTCATCTGGCGCATGTGGTCGACGGTGATCACGTCCTTGTTGCCGGTGGCGGTGACGAAAATATCAGCACTCGCCACCACGTCCTCGAGGGTTTGCACGGCGAAGCCGTCCATGGCGGCTTGCAGCGCGCAGATGGGATCGATCTCGGTGATGACGACGCGGGCGCCGGCACCTTTTAGCGATTGGGCCGAACCCTTGCCGACATCGCCATAGCCGCAGACCACGGCGACCTTGCCCGCCATCAT
>JBKKDI010000065.1:0-11630 GCA_046708645.1 Aestuariivirga sp.
TGCGCATCGCCTTTGTGGGGAAGGATGGGGCTGCGGGGATATAGAGCCCCCTTCCCCCCTGGGGGGGGAAGGTGGATCGCGCCGAGAGGCGCGAGACGGATGAGGGGGCTGCTTCAGCGAGTCAAACTCTCAGGCACCTGACTGGCTTAGGCAACCCCCTCATCCGGCGCTTCGCGCCACCTTCCCCCGCGAGGGGGGAAGGGGATCGGTGGGTAGCTGCGTCTGCTCAACTGGTTAAAAGACGGAACTCAGTTCCCAAACGCCCCAGAGCACCAGCAGAAGTCCCGTGAACCGGCTCAGCCGGTTTCCCGCGGGGATCAGTTTTTCGACCGCCACGTAGATGGCGATACCCACGATCCAAGTGAGTTCCATGACGCCGCCATAGAACAGTAGCCCCATCAAAACCCAGCAGCAGCCGAGACAATAAATTCCGTGCGAAAGGCCCATGCGAAAGGCGCCAAGGCGCCCTTTGCGCCAGTTTCGTGCGAAGAACATCAGCGGCGTCTGGCATTTGCGCAGGCAGGCATATTTGAGAGGCGACAGCTGGTAGAGGCCGGCTGCGATCAACAGGCTTCCACCGAGCGTGGAACTTGTTACCGCCATCATGCCCGTCAGCGGGATGAAATTTTGAAGCGATAACTGCAACGCCGTGGCGGCAGCGCTAAAGCCCGTCCAGATGGCGGTATAGCCCAGCGTAAATACGCCGACAGGAGCGGGCGTAGCGCCTTTCTCCGCAAACCGGCGGCTCATCGCGGCGTAGGTGAGAATGGCAGGGGCGGCCGATGGCAGCATCATCGCCAGCATCATGGTCCACCACATGATGAAGAGCAGCGCAGCATAGCCTGCGGTGCCCGCGCCCGCGCGCGACATCAAGAGATCGCCGCTGCGCAACGTTATCCAAAGTCCAAGAACGGCCACAAGTGCCAACGCCGCCAGCACGATCAGGTGCTGATGGCGGGCCGCTTGGGATATTCGATCCGGCAGCGCCTGGCTGCCGTCACTCACCTGACAAGGCCTTGTCCGGTCATGTGCAGCTTCGCCAAGTGGGCGTGCGTGCCTGCGGTATCGAGTTTAATCGGCGCCTTGGCATTAATCGTCCCGCTGCAATATTCGGCGTCCATATATTCGAAACCGCTGCGGAGCGAGACCTTCGCGTGGTGAGTGTTGCCGGTGACTGGATTGCGGATGGGTTCGGTCTTGATCTCCACGACGCCCGGAACGTTGACACGGCCAACACAGCTTTCGAGATCGGAGGAGTACTCGATCTTCTTGAACATGGGCGGGTGGACTTTTTCGCACATCGATATGAACACCTGAAAGAAGGTGGCGCCCGGTTCAGTGTCCTGGCCCGACATGATCTTGAGCAGCGCCTCGCGCTGCTCGGGCGTGGCGCGCTCGTCGACGATGGGTTGGATTTCGCCCTTGCCCATGTGGATGGGTCCGGGCCAAGCAGCGGTTGCAGCAATCCGCAGGCCATCGGGCTTGACCTTGCCGTGGTGGCCTTTTTCGATTTCGACACCGATCGCGGCCCGGCAATCGCCATTAGTGGGCAGCGCGTTGAACTGGCAGGGGCAACCATAGGAACAGTTGCAAGAGACGACTTCCGTGCCGCGGATCATCCATTCCGTGTGTGCCATGTGGGTCTCTCCGGTTTGAGTTAACGTACAACTCCTCCGCCGTGCTGGCGAAGGCGGTTAAACTGGCCGTAACTGTCTTTGAGCGTCATTGTAATGGCGCCTTTTGTGGTGCTGCTGGCGCTGCCGATTTCGGCGAAATCGAACTCGATGCCGCCTGGGATATCGATGCGCACGCGGTGATTGTCGCCGGTCGCCGGGCTCTTGATCGGCCGGCCCTCGGTTTCGAGAACGCCCGGGATGGACGCAGTGGCGGTGCGGGCTTCAATGTCCATTTCGAGAGCGATCGGTTTGTAGAGCGTTGGATGATGCGTGTCCGACATCGTACTGTAGACCCACCAGTGATTGGCCGCGTCTTCGGTTTCTCCCCCATGCAGAACGGAATGAAGGGCTTCTCGCTGGGCAGGATTGGCTCTCTCGTCGACAACGACTTGCAGTTGGCCCTTGCCTTCGAAGATCGGTCCCGGCCAGGAATAGACAACCGCGGCGCGCAGGCCATCGAGTCTCGTTTCGCCGAAATGGCCTTTTTCGATCTCGAACACTTCAAAACCTTTACAGTCGCCGTGGGTCGGCAAGCTTTCGAATTGGCAGGGGCAACCATAATCGCAATTGCAGTTGCCGAAGGACTTTCCCTCAATCAGCCAGTCGATTCGGGCCATGGCGTTCTCCCATTTCGCACAGGGGGATGACATGCTAGCGCAGGTTTCCAGGGTTGTCATTTTGGTTTTCCGCCAGGTACAGGCTATGGCCAATGTGAAGGTGGCCAGCGCCCGGTGGGGCGACGAGGGCAAGCTGGTGCATTGGTTGTCGATCCGTGTCAGGGTGCTTGGGTTGGCCGGGAGATCAATTTGCTGAGTGCATCGCTGCTGTACGCCAAACCGGCTGCCCTGAAAAAGCTGGCCTGGGCCTGGCTCATCCTGCTGATCATGGGAATGGCCTGGGGGCTGCACTTCTCTCTGGCTCGCTTCGCCGCCACGACTGGCGCTCATCCGCTCGGTATCGCGTTTTGGGATGGTGCGCTCGCCGCCGCCCTGCTCATTGTAATCATTGCCGCGCGGAGGCGCGGTATTGCCATGGAGCCCAAGCTGATCCGCCTTTATCTTATCACGGGGCTCATCGGCGTCGTGGTTCCCAGTGTGATTTTCTTTTATGCAGCTTCGCGAGTGCCGGCCGGTGTGCTCTCGATCTCCATTGCGATCGTGCCAATTCTCACCTTCGTGGCTTCGGCGGTCTATGGATTGGAGAAATTCGCTTTTGGCCGTGTGGCAGGCGTAATCCTTGGGACAGTTGCCATCGTGCTTCTCGTTGGCCCCAATGAAAGCCTTCCCGATCCGGCGCAGCTGCCGTGGGTCTTTCTGGCGCTTGCCGCGGCGGCCTGTTATGCAGCCTTGAACATGGTGCTTGCCATCATGGCGCCGCCAGGGGTCAGCTCCTTCATGCTCACCTGCGGCATGTTTGTGGCGGCATCCCTGATGATGGTTCCGATCATTCTTGCAACGGATAGTTTCGTGGCCTTCGGATGGCCATGGCGGGCGTTTGAATGGTCGCTCTTCGGCCTTGGCGCGATCAACGCCGTCGCGTTCTCGCTGTATTTTTATCTCATCGATCACGCCGGGCCGGTATTCGGCAGTTTGACGGCAAACGTCGTGACGCTGTTCGGCGTGATTTGGGGGATCATCATCTTCGGCGAGCAAAACTCGATCTGGATATGGCTGTCCTTGGCGACGATGATGGTGGCGTTGGCGCTTGTTGCGCCGCGCGAGAAAGAATCAGTGCAGGCCATTGCCGAACCGGTTTGAAGGAGCGAGAGTCGCTGGTGGGCATCCGGGTTTGATCTGGGACGCTAATCGTGTATGTCCTCGCAACGGCTCCGGCGGCATTCCTGCCCGGGGCCGTTCGTCTGTCTGAAAGGGATGTTACATGGCGAATGTGGCGGTGGTCGGCGCCCAGTGGGGCGACGAGGGCAAGGGCAAGCTGGTCGACTGGCTTTCGGAGCGCGCCGATGTGGTGGTGCGCTTCCAAGGTGGACACAATGCCGGCCATACGCTGGTGATCGATGGGATCACCTATAAGCTCTCGCTCCTGCCGTCGGGGATCGTGCGTCCCGGCAAGCTTTCGGTGATCGGCAATGGCGTCGTTATCGATCCGTGGGCTCTTATCGAAGAAATTGGCAAGCTTGCCTCGCAGGGGATTTCAGTCTCGCGCGAAAATTTGCGCATCGCAGGCAATGCAACCTTGATCCTGCCGCTGCATCGGGAGCTTGACCAGATGCGCGAGACGGCGGCCGGTTCAGCCAAGATCGGCACAACAGGGCGCGGCATCGGCCCCGCCTACGAGGACAAGGTGGGCCGCAGGGCCATCCGCGTTAACGATCTCAACGATCTTTCAACGCTAGGACCCAAGATCGAGCGGTTGCTTGGCCATCACAACGCGCTGCGCCGTGGCCTAGGTCAACCGGAAGTCAGGGGGCAGGAAATATTGGCGCAACTTTCGGACATCGCACCCAAGATTCTCACCTATTCGGATGCGGTGTGGTCGCTGCTTGATGATGCCAGGCGGGAAGGCAAGCGCATCCTGTTTGAGGGAGCCCAAGGCATTCTACTGGATATCGACCATGGGACGTATCCGTATGTTACGTCCTCCAACACCGTAGCCGGGCAGGCGGCGGCAGGCTGCGGGCTGGGGCCATCCGCCATCGGTTATGTGCTTGGCATCGCTAAGGCCTATACGACGCGCGTGGGCGCTGGCCCATTCCCGACCGAGCAGCAGAATGAGGTTGGCGAGTATATCGGCAGCCGGGGCCGTGAGTTTGGAACCGTCACCGGGCGCAAGCGCCGTTGCGGATGGTTCGATGCGGTGCTGGTGCGCCAGGCCATCAAGACGTCCGGCATCCACGGCATTGCCCTTACCAAGCTCGACGTTCTCGATGGGCTTGAAGCAATCAAGGTGGGAACCGGATACATGCTCGATGGCAAACGGCTTGATCGTTTTCCCGCGGCGGAGGAGGCCCAGAAGCGGGTTGAACCGGTCTATGAAAGCTTCGAAGGCTGGGAGGGAACGACGGCGGGGGCCCGCAGCTGGACACAGCTTCCGGCGCAGGCGATCAAATATGTAAAGTACCTCGAGGAGCTGATCGAATGCCCGGTGGCGCTGTTGTCAACGTCGCCGGAGCGGGAAGATACCATCCTGATGGAGGATCCGTTCGAGGACTGACTTCAGAAATCACGCTGCTCCACGAAGAAACCATAAAGCGAAGTGAACACGCTGGCATTGAACAGGGTGTAAAACAGCTGAAAAATCATGCCGCCGGTCAGACCCACAAACGACGCAAACGTGGGATCGAGCCCGGCTACGGCGCGAACAATGAGCGCGAGACCCAGGAGCGACCCCAACACTATGGCGGCATTGAGCAGAAACACGCCCATGAGCGGCCAGAAATTCCCCTCGCTTGAAGCTACTGCGTCGCGCAGCCCGAAATCCTTGCGCCCCAAAGCGACCGCGGGCAGCTTGATCGACAGCCGGAGCGCAATTGTTCCCGCGATCAGCCCGGCTGGCAGGAGCAAGAGGCTGGCGATTTGCGGCAGGCGCTCGACGGCGAGGGCCAGAACAAGCATGGGCAGAAGAACAATAACCATGATCAGTAGCGTATTGCCGATGTAGCGCCAGACAGGTTCGTCAAGGCGCAGAATTAACCCGGCCTCATCGCGCAGCACGAAACGATGCCAGCCGACGGCAATCGAGCAAAAGCCAGCAAGGCCAATGGCGGCCGACGCCAAAGCGAGGACATTGCCTTGCACGGACTCCGATGCGGATGAGCCGTTGGTCACGAACAACCGGGCCAAGCCCAATGTCCAGAGGATCAGGATCCAGACAAACCCAAGCCTGAGACCGACACCGCGGTAGGTGGCGACGGACTTGAGGGCGTGGGAGATGGCCTTGAACGGCGGTAATTTTCGCATGGGCGGCGATAACTAGCCGCTTGGCGAGCCGAAAGAAACACGGAATTCCGGTTCAGGCGGCTCCGGCGTCAATTTTTCCTGGAGGTGGGGAAATCTCCTGGGGGGCGGCATCGCGGCCTCTGCGCGAGAGGCCTTTAGCAAAATTGCGGAGGATGATTGCCGCCAGGTCGGTAACGTGGGCCGGCCTGTCGAGCAGGTAGCCTTGGGCCAGATCGCAGCCGAGGTCGCGCAGCGTGGTGAGCTGCTTGGTGCTTTCAATGCCCTCGGCCGTTACGCTCAGACCCAATCCATGCCCAAGCTTGATGATGGAGCGGAGAATGCCGCGGGCGCTTTGTGTTGCGTCGAGAGCCTGGATGAAGCTGCGATCGATCTTGAGTTTGGAAAAGGGAAATTTCCACAAATAACTCAGGCTCGAATAACCGGTGCCGAAATCGTCAAGCGCCACCGCGATTCCCATATCCCGGAGGACGCGGAGCTGTTGCAGCACTAGCTCGGAATCCTTGAGGAGCGTGCCTTCGGTGATTTCAACCTCGAGACGGTATGAGGGAAAAAGATGAAGGTCGAGAGCCTGGCGAACGTCCTGAATGAGCGAGCCCGAATAGAACTGTGCCGGAGAAAGATTGACTGCCACCGTCAGATGTGGCGGCCATTGGGCTGCGACACGGCAGGCTTCCTGCAGGCACCATGCGCCGATGCGGTTTATGAGCCCCGCCTGTTCGGCGATTGGAATGAACTCGGCCGGCGATATGGAGCCGAGCTCTGAGTCGTGCAGGCGGGCCAGCGCTTCAAAGCCATTCAACTCGCCGGTCCTGATATTGTAGACGGGTTGAAAATCCAGCCGGAACGTCCGCGCGGTAACGGCATCGGCAACCGCCCGTTGCACGGCAAGCCGGCGTCTGGTGTCCTGGGCAATTTCCGGATTGAAGAAGCCATAGCCCGGCGTGCCCTGTTCCTGGGCCGAACGCAGCGCCAGTTCGGCGCTACGCAACAATGACGCGGCCTCGCTTCCATCGGATGCCGAGAGCGCAATTCCCGCATGCACCTGGATCGCAACATCTTCACCGTGCCATCCCATCGGCTCACTGAGTTTTGTGGTCAACTCCTTCGCCAAACTCAACATTGCCATGGTATCGGTCACGCCGTGGACGAATAATCCATAACGGGCGTGATCCAGATAGGCAATTTCACTGCGTTCAGCTTTGGTCTCCGACAATCGGCTTGATGTCAGGACCACGGCGCTGTCAGCGGCCTGCTGGCCGAAGTTCTGGTCGATAAGATTCAGGTCAGCAATCTCGCAAACGATGAGGGCGCACTGGCTGCGATCATTGCGGGAAACCGAAAGCTCGGCATCGATCCTCGCAAGAAAACTCGCCATGTTTTGCAGCCCGGTGAGCTGGTCGTGCTGCGAAAGATTTTTGAGCTTCCGCTCGACGGCGGTTTTTTGCCGCGTCCGGTACCAGAATGCCAAGAGAGGCAACAGCAGCAGAAATCCACCAATTGCCAAAGAAAGCCTGCTGGCTAGATTGAAGAAAAGCGCTTGACGTTCGAGTTGATCAACATCGGTGACCAGCCATCCCGCGATCCTTCCGCTAGCGCTTTTGATCGGCAATATCGTCGACGTAAAATAAGCCGGCTCACCGATGGTTTGACCCTTGTGAACAAAGGTTGCGGGCTTTCCGCTGCGCATGGCTTGCGAAAATTCGGCTCCGATACTTTCAAATTTCCGGTCATGGCCGAGGTTTTGAGGGGGACCATCGGACCGAAGCATCAGCCGCCCGTCAGCGCCATAAATGCGAAAGGAATGAATGCGGCCGATGTCGCGCGCCTCGCGAAGAGACCTCATTGTTGTGCCTGACGGGATGACGCCTTTGGCAAGTTGCTGAAGCTCCGGTACATTGCGGGTCAGCTGATCTCCCCATTTCCGGGCGTCGATCTGAGCTTCGGAAACCAATAATTGGGTGGCCGCACCTTGTACCAGGGCAAAACCGGATATGCCAAAAATCCCGCTTAAGAGCAGATAGAAGGCTAACGCCAAAAAACGCCGTGCCTTGTTTCTATAAATCGAGCCATCCATGGGTGACGCCCAGTCCTTAAAATTTCCCCAATGCCCAGTTAGATCGGCGGAGGCAAATATTGAGTAAAAGTTTCCTGCTTGAAACTGGTTTTGGTTGACGAATTGCGATGGAAACTCCTGAAATATGAACAAACTGCGCAATTTCCGCTTGCAATTCGTTGTAATTGTAGCCGGGTTCCTTATTGGCGACATGGCCGAAGCCGCCCCTTACAAGGAGTTTGCCGCATCGCTGGTGCAAAACCTGCCGGAAGGTGTGCAATTCCGGCCGGATTTAGAAGCGGTTCTTGCTGGTTACGCCAATGCCTATCGCACACAACAGGGTAAGAAGCCGCTTACAGTGAGTAATTTCTTCCTAGTTCCGGCACGGGCACACACAGTGGATATGATGACCGGCAATTTCCTGGGGCACAACGCTAGCACTGGGCATAACTTTGATAGCCGGATGCGGGTTTTCGTGGGCGACATTACCAAGTTCCCGGCCATGGCGGAAAATGCCGCTCGCGATTCCCAGAATACGCCCGTTGGGCCGGCCAAGGCGCGAGCCGTGTTGCAACAATGGATTGAAAGTCCGCCTCACCGCAAGGCATTGGTAAGCCGTGACTACGCTTTTGTCTCTACGGCCGTAGTACAGCGCGGCAACAAAATATGGGCCGTGCAGATATTCTGGGCCAAGCCCCGCGAAAAGGGCTTATTCCAATAGTCAGGGAGAAACGCCGGCGGCCAACATCTTTGGCGCCAAGGCTTTTTGGGCGGCGTTTTTCACGGCTTTCTGCACTTTCTCGAAAGCTCGCACCTCGATTTGGCGGATGCGTTCGCGCGACACACCGAACTCCTGCGAGAGGTCTTGAAGCGTGGCAGAGTCGTCTTGCAGCCTTCGCGCTTCGAAAACGCGGCGCTCGCGGTCGGTGAGCTTGCCGAGGGCTTCGGTCAGAAGGCCACGGCGAAGGCTAGCCTCTTGGCTTTCAACCAGCACATCTTCCTGGCTGCTGGTGTCATCAACCAGCCAATCCTGCCATTCGCCATCGCTGTCGGCGCGGATTTGCGAATTGAGCGAGCTGTCGCCAGCGAGCCTGCGGTTCATGGAAACCACATCTTCCTCGGTAACACCGAGGCGTTTGGCAATGAACTCTACTTGGTCCGGCTTGAGATCGCCTTCTTCGAGCGCTTGAATCTGGCCCTTCACCTTGCGCAGGTTGAAGAACAGTTTCTTCTGATTGGCGGTCGTTCCCATCTTGACGAGAGACCAGGAGCGCAGCACGAATTCCTGGATCGAGGCCTTGATCCACCACATGGCATAGGTTGCAAGCCTGAAACCCTTGTCGGGCTCGAATTTCTTGACGGCCTGCATCAGGCCGACGTTGCCTTCGGAGATGACTTCGCCGACAGGCAAACCATAGCCGCGATAGCCCATGGCGATCTTGGCCACCAGGCGAAGATGGCTGGTGATGAGCTTGTGGGCGGCGGCGGTATCGCCATGCTCTTTCCAGCGCTTGGCCAGCATGAATTCCTCTTCCGGTTGCAACATCGGAAAATGCCGGATCTCCTGCAGATAACGGTTCAGTCCGCCTTCACCCGAAGCAAGGGCTGGAAGCGATGTTTTCTGAGCCATGTTCAAACCTTTCCTGTCGATGCCCGCTCATATAGCCAGAGAATATGATAAAATAAGACACCAAACAAGTTACATATTATCACTTCACCGTTACACCCTAGCTAAAGCTTCGATGAACCTTGCAAGTTCCAGGGGGGGATCGCTTTCAAAGCGCAGGGCTTTACCGGTGCAGGGATGCTCGAAACCCAGGATCGCGGCGTGTAATGCTTGCCGGTTCAAGGCTTTAAGTGCCTCTCTTGCAGCTTCGGGAAGCTTGTTGCGGGACGCCTTGAAGCCGGTGCCGTAAGTTTGGTCCCCCGCCAGGGGGTGGCCGATGTGGGCCATGTGGACGCGAATCTGATGGGTCCGGCCGGTTTCTAGGTCACAACGCAACAGGCTTGCCAACGGCGGGGCACCAAAGCGCTGCAGGACTTCATAGCGGGTGATTGCCACCCGGGCCATGGCGGAGCGGGTAACCGCCATTTTCTGCCGATTGGCACTGCTGCGACCGAGACTAGCGGAAACGGTACCCCGGCTGCGCTCTGGCGATCCCCAGACCACGGCCAGATAGGCCCGTTGCAGCCGCCCGTCACGGCCGTGGGCGGCAAACTGCTCCGACAATCCGCGATGGGCCAAATCGTTCTTGGCCACGACCAGAAGGCCGCTTGTGTCCTTGTCCAGCCGGTGAACGATGCCCGGCCGCCGCACGCCGCCGATGCCCGATAGGCTGGCACCACCATGGGCGATGAGGGCATTGACCAGTGTGCCGGTTTGATGGCCGGCACCGGGATGCACGACCAACCCGGGGGGTTTGTCGATGACGATCAGATCACTGTCTTCATAAATGATGTTGAGGGGAATGTTCTCGGCTGCGGGGGAAGCTGGAGCGGCGGGTGGAATACGGATTTCGATCGCCTCGCCACCCTTCAACCTGTGGCTTCCGCTGGTCACGATAGTTCCCTCGACAGTTACTTGGCCTTCCGCAATAAGGCTCTGGAACCGGGAACGGCTGATTGCCGGGAAGGCCTCCGCCAAGAAACGATCTAGGCGCGCACTGACGCGGGCTTCGGTTGCAAGCAATTGAAAGGAAGACGAGATGGCAGGCAAGGCAGAACTCCCGCGGGGCGAGGCTGAATCCGAGATAATTCGCCAGCCCGGCCTCAAATTTCTTGAGGCAGCCGTATATATCATGGGGGGCCTGCTCGTCCTGATGCTTGTGGGGCTGATCGGCGGCATCATCTGGAAGATCACACACCGGGCCGAAACACCGCCGCCGGTGACCCAATTGCTCAATCTAGGCCTTGCAACGGGAACCCAGATACAGGCCATGGAGCTCGCCGGCGACCGCTTGGCGCTGAACACCGGAAAGGAGATCATCGTTATCGATATCCGCAAGAACGCGGTGATATCGCGGATCTCCATCACGCCAGAGTAGTTCGCTTGCGCTCCTGCAAGGCCGCCGATATAGGAGGGCCATCGGCGCTGGCTCCCTTCGTCTATCGGTCAGGACGGCAGCCTCTCACGTTGCAAAGGCGGGTTCGATTCCCGCAGGGAGCGCCATCCCATTCGGTTGAGAAATACAGGCATGAATGTTGTCGCCCTCTCGGTCAGGCAGATTACGCCCACAGAAAATTCTAAGAGCTTTCGCGCAGATCCAAATACTTAAACGATAAGCCGGCGATGGCGGCGCCTAGCAATGGTGCCACAAGGAACAACCACAGTTGACCGAGTGCTGTGCCGCCAACAAAGACGGCTGGGCCTAAGCTTCGCGCCGGGTTGAGCGAAACGCCCGTTACGTTGAGTAGGACGGAGATGATGACGGTCAATGTCGATCCGATTGCGACCGGAGCCATGAGGGCATTGGCATTCTTCGATGTCGCCCCGAGAATGACGGCCATGAATATGAATGTCGCAACGGCTTCCATGATAAACGCCGCAAACCAATTATACCCGCCCAAATAGTTTTCGCCCCAACCATTCTGCCCAAGGCCCGCGGCCACCGCATCGTAGCCTTGCAGTTTGCCGGCAAGAACGAGCAACAGGAACCCCGCGCCGCAGATACCGCCGAGCAATTGAGCGGAGATGTAAGGCAGAACCGATGCGGCCGGAAAACGGCCCGCGAGGTAAAGGCCCAAGGTCGCCGCCGGATTGATGTGGCACCCAGAGACGGGGCCAATCGCATAAGCCAGGCCGGTCACCGTCAGCCCGAATGCCAACGCGATAGGAAGCGCTCCCATCGGCAATACCACGCCAAACCCGCCAATCGCGACGGAGCCGCAGCCCAGAAATACCAAAACAGCGGTGCCGAAAAATTCGGAAATCAGTTTTGTTGCATCCACATTCATCCATTCACCACATCGATTTCGAGGTTGAGT
>JBKKDI010000066.1:0-11164 GCA_046708645.1 Aestuariivirga sp.
CATGTCGCGCTATTCGATCTTCATGGAACGCAGGCTTGAAACCGGACACAGGAGATAACACCACCATGGCCGCACCCGCAAAAGCAAAGGCGTCGCAGTTAAGCGAGGAGCCCGCCATCCAGATCACCGGCATGAACAAGTGGTTCGGCCAGTTCCACGTGCTGCGCGATATCAATCTTACCGTCTACAAGGGCGAGCGCATCGTTATCTGCGGACCCTCGGGTTCCGGCAAGTCGACACTCATCCGCTGCATCAATCGGCTTGAGGAACATCAGAAGGGCGAGATCATCGTTGATGGCATTCCGCTCACCAACGACCTTAAGAAGATCGACGAGGTGCGGCGCGAAGTCGGCATGGTGTTTCAGCATTTCAACCTGTTCCCGCATCTCACGGTGCTGGAGAACCTGACATTGGCGCCGATCTGGGTGCGCAAGATGCCGAAGAAGGATGCTGAGGCGGCGGCGATGAAATACCTCACGCGCGTCAAGATTCCCGAACAGGCGCTGAAATATCCGGGACAGCTTTCCGGCGGCCAGCAGCAGCGCGTGGCGATCGCCCGCTCCCTGTGCATGAATCCCAAGATCATGCTGTTCGACGAACCCACCTCGGCGCTTGATCCGGAAATGATCAAGGAAGTTCTGGAAGTGATGGTCGATCTGGCCCAGTCGGGCATGACCATGCTGTGCGTGACCCACGAAATGGGTTTCGCGCGGCAGGTCGCCAACCGGGTGATCTTCATGGACATGGGCCAAATCGTCGAGCAGAACGCGCCGGAGGAATTCTTCTCGAACCCGAAGAGTGAGCGGACCAAACTGTTCCTCAGCCAGATTCTGCATTGATGAAGCAACTGCTGTTCTTCGTACTGGCGTTGATGTGCGCCGGTTTCGGTGCAGAGGCCGCAACGCTGGACGACGTGAAGGCGCGCGGCAAGCTTCTGTGCGGGGTCAATCCGGGTCTGCAGGGATTCGCCGCGAAGGCGGCCGATGGAAGCTGGACAGGTTTCGATGTGGATTTCTGCAAGGCTGTGGCGGCCGCAGTCCTGGGCGATGCAGCGAAGGTCGAATTCGTGCCGGTGAATGCCCAGGAGCGTTTCGACAAGCTCAAGTCGGGCGCCATAGACCTTCTTGCCCGCAACACGACATGGACCATGGAGCGCGAAACCAACACGGGCATCCGTTTCGTGGGCGTATCCTATCACGATGGTCAGGGCTTCATTGTCAAGAAGCTGCTCGGCGTTAACACGGCGCTGAACCTGACTGGCGCTGCGATTTGCTTTCTGTCAGGCACGACGACACAGGCCAACGTGGAAGATTTCTTTCGCGAGAAAGAAATGAACTTTGTGCCGATCACCTTCGACAACATCGACGATCTGGTGAAAGCCTTCAATGAGAGCAAATGCGATACTTACACCGCCGATCTTTCGCAGCTCTATGCGATCCGGCTGAAGCTCGCCAATCCGGACGGCAGCATCGTTCTGCCGGATGTGATTTCAAAGGAACCCCTCGGTCCCGCCGTGCGCCAGGGCGACGAGCAATGGTTCAACATCGTGCGCTGGACCCTCTTTGCACTGATCAACGCCGAGGAGAGCGAGATCAAGGCCGCGACTGTCGACGGCCTTAAGGCCCAAAGCAAGAATCCGGGCGTCCGCCGCATTCTCGGACTCGAGGGAGCTTTCGGCGAAGGTCTCGGCCTCGACGCGAACTGGGCCGCCCGCGCCATCCAGGCCAGCGGCAATTACGGGGAAATCTTCGAGCGTAATCTCGGCAAGGGTTCGGTGCTGACTATCGAACGCGGCATCAATGCCCAGTGGAATGCAGGCGGCCTACTCTATGCGCCGCCGATCAGGTAGGAGCTTGACTTGGTTACTCTGTTTGTATAATTATACAAACAGATACACATGAATAAGCCGCTCACCATACGCAAAGTCGGAAACTCGCTCAGCCTGACCATCTCAGACATTGCCAAAGACCTCGGTCTGGGCGAGGGAGACAAGGTGTATGCCATTCGCACTCCCAGGGGTTTTGAATTGACGCCATACGATGCCGATTTTGACAGTGCGGTCGAAACCGCGCGCGAATTCATGCGCAAATATCCCAACGCGATGAAGAAGCTCGCGGAATAGCCAATCCATGATCTGGCTGACGAAAGACATGGTGGAGGCCTTCCATCGGGAATCGCTTGCGCGCTTTGGTGGCGCCGACGGAATACGCGACGAAGGATTACTTCTGAGCGCCATGGCGCGAGCTGAAAATATCCATGCCTATGAGCCGGACGCCGATCGCTTCCGGCTGGCGGCGGCGTACTGCACCGGCATTGTCAAGAATCATCCGTTCATCGATGGCAACAAACGGACAGGCGTCCTTAGCGCCGTGGTTTTTCTCGGGCTCAACGGAATCGAACTCGAACTCAAGGAAGCGATGATCGTGACGATGGTCTATAGCCTCGCGGCGGGTGAGATAAAGGAAGATCAGTTCGCCGGATGGCTGCGCGGTGCGGCAATCAATCGCTGATCTCGACCGTCTTCTCCTTGCGGTCATAGGGTACAAAGCCGAGCTTCTGGTAAAGCGGCAACGCTGCGGGGCCGTCGAGGGTGCAGGTTTCAACGATGACCCTTTCGGGCTTATGGGCCCAGCAGGCGCGGATTGCTTCAGCGAGAAACCATTTGCCGAGGCCGCGCCCGTGGAATTCGGGCATGAGGCCGAAATACCCGAGCTCGACCACGGGCGTTTCGATGGCGTTCACCTCGAAAAATCCGGCGGGCTGACCTGCCGTGTAAAGTACCCAGATTTCAACGCGGGTATCCGCGATGATGGCCGCAAGGGCGGCATCGTCGAGCTGCTTGCGGTCAATCCAGTGATAGCCGCGGCCAACGGCGTCGTAGAGAAAGCGATAAAAACCGATGCTCGGTTTCTCCGCCCGCATCAGCATCAATTTCATATTGGCGGGGGTCGGAACATGCAGCCGGGGCTCGGTCCGCATTTCCAGAAAGGTGACAGTGGTTTGAATCTGTTGCACCGGCTCAAGGGCCTGTGGCGACGGGGGTATCGGGGGCGGCACCCCATTCGGCCCAGGAGCCGTCATAGAGCGCATGGTCGCGGGCGCCTGCGAGCGCAAGGCCGAGGCTGAGGACGGCGGCGGTGACACCGGATCCGCAACTGGTGACAACGGGTTTTGAGGTATCGATACCAGCGCTCTCGAAAACCGCTGCGATCTCCGCCGCTGATTTCAGTGTCCCGTCCAGTCGCAATAGAGTTCCGTAGTGGACATTGCGGGCGCCTGGGATGTGACCGGCGCGCACGCCAGGGCGAGGTTCGGGTTCCTCACCACGAAAACGGCCGGGCAACCGGGCATCGGCGATTTGGGCCGTGCCGCCGCGCATATCCGCCATATCGCGCACCAACATGGACTGGTAGCGCGCGGTGAAATGGCGCTCCTGCGGCTTCGCCGCCGGACCTTCGGCGAGGCCGCGATTTTCCGCCTTCCATTTCGGCAGGCCACCATCGAGCACAGCCACGTCGTCGTGGCCAAAAACCTTGAACATCCACCAGACGCGAGCCGCCGAAAACAGGCCCGCCGCGTCATAGACGATGACGCGCTTGCCGTCGCCTATTCCCATCTTGCGCATGCGGGATGAAAATTTTTCGGGGCTCGGAAGCATGTGGGGCAGGGTGCTCGCCGTATCGGAAATTTCATCGATGTCGAAAAACTGGGCGCCGGGTATGTGTCCCTCGTTGAATTCCTTTTTGGCTTCACGTCCGCTCGCGGGAAGATGCCAGGACGCATCGAGGATCGCGATATCGGGCGAGCCCAAATGCTGGGCAAGCCATTCAGTCGAGACGATATCGTTACTCATGCGAACACCAGCCGGATGCGGCGGTTGATCCTGCCTTTACTTTCGATCTTGGCGACCGCGATGGGTCCGATTTCTGCGGTGGAGCGCACGTGCGTCCCTCCGCACGGCTGCATATCCACCCGTCCTTCAGGGCCGATCATCACAAGGCGAACCTTGCCCGTGCCCGCGGGAGGCTTCACCGTCATGGTACGGATCAGGTGTTGGTTGTCCGCCATCTCCGCATCGGTGATCCAGCGGAAAGATACGGGATGGTCTTCGCGGATCAAGCCGTTGATGCGTTTGCCAAGGGCCTGCCTATCTGGAATCTGGCCTTCGGGAATATCGAAGTCGATCCGCCCCCCATCCTCCGAAACGGCCCCGCCGGTAACGGGGTGAGGCACCGAAGCGCACAGCAAATGCATCAGTGTGTGGGCGCGCATGTTGCGATAGCGGGTGGTCCAATCCAGCGCGACTGTTACAGGTGTGCCGGTCGGTGGAAGGGCCACCGGCGTTGCCGGAACATGAACCACATTTTTGGTTTCGTCGTAAACCGTGGTGGCTATTGGGATGGACTGTCCTTCGTGAGATAGCGTGCCTTTGTCGCCGGGCTGGCCACCGGCGGTTGCGTAGAACACAGTGCGGTCGAGCAGAATGCCGCCGCGCTCGTTGATGCCGGTGACAGTTGCCTCGCAGGATTGTGCGTAAGCGTCATCGCGAAACAGCAGGGCCGTCAAATGGCAACCTCTTCAAAGACTTTCGGCACATCGGGCGTGGCTTCGAGCCACTCGGGGACCGGCAAGTTTTTCTCGCGCAAGAAGGCGGGGTTGAACAGCTTGGACGCATAGCGCGTGCCATAATCGCAGAGAACGGTGACAATGGTGTGGCCGGGCCCCATCTGCTTCGCCATCCGTATGGCTCCAGCTACGTTCACACCGGTTGAAGCCCCCATGCACAGGCCCTCGTACTTCAAGAGATCGAAGGCGATGGGAATGGCTTCACTGTCGGGAATTTGGAAAGCCTCATCGACGATTGCGCCTTCAAGATTAGCGGTGATGCGGCCCTGGCCAATGCCTTCCGTGATGGAAGAGCCTTCGGCCTTCAGCACACCCGTTTTGTAATAGTTGTAAAGGGCGGCGCCCATGGGATCGGCCAGCGCGATCTTGATGTTCTTGTTCTTCGCCTTGAGCGCCATGCCGACACCGGCAAGCGTCCCGCCCGAACCCACGGCGGCGACGAAGGCATCGACCTTGCCATCGGTTTGTGCCCAGATTTCCGGCGCCGTAGTCTCGATATGGGCCTGGCGGTTGGCCACGTTGTCGAACTGGTTGGCCCACACGGCACCCATGGCTTTGGCGAGGCGGCCCGAATACTTCACGTAGTTGTTGGGATTCTTGTAAGGCACGGCGGGAACCTCCACCAACTCGGCGCCAAGCTGACGGAGGGCGTCTTTTTTCTCCTGGCTCTGGGTTACAGGAATGACGATGATGGTTCTGAATCCCATCGCATTGGCCACCACGCTGATGCCGATGCCGGTATTGCCGGCGGTGCCCTCCACGATCGTGCCGCCGGGCTTCAGCTGGCCCCGCATGATGGCATCCTTGATGATGAAGAGGGCGGCGCGGTCTTTCACCGATTGGCCCGGATTCATGAACTCGGCTTTGCCCAGAATGGTGCAGCCCGTGAGTTCCGAGGCTTTCTTCAGTTTGATGAGGGGAGTATTGCCGATGGCGGCGATAACGTCTTGCTTGATATCCATGGGCCTAGGAATGCCTCAGGCGGGACCATCCGTCAAATGGAGTTGGGGGTCTTCAGGGTGATGCTTGCCGGCAGTTTGACGTCGGGCACATAGGATGGATCGACCATCTGTGCGATGCAATCGCTGATCGGAAGATATGCCGAGTTCGGCATGTGGAACCAGCGGCGAAATTCGGACGTGGGCATGTCGCCTGCCAGATACATATCGAGCACCACGGTGCTGAACCAATGTAGCGTGGCGGGCAAGCAGAACGCGATCGAGGGCTTATCCATCCAAGCGCTAAATTGCGCCGATTTAGGCCGTGCGCCAAGGCAAATTTACATGATTTCCTCCGTGCACAATACCGCCGCTTTCCCTCCGAATTTTCAACGCAGTCTCCGTGCAGCTAGGTGTTGCCGATGGCTGCCGATGTGATACCGTTTGGCGGCTAACGCGAGCGCGGGATTCCCAGGAGGACGAGAACATGACGGCGTCAAAGATCACGATATTGCTGACAGGTGTTGCCTTTTCGGCAATGATCGGGGGGGCTTCCGCCCACGATCCATCGGGCAAGGGCGGCCTTCCTGTGGCCTATACGAAGCGCATGGTCGAGGCCATGAAAACGCTCGACAAGATGGACAATTCCGATGAGGCGAAGGGCATCTACAGTAGGCTGGTCCAGTGGCCCCCGACCTATGCGAAACTGCGTGTCTGTTTCATGGGCGGTAATGACGAGGCGAACGCCAAGGTCGCGGAAGTCGCCAACAGGTGGGCGGACGATCCGGGCATGGGATTGAAACTCGATTTCGGCAACATGTCCAAGCCGCGCATGTGCAAAGCAGGTGCCCGCGAATCGCAGATCCGCGTTTCGTACGACAAGCCCGGATACTGGTCGCAGCTTGGCCAGAACAGCGTCGTATACACGGCGCAGGAAGAGCCCTCGATGAATCTTGATGGCATGGACAAGAATCCCGCCGCCCTTGATAATCCTGAAATACAGGGTGTCATCCTGCACGAGTTCGGCCATGCCATGGGCTTTTTGCATGAGCATCAAAGCCCCGCCGCCACCTGCGGCAACGAGTTCAACTGGGAGTTCATCACGAACTATCTCAAGGGCGCGCCGAATAACTGGGACGATGAGACAATCAAGTTCAACCTGGCGCCCTTCGCGGGCGAAGATCTGATGCTGACGGATTTCGATGCGAAGTCGGTGATGCTGTACTCTTTCCCGGCCGAATATTATCTGAATGGCGACAAGAGCAGCTGCTTCATCCCGAAATCCAACGATGGCATTTCGGAGACGGACCGGGTGACGATCAATTACATGTATCCAGCCGAAGCCAGCGCCCGCATCAAGAACTTCGAGCAGAGCAAGGCCCAGTTCATGGCGATCTGGGACAAGGCCAAGGCGGGAGGCACGACCAAATCGGTCAGCCTCAACTTCCCGGAGGCTTACTTTGGAGCCAAGGGCGTTGCCGCAGACGAAACTGACGAACCATAGGGCGTTTTTCACGTCCGTGAAAAAAGCCCCGGTTCCGCCGGGGCTTTTTGTTTGCGCGGGAACTGGCTAGTTTAGCGCGGCCATGCGCAAATTTACCCGGCACATCATTGGCGAGGGAGATACGGCGCGCCGCCGTATCGAGACGGCCATCATTATCGCCGTCGTGGCGCTCGCAATGCTGACCGGGATTGGCCAGCGCGTTGTCGATTCCCACGGCAATTTTGGCGATGCCGATCATCTGGCGGCTCTATCGCTGACCATGTCGGGCGTTCCGGAAGGTGCTATGCCTGTCACGTTCCTCGATGTCGACGATAAAACGCGCGGTGCCTGGGGCACCACCGATGTGACGCCCCATGCGGCTCTTGCTGCCCTGGTGAAGCTGGCGGCCGGCAGCGGAGCGGCGTCCATTCTGGTCGATTTCGATTTGACACAGGCGGCCGATGCCAGTCTTGCGGCTGTGGTGCGGGAGTATCCTGCCGGAGCTCCGGACCTCATGCTGGTGCGCAATATCGGGTTCCTCCGTGGTACGGCGGAGGGACAAAGTCCGGTGCGGGCGGCGTCCGCCACACCAACGGCCTATGATGGGGACGCTGCGGGCAAATCCAACATCCACTGGGTCACCACCCTCAATGACATAGGCAAGGACAGAGCCGTGCGCCGGATCAAGCTGTGGCAGACGGTTTGTAACGGTGCGGCCGGCACGGCCTATCCTTCCGCCGCACTGGTGACGGCCGCGCTCCCGGTAAAGGGCCAGAATCGCAAGGACGATCTCGCCCTTTTCCTTAAGAGCCGGGTTGCCGCCGAGTGTGGGCAGCAGACGGTGCGTGAGCTCGCCTGGCCGCCGGTGCAGAACGGGATCGCGCAACTTCCCTACGTTTTTGCCGATACCATGGACACACCGGCCCTGTTCCGCATCCGGGGGGATGGCCGCGATACGGTGGCGCTTCGCCGCATCAGCGCCGGTCTGTTGGTGAACCATGTAAACGGCGTTGCCCAAACTACGGGCGAGATTGACCGCGATCCGTTCGAAGCCCGAGCCGTTATCGTGGGGGCGAGTTACACCGGCAATCGGGACATTTACGAGACGCCCTTTGGCAGCATGCCGGGAGCGCTTGTGCTCGCCAACAGCGTTGTGCAGGCGCGCAATATCGTCGAAACGAAACCGGCCTCGCCATTCATCAGGAACGTTCTCGCCATGCTGCTTTTCCTGGCGCTTGCTTTCATCGCGCGCACCTTCAACGGAGCGGTGGCCATTATTATTCTGGGCTTTGTCGCCCTGGCGGCCCTGTTTGCGATTTCGCGTCTGTTCGGGTTTGCTTCGGGTATCGATGTCATTGCTGTGGCGGTGCCCGGTTTTGCCCTATTTAAGCTCATCGATTCCGCTATCTTCATTGCCATGAACGTGCCCAAGCAGGGATGGCGCGCCATCTTGAAATCCTAGCCGGAGTTCCCTTGAAACAGTGGTTCCTGGTTGTTTTGTCGCTCCTCGGCCTTCTATCAGCCTCCGTGGCAAGGGCGGAGCAGACGCCAGCGGGCTATGTCGTCGCGGTCTCGTTGAGCGGCGAGGACGCAACCGCCAAGACCGCGGTGGTGCGCGAAGGCACGGAATTACCGCCGAAATTGATGATGCCGGTCTATAGCGGCGATGTTGTTTTTGTGCGGGATCCCGCCAGCCTTGTCCGCCTCGAACTTGGCGGTGGTGAGACAGTGAATATCGGCAACACTCTGTTGCGTTACAACGTGAGCGGTGAAATCCCGACGGGCGACGATGCATGGAGCGTGCTTACCGCCATCGCCGGCATACTCTCCGGAGAGGAAGACGCGGTTCCCGAGAACATGGTGTCCAAGGGCGACAGCCTGACGGTGCCGCTTGCGGTGCATGGTACCAATCTTATTGCGAAGGCGGAGCGAAAATTGTGGCTTGCCTGGCAGGGCGGCACGGGACCGTTCAGGGTGACGGCGAAATTCGGGGCAGCGGAAATACCGCTTCCTGCCACGGATGCGCGCGAAATAGAAGTGCCGGTGCCCGCGGAGGCCGGTGAACGCCTTGCGATCACCATTCGCGATTCGACCCGGCAGACCGCCACGGTGCAATTTCGTCTCCGTGACGCTACGCCGGAATTGCCCGGCAACCTCGAAGTGGCTTTTCCCGGACCCTCCGCAAATACGCTGGTGACGGCCGCCTGGCTTGCTTCTCTCGACAAGGGCGCATGGGCTGTCGAAGCCGCGCAGATCTTGCATGCCCGGGCGGAAAAGGATCAAGCCGCTGCCGCCTTGCTGGCCCGCATGGTCAGGGGCTGGAAGCCTGAGTAGGATTCCGCTGTGTAACTCCGCTCTCTCTCTCTCCTTCACCGGCCTCCGAGCGGGCGATGCAAACTGGATGGCAGGGTCAGACCCTGCCATGGAGAGAAAAAGAGGTCGAGTATTAAGGCTTCACATCAAACACAAACAGGCGTCCGGTCATTTTCGGTTCGTCGCCATCCGGGGCGGCGCTGACGCCACGGGTGGAGGTGCCTTCGACGCTGCCAATCAAAGTTGCGAGCTTGTTATTGCTGCCGCGGGTCCCGGCGAAATCCACATCGCGCGTCTGTTGCATGGTGGCGAGTGTCGGCTGGGTGAGGGCGCATAGTTTCGGTGGCTCGCGGGCATCGCCCTTGGGGATCGCCAAGACAACGAAATTCTCAGCTCCCGTGGAAGATGGCTTGCCGGCTTTCTCGTTCCAGGTGTCGATCCAGAAGCGGAAATCGAGCGTCTTGGTGCTGCCGGCGGGCAGGTTTCTGACGCAACCGCGCTTGGCGGCGCTGGCGGGAATGGCCGCGATGCCGCCGAGGGAGTCGACGTAGAAGCCCGAAACATAATAATCGAGATCGCTATCGTTTTTCACCTGAATGGCGACGAAGCTACAGTTGCCGGCGGCTACGGGGAGTAGCGATTCGAGTGGCGAAGACTGGGCATTCACTGGCGCTTCATTGCCAACACAGGCGCCCTTGGCGTCCTGATTGGGAATCTTCGAGATGGTGGCGGTCATGGTCAGGCCATCGCCGGCTTCCGCACCCTCCTCAAGTGCCGACGTGACCCGAAGCAATTTTGCGGCACGCGCCAGACTCCAGACAGCATTCGTGAGATCGGCGCTGAATTGCTCCGGATCATCGTCCAGCGCGAGGCTAGGAGCTTCGTCGTAGGCATCAGCGTCGGTAACCCATGGCCTGTCCGAACGAACGACCCACAGGCGATTGTTCGTTATACGGAGCATCACGTCGGCATCGGGGTTGGCTGGTTCGCCCAGTTCGACGCCGGGCGTGGCGGCGTCATCTTTGAACACGGAGTTCACAATCGACATCACCATCGTTTTTTCGGCATCGCTGGTAAAATCGGTTGCGGGCGGGGGCGACACCACGAAGCGGAAATTGATGGCGGATTCCTCGACACGGGCCAAAACCGTGCGCGGCTGGCCGGCACCTTGTTCCCAATCGATGGCGCCAGCCGTGCTGCTAACGGCGGTGGCCTCGCTTATGTCGGCATGGGCTATGGCTTTGTCCAGCTTGCCGGGCGCGTAGAGGGCAAGCCTCGCTCCCACATCGAAGCCATGGAGCGATCCGGCGGGGAAGCTGATCTTGCCATCGGCAACGATGCCCGCCACGGAGTTCGGCAAGCGCGCCCCATCACTGCCGGGCACATCGGCATCGAGGTCGCCATCGAAAACGGGCGGCGGCACCTTGCCGCCGGTGCGGTCGGCCGTCATGTCGGCCACGATCTGCTGGGCAAGGTCGCGGTAGGTGGACGCTGTGTTGGCGGTTAGCGCGCGGTGCAGATGATATGTGAAAATGCCCATGCGCTGGGTTTTGCCCTCGCCCACCATCGGCAGGTTGTATCCGGGGAACGGCCGCTCAATCGCCAGATCGTAGGATTCGACCGCATAGAAACCCGCAAGACCGCCTTCACCCTGGACATTTTCCGCCCTGAGCGTGCCCCGGCGATCGCCGCCGCGCGTGATTGACGAGGGGCCTTGCTCGGGAACGCCGAGGCTTGCGGGATCGACGGAACGGGTGACGTCTTTGCTGGATTCACCGGCGGTAAACCCGCGGGTCACCGTGCC
>JBKKDI010000067.1:0-7215 GCA_046708645.1 Aestuariivirga sp.
CCCACGTCGCTGCGGCCCGGCAGCTCCGCTTTCGCCACGATTTCCGACCAGGCGAACACCGTAGCCCCGGCAAACAGCGGCGCCACGTGCCGCCCGCCATTGATGGCGGCGATATGGAAGGCATTGCCGAGGCCGTTGAACGAGAGCGCCCGCGCCAGCGAGATCGCATGCCCGCCATAGACGAGCCTCCGGCCGAAACGGCCCTTAGCTTCTGAAAACTGGTTGAAATGCACCTTTGCCGTATTCTGGTAAAGGCGCGTGGCCATCTGGTGTTCGGCTTCTTCCACCGTCATGCCATCCACATGATCGATCTTTTCGCCCGACTCATAACTGTCGAAGTGGTGGGGCGAGCCGGCGAGATCGTCGTCCCAGCCGTTGAGATCGATGGGCGGGCAGGCCTTGCCCAGCGAAGCGGGGTCAACCATCTCCGGTAAATCGGGGACCACCGGGACCGGAGGCGGCGCTGTCTCATCCTTCTTTCGCACCATGACCCAGCGCACGAAGGAGAGAACCGCTTCCTCCCGCTGGTTATAGCCGGTCGAGCGCACATAGACCGTGCCCGTCTTGCCGTTGGAATTTTCCTTGAGGCCGATCACTTCCGAGACGGTGTTGAGCGTGTCGCCGGTATAGACCGCCTTGAGGAAGCGGCAATCGGCGTAACCGAGATTGGCCACCGCGTTGAGTGAAATATCCGCCACCGTCTTCCCGAAAACCACATGGAACACCAGAAGATCGTCGATGGGCGCCTGCTGGTAGCCTATGGCGCGGGCAAAGCTCTTGGCGCTCGGCACCACGAAGCGCGATCCATAGAGCGCAATATAAAGCGACATGTCCGCCCGCCAGACAGTGCGCGGCGTGGCGTGGCGGATGACTTGCCCGACAGTAAAGTCCTCGAAAAAATTGCCGGGATTGGTTTTGCTCATTGCGCAATCGCCTCGGCAATCGAGACGACACGTTCCGCCATGGCGAGATGAAGCCGTTCCACCATGCGGCCCTCCACCGTGATAACGCCTTTTGCGCTATTCTCCGGCAATGCGAAGGTGCCGATCACCTTCCGCGACCATGCCACTTCTTCAGGTGCCGGCGAGAACAGTTCATTGCACACCGCAACCTGGGCCGGATGGATCAACGTCTTGCCGTCCATGCCCAGCGTGCGGCCTTGCTCGCATTCGGCGCGGAAGCCCGCCTCGTCCCGGAAATCGTTGTAGACGCCGTCGATCACATCGAGGCCGTAGGCCCGCGCCGCCAGCAATGTCATCGACAGCCACGGCAGGATGGCGAAGCGGCCGCCCGTGGCGAGCGCGCGCGATTCCTTCTGCAGATCGTTGGTGCCGAGGACAAGACAGGAAAGTCTCGCCACCTGATGCACCGAGGCGATCTCCCGCACGTTGAAAATCGCCATCGGCGTTTCCATCATCGCCCACATACGGGTTGTATCTGCCCCACCCATTGCGCCGTGGATGCGCGAAGCATTCACAATATCGCCGGGCCGCGCCACCTTGGGAACCAGCACCGCATCGGGCGAGGCGGCCGCCGCCATCTTGAGATCTTCCACACCCCACGGTGTGTCGAGCCCGTTGATGCGGATAATAAGCTCCCGCTTGCCATAGCCGCGGGAAGCCACCGCGGCCGCGACCTTGGCACGCGCGTCCGCCTTGGCATCGGGGGCGACCGAATCCTCAAGATCGAGAATAAGCGCATCGGCCGCAATGGTCCTGGCCTTCTCCAAAGCGCGTTCATTGGCGCCCGGCATGTACAGAACGCTGCGGCGTGGGCGGATCGTCATTGAATCCCTCTCTGGGCCCAAACCTAGCTTTTGCAGTGCACCATGTGAAGGGCGGTTTTGCACAGCTCTTGTGAGCAATCGGCGGCTTGGGCATTGTGCGGAAACATGGCTTTGACGGTTCTCAGCATTTCCTCCCAGGTGGCCTATGGCAATGTCGGCAACTCAGCCGCCGTCCCGGCGATGCAAGCCCGGGGCCACGAAGTTTTGGCCATTCCCACCATATTCCTGTCCAATCATCCCGGCCACGGGAAGCCCGTATCGTGGCGCACGCCCGCCCCCGATCTTGCGGCGATCCTCGGAGCTCTTGACGACCGTGGCATCCTGTCGGGCTGTGCCGCGGTGATGACCGGCTACTTCGCCGCCAACGACCAAATCCATTGTGTAGCCCGGACGATCCGGCGGATGCGGAATAGGAATCCATCGCTTTACGTTCTCGTCGATCCGATTATCGGCGATGGTGATGCCCTCTATGTTCCTCTGCCCGTGGCGGAAGCGATCCGCGATGAACTTCTGCCGCTCGCAACTTGTATAACGCCCAATCGTTTTGAACTCTCGTGGCTGGCAGGCCGCAACATCATGAATGTCGAAAAAGCCGTTATCGCGGCACGGTCTCTGGGCATTGGTGAAGTATTGGCGACATCCCTCCCTGGGGGCGCAGGCAGACTCGCAACGCTGGTCGTTGCTGGCCGCGATCACTTCGAGCAAGTCACGGCCTTGAGAAAGAGCCTGCCACACGGCACCGGCGATTTTTTGGCGGGGCTATATCTGGCGGAACGGCTGGAATATGGGCCGGAGGATGCATTGCGCCGCTCCATGACGGTCCTCGAACGGGCCATCGAACTCAGTATGGAATCCCCCATACTTGAGATTGCTGCGGCCCTGCATAGGGATCGTGAACAATGAGCATCGACCGCGACAGCATTTCAAAGGCGGCGCAACGACTCGCGCCCCATGTCCGGCGCACACCCGTCATGGATGTACGCATCGAAGGCATCGCTCAACCGGTCACCCTCAAGCTCGAACTGTTTCAGCACTCGGGGAGCTTCAAGGCCCGGGGCGCTTTCAACAATCTGGTCGGCCTCGACCCCACAGGCCCTGGTGTTGCGGCGGCGTCCGGCGGCAACCACGGCGCGGCGGTTGCCTATGCGGCGCGGGCGCTCGGCCACAAGGCAAAAATCTTCGTGCCCGAAATCGCCTCGCCAGCCAAGATCGCGCGCATCGCCTCATATGGGGCAGAGATTGTGCAGGAGGGCGCCAACTATAATGAGGCGCTCGCTCTCTGCGATGCCCACGTCGAGGCCACGGGCGCTCTCGGCGTCCATGCCTATGACGCGGAGCCGACCCTCCAAGGACAGGGAACGCTGGCTCGCGAGCTTGAAGATCAGTCGCCCGGGCTCGATACGCTACTCGTCGCCGTCGGCGGCGGCGGCCTCATCGGCGGCATCGCCGCATGGTATCAATCCAGCGTGAAGGTTGTGGGCGTCGAGCCTGAGACGTGCAATGCGCTGCATGCGGCCTTGGCCGCGGGCAGGCCCGTGGCCGTGAAGCCTTCCGGCATCGCGGCGGATTCGCTGGGTTCGACTTTTGCGGGAGCGATGATGCTCCCCATCGCCCAGACCCATGTCGATCGCGTAGTGCTGGTGAGCGACGAAGCGATACGCGGCGCCCAGCGCCATCTCTGGAAAACCGCACAGCTTGTTTCGGAACCAGGTGGCGCGGCGGCCTTCGCCGCCCTCCTCTCCAGCTCCTACCGGCCGGAAAAAGATGAGCGCGTCGGCGTCGTAATCTGCGGCGCCAACACCACCATGGACGCCTTCGCCAAACTCTTCGATCAGGGCATGCATCAGTAAATGAGAAACGCCCTCCAGATCACGCAAAGACTCGCGTCATCACGCCAGCCATGCGTTTGGCGAAACCAGCGGGATCTGCGATCGGCTCACCCTCCAGGATGAAGGCCTGATCGAGCAGCAGTTGCGCTGCCTCTTCGACTGCCGTGGCACCCTTATCCTTCGCGGTCTTGGCCAGGTTGATAATCAGGGGATGGCTCGCATTGATCTCGAGAATCGGCGCGCTGATGGAAACGCCCGAATCCTTCTGGCGCGACAGCAGCTTCTCCAGCGTGCGGTCCATGGCGCCGTCGGCCACAAGGCACACGGCGCTGTCGGTCAAGCGCTTTGATGCCCGCACATCCTTCACGCGCTCCCCCAGCGCCTGCTTCATTGCGGCAATCAGCACCGGCGTCGCCCCATCGCTTGCCGTTTCGGCTTTTGCTTCGTCCTTGACCTTGATGAGGTCGAGATCGGCCGCCCCTTGCGTCACCGATTTGAAGGGTTTGCCGTCAAAACCGATGGCGGTGCGCACCCAGAACGAATCGACCGGGTCGGTGAGCAGCAGCACTTCGACATCGCGGGCTTTATAGCCTTCGAGTTGCGGACTGGCGGCGGCCTTGGTGGCATCTTCTCCGGTCAGATAGTAGATCGCCGTCTGGTTCTCCTTGAGCCCCTCCATATAATCCTTGAGCGTCACCGATGGAGCCCTGGTGGTGCAAAAGCGGGCGATCTCGAAGAGCTGGTCGCGGCGCTCCATATCCTCGTAGAGGCCCTCCTTGATGACCGGCGCAAACACGTCCCATATCTTTTTAAACTTGGCGGCATCGTTCTCGGCGCATTTCTTCAGTTCCGAAAGCACCTTGTTGGTGACAGCCTTGCGGATGGCCGCGACCTGCGGATTGTTCTGCAACATCTCGCGCGAAATATTGAGCGGCATGTCCTCGCTGTCGATGACGCCGCGCACGAAACGCAAGTATGGCGGCAGCAACTCCACGTCGTCGCCGATATAGACGCGCTTTACATAGAGCTTCTGGCGGCCGCGGCGCTCGGGATCGTAGAGATCGAAGGGCCGCTCGCCCGGCACATAGAGGAGAACCGTGTATTCGTTGCGCCCCTCGGCGCGGTAATGCAGCGTGAGTACGGGGTCCGTATAGTCGCCGGAGATGTGGCCGTAGAATTCCTTGTGGTTTTCTGCCGTAACCTCCGATTTGGGCCGGGTCCAGATGGCGTTAGCAGTATTGATCTGGCGCGACGTTTCCGTGGTCATCGCCAGCATGATTGGGTGTGCGATGTGATCGGAATAAGCTCGGACCACGCTTTCAATTTTCCAGTCCTCGAGAAATTCCAGCGCATCGTCCTTGAGATGGAGCACGATTGCCGTGCCCCTCTCCGCCGCGCCCATGGGAAACACCGTAAAGTTTCCCGTGCCCTCCGATGACCAGACATGAGCAGCATCGCTTCCCGCCCGTTTCGAGATCACATCGACCTTGGAGGCGACGATAAAACCGGAATAGAAGCCGATGCCGAACTGGCCGATCAGGTGAATGTCGCCCTTGGTTTTTTTGGCGCTTTCGACGAACGCCTGGGTGCCCGACTTGGCGATGGTGCCCAGATTTTCAACAAGCTCGTCGCGGTTCATGCCGATGCCGTTGTCCGCGACAGTCAGCGTCTTCGCCGCCTTGTCGGCGGTAATGGCGATCTTGAGGGTGGCGTCGCTCTCAAGCAGTTCCGGCTTGGCGATGGCTTCGTAGCGCAGCTTGTCGAGTGCGTCGGCGGCGTTCGAAATCAGCTCGCGCAGGAACACGTCGCGATCGGAGTAGACCGAATGCACCATAAGGTGCAGAAGCCGAGCGACCTCAGCCTGGAATTCGTAAGGTTTTGGCTGGTCGGAAGCCGCCGATTTCTTTGCCGTCTTGGCCATCTTCGTCCTCGCCGCTGAATGGAAATCCGCCAGCCATATCAGGTTTGATGGGTCTCAGGTCAAGAGGCCAGTTGTGTCTCGGCCAAGGGCTTCACCGCCCCTTTCGTCGCCTGAGCAACGCAGTAGTCGACGGCTTCCGTCAGGGATTTCACCCTATCGGGTATGCTGCCGGCGATGTCCGCCAGCCTGGCATTATCCGCATCGTGTTTCCAGAACGTACCCAGCAGATTCACACCCGGGAAAATACGCCGCAGGCGGCGAACGAGGAATTTGAGATAGGCGCCACGGCGTTCGATGTCGAAGATGGACACGCACACAAGTTTGGTGCCGTTGATTTTAGCACCCTCCATCTGGGCACTCGATATATCCGCCATGCGCATCAGCTTCGGGTTGAAGCCCCGGTGCCGTAGCAGCTGCACGAGGATGATCGCCGCGAGCTCGTCGAGTGCTGACTGGCCGGCAACGCAGGTGACAGCGCCGTCCTCGCGCCAAGTCTCGGGAATTTCGGCGATGGCGGCGGCGGTCTCCCCGTTGCTCTCCGCCATCTGGTCCGACAGCGCCTCGATCATGCTGACGGCGGCATCGCGGATGTCGGGCAGACGCGACGGTTCCAGTTTCTTGAGATCGGCATCGGTTTGCGCCAGCCGCAGGCCTTCCATCACGACGTCGTCGTAATAGTCGATGAGCGGTGTTTCTTTCAGTAATTTTTCCGCCTGCTCGGCCGCCTCGTGCGGATCGTCCGCCAGCATGCGCTGGTAGAAACTTTCAGCCGGTGTGAGCGGCGGCGTATCGCCCAGCAGGACGTGGAGAAAATTAAGTCCCTCCACATGGCGTCCCAGCACCACGAGTACCGCGGTCAGTGGAACGGCGAGCAGGAGGCCGATCGGCCCCCACAGCACCGTCCAGAATGCCGCGGCCAGCAGGATGGCGAGCGCCGACAGGCCAGTTGAGGTGGTTTGCAGCCACGTCTCGACCACCACATTCATGATGCCTTCAAGCACGAGGTACAGCGCTACGACCGCGCCCAGCATCAGCCAGCCCGGATCGACAGCCGCGGCCAGCACTACCGGGATGGCTGCCGCAATGAACACGCCCACCATCGGCATGAAGCGCAACAGCATGGCAAGAATGCCCCACAGGACCGGATTGGGGATTCCGATGAACCACAGCCCAAGTCCGATGGCGGCCCCGAAGCCCGCATTCATGAAGACGAGAGTCAGGAAATAGGAACTGAGCCGCCCTCCCGCATCGTCGAGGGCTGTGGTGGTTCTCTCCAGGTCGTGCGTGCCCAGGAGCCGGATCGCCCGGTCGCGCACGTCTTTCTGCTTGAGCAGCAGAAAGACCACGAACACGACGATAATGCCCATCGTGGCCAGGGGCGACAACGCCACCGAGATGATCGTGGTGATTTGCTGGAATGCCGTTGGCGGCGGCGGATGAACTTCCACCGGAATGGGCGCGACGCTGTCCCTGCCAAGCACTTCCACGCCTCGGCGTGGCGGCGCCTGAACCTCGGCGCTGCCGTTCTCCAGTTCCTGTTGCAGATCGCGCAAGGTATCGCTGGCACGGTCGATGGCGCCGCCCTTTCCGCCCGTGAAATTACTGATGACCTTGACCTTGTCCTTGAGTGCCGCCTGATACCGGGGGAGCTCCAAGCCAAGCTCGGTCACCTGACGGGT
>JBKKDI010000068.1:0-5792 GCA_046708645.1 Aestuariivirga sp.
CTGCAAGCCCGCATGAGACACTGAGAGAGCCGGAGACGGGGCTCATCATGTTGCGTGGCCGCATGGGCGGCTCGGGTGCGGCTTTCAACCTCGGTGAGACGACGGTCACCCGTTGCGCCGTGCGTACCACTGCGGGCCATGACGGCCATGCTTACGTGATGGGCGGCAATCACGATCATGCGAGGACGGCGGCCGTCTGCGACGCGCTTTTGCAGGACGAAAGCCGCCGCGCGGAGGTTGAAGCGGTTTTGATCAAACCTCTGGAGGCCGCGCTGGCGGAACGCCGCAACATCGCGGCGCGCAAGGCCGCGGCGACAAAGGTCGACTTCTTTACCCTGGTGCGTGGCGAAGATGAGTGAAGCGGCTTTGGCAAATCCTGCTCATGGAACGTCCAGAACCTTCCGGGCAATTCTGGATGCATTTGCACGCCCGGGGCGCCTTCTGCCCGTTGCCGATGGTGTGACGATCGCCGAGTTTCCCACCACTGCCGAGGCAGCGGCGGCGGCGCACCGCCATGGCCTTGCTGTACTCATGGGCGCACCCAATGTGGTGCGCGGTGGCTCGCATTCCGGCAACATTTCGGCGCTGGGAATCGCTGCCGCCGGTCATCTCGATATCTTGTCGTCGGATTATGTCCCCTCAAGCCTGCTGCTGACGGCCTTTGCGCTGCCGGGCAAGGTCGATTCCATCAGTCTTCCCAAAGCGCTAAGTTTTGTGACCGCGAATCCGGCGCGCGCCGCAGGCTTCGAAGACCGCGGGGAAATCGCCGTCGGCAAGCGCGCCGATTTGGTGCAAGTCTCTGTGCAAAGTGGCTTGCCCGTAGTGCGCCGGGTTTGGCGGCAGGGTGTCAGGGTGTCTTGACAATGAATAACGGGAGGCTGGTGTTGGTCGTGGGTCCGAGCGGGGCGGGCAAGGACAGCATTCTGCGTTATGCCCAGGCTCGTTTCATGGGTGATGCGCGGTTCATATTCCCCCGCCGCGTAATCACTCGCAAAGCCGATACCGTAGCTGAAGATCACGATTCGCTCGATGCCGGCAGCTTTGATGCCCTCTCAAGGCAGGGCGCCTTCGCTCTGCAATGGGAGGCACATGGCCTCAAATACGGCGTTCGCCGGGACATCGATGATCAGCTACGCCGGGGAAACATCGTCATCATCAATGTCTCGCGCACGATTGTTCCGGACACGGTCCGGCGCTATTCCGGTGTTGTGATTGCCGAGATTTCGGCAGCCCCGGAAATCCTTCTCGCCCGCATCACCGCCCGTGGCCGGGAAACGCTCTCCGATACAGACGCGCGTATCCAGCGCAGCCTACCGCCGCTCCCGGCCATGCCATGCACATACCGCATTTGCAATGAAGGTGACCTTGAAGACGCCGGACAGGCCTTCTGCCATCTCCTTGAATGCGCCATGGCGGGATGCGAAACCCTGCCGCTGTCTGATATGCCGGCGTGCTGAAATCGTCCTTCCGCTCCGGTTCCCCTAGTTTTCAACCGTGCTGGCTATGTCATCCACGTAGCCGCGAAGGTGATCATCGGTGATTGCGGGTGAGAGAAGAACGGCGCGCAGCAACACCTGGTCCTGCCATCGTGACGTGCTGAGCCAGGTTCGGCCGCGTTGAGTCAGTCTTTCCTGCATCGCGCGTGTCAGCTCGCCACTGGGATCGGGCTTCGCCAGGCGGATTGCTTGTATATTGAGATCGGGTACATGGGTGGGCACCAGGGTATCTGTTTCAGACAGAAGTTCGTGAAACCGCTGTGCCATACCGATGGATCGATCGATCATCGCTCCCAACGCAGCCGTTCCCAAGGCCTGCAAGAGAACCCAAAGAACCAGGGCGTCCGCGGGCCGCGACCCCTGCAGGCCCCATTGGCCGCGATGCGGCATGCCCGTAAGGGAATATGGCACGGCCGATCGCAAACGGCGCTCAAAGACATCTCCATCGCGAAACAGCACCAATGACGAAAGGCGCGGAACATAAAGCCACTTCTGCGGACCTAGTGCTATGGAGTCAGCGAATTGGACGCCGTCGAGAAAGTGCAGGTGCGCGGAGCTCAACGCCAGCGCTGCGCCGTAAACGGCGTCGATATGAAACCATGCGCCGAATTTCCAGGCGATCCCGGCAATGGCGGAGATCGGATCGACAGAGCCGTGGATTGTGGTTCCAAGCATGCAGACAACAATCGGGCGCGATTGCTTCGGCGCCGATGCCAGCGCCGCGTGCAAGCCATCGGGGTCCATGCGCCCGGCTGAGTCGCAGTCGATCTTGTGAATCTGATCGGCGGGAATGCCCAGCATGGCGGCGGATTTGGCAAGCGAAATGTGAGCGGAGGCCGGGATGTAGAGATGGAACGCATTGCGCGGTGTCAGCGCCTCGAACCCGCCCACCGCGGCAAAGAGTGCTGTCAGATTGGCGATGGTTCCTCCGCTGGTAAAAACACCGTTCGCGCCGTCCGGCAAGCCGAATTTCCCGATGAAGAAGGCGATCAGCTGCTCTTCCACATCGCTTGCCAAGGGCGATAGTTCCCGGAACAGCAGATTGTTGTTGAGCGCCGCCACCAACGCCTGGGTCAAGGCCGCGACAGGATGCGGGGCCGTATCCATGTTCCCGGTCATCCACGGGCTGGCGAGCCGGGCGGATTGATCGGCGATCAGTTTCCAAAGGTCCGGCAGTCCCGATACGCCGATGCCGGTTTCCGGTATAGCCGGAAGATCGGTCCGCTCCTGCGCCAATGGCCGTTGTTCCTGGTATGTCAAAGAAACAATACGGACGATCTCGCTGCCGAGCGCCTGAATATCGGCTGCCGAAAGCCTTGTTGTGCTTTCCGGCATCGTTCAATCGGTGCTGAAGGATTTGGCGGCGCCATTCTCGCCATCCGCCCAACTGTGCTGCCAAACCCGTTGTTCATGCACTTTGCCATGGCGGAAATAGAAACACTCGATGCCGCGCTCACGCATCTTCTTGCCGCTTTCCGGGTGGGTGTAAGAACTGTTCCACGCCGTTACGATGCAGTTGCCAGTATGCGCGACATACTCCTTGTCGATCTTGAGATCCTTGGCATAGGCGAACCACTGGGCGGGACGCTGCAAGAGTTCGGGTCCCGATTGTTTTTGATCCGCCCCCCAAATTTGCACGGCGTCATCGGTAAATCCCTCGGCAGCCCGCTTGGCGTCCTTGGCCTGCCAGACGGCCCCGAGATCGCGGACCCACTTGACCGGATCGGGTGGCAGATGGCTGGATGAAAGTGAATCTGACATGACGGACTCCGTTTTGTTGATGGTGTTCAGATATCGAGGAGAAGCATTTGGCGTTCGTAGTCGGTGACCCGGCCTGCCGCCGCCGCGATGCCTTGTTTTCCGAAATTCACGTAGTGTTTCTGGACGGCATCGCCAAAGAAACGCTTCACGATCTTCGATTGCCCGAATAAATCGGTGGCCTCATCGAGGGATGCCGGCAGCTTGGGTTGCGATGCCAGCGCGTAAGCGTTTCCCGTCACAGGTTCGCCCGCCGGCTCGATTTTTTCATCAATGCCGCAAAGGCCCGCCGCCAGCATGGCGGAATAGGCGAGATAGGGATTTATATCGGCACCGGGCATGCGGTTTTCGATCCGCCGCGCCGGACCCCGTCCCACCATGCGTAAGGCGACGGTGCGATTGTCTTCGCCCCACGTACACGTCGCTGGCGCGAAGGTGCCGGGCTTCAGACGCTTGTAGGAATTGATCGTAGGTGCAAAAAACAAAAAGAAGTCGCGGGCATGGGCAACCAAACCGCCGAGGAAATGCCGCATCCGCTCCGACGTAGCCTTTGGATTTCCATCCGCGGCAAAAACATTCTTGCCCGCTTTGTCGAGCATCGACATATGAATGTGGCAACTGCTGCCACCGAGATCATGGGCGAGCTTTGCCATGAACGTGGCAACGAGGCCGTTTTGCAGCGCCAGCTCCTTGACTCCTGTTTTGAGAATGGTGTGACGGTCGGCGGCGGCGAGCGCATCGGCATAACCGAGATTGATCTCGATCTGACCGGGCGCATATTCAGCCTTGACCATTTCAATTTCGATTCCGGCCGCCTCCATGTGGCGGCGTAACGGACCCAGAAACGACTCGTCCTCGGATGTCCGCATCAATGTCTCGGGGTGCAGCGTCCGGTGCTTCGGCCGCAGATTGACGAACCCCTTGTCAAAGGCCGACTCCGGCGTTTCCACGAGCAGATAGCACTCAAGCTCCGAGGCAAATACCGGGGAGAGGCCGCGTTCGGTGCACTTGGCAATCATGCTCTTCAACAGCGACCGGGGTGCAACCCCCAGCAGATTGCCGTCGACATCGGCGCAATCGCCGACAACCATGACGGTGCGCTCGCTCCAGCCAATCGGATAAATTTTGACGAGATCGGGTTTGACGACGAGATCGGGATAACCGTTTTCCCAACCGGTCAACTCATATCCCGGATCGAGCGCGTGATCATGCCCCCAGCCGAGAACAACGGAACAGGTGCCCACCCCGTTGATGCCCGATTTCAGGAAATGCCGCGCCGTCAGCCGCTTTCCGACCAGCCTGCCCTGCATGTCAGGACTGGCGAGCAGGACCGTATCGATTTCCCCCGAGCGCACCTGGGCGGTGAGCTGCTCCAAGTCCATTTGCGTTTCTCCCTGGCATTTGGTCTAATCATCTTCTATAAGGTATTTTATTATACCATATAGCATCCGTCAAGAGGATGATGCATTGGCTGGTAAAATCAAAACATCTGTCGCGGCCGCACCTTTGGAAGATCGGCACTCGATCATGACGGTGGCCTTGTTTCAAGGTGCGGCCCCTACCTCCAATGTCTTCGAGGCGACCGTGGAACGCCTGGGCCAATCGATAAAGTTGGGATTGTTCAAACCCGGGCAACAACTGCCGCCGGAGCGCGAGTTGGCGCAAATCGCCGGCGTCAGCCGCGTCACCGTGCGGTCGGCGATCCAGGTGCTCATCGCTGGCGGATTCCTGAGCGCCAAACGCGGGCGCAATGGCGGAACCTTCGTCGTCAACAACCCGCCCGCCTGGCCCATGGGAAAGCCGGGGCTGGCCGTGCGAGACACTAAAACGGCCATGGAATTGCTGGATCAACGCCTCGTCATCGGCGCCGGCGTGGCGGAACTGGCCGCCGCCAGAATTTCCAAGCCGCAGATCGCATCATTGCGTGAAACCGTCGGCCGGCTGGCGGAACTCGTCGGCGACCTTGGTGCGTTCCGCACCGTCGATGCGCAGCTTCACATCGCCATTGCCGGAGCCACCGGCAGCCCGAGGCTCACCCGCCAGGTGGCGGAGATCGAAGCCGAACTCGGCGATTTGATCGGCCTCATTCCGAGAAGCGGGGAAGCCCTGCTTCACTCGAATCTCCAGCACGCGCGCATTGTCGCGTGCCTGGCCCAGGGCGACGGGCGGGCCGCGCGGGCCGCCATGACCGAACATCTGGAAGGGACACGTCAATTGCTCATGGGGCTGCTGCCGCAAGAAGCACCCTGAACCTCTGCATAGAATCTTCTTGTTAAGGTATAAGGTTTGATGTTATACCTATTATCCTTGATATTTGGGGTCATGGGGAGAACGTCATGAGCAGTGGTGATTCAACGGCCCGCAGACTGGACGCAAAAGCGCTTTCAACACTCGATCTTCTGATCGCCGGAATGTCCTATATGGCGCCGGGTTTCAGCCTGTTCTTTACGACCGCACTCATTGCCGGCGCCGCCGGAATTTCCATTCCTATCGTTTACTTCTTCGCCGGGCTCGGCGTTCTGTGCACGGGTGCCGCAC
>JBKKDI010000069.1:0-7967 GCA_046708645.1 Aestuariivirga sp.
AACGAAGCGAAGGATTGTAAAGCGAAGAAGATACATTACCGGCTAGCTCCACTGCCGTTCCTAGAGCCGCCCGGCGGCTGCAGGCTCTCCTGCAACCGCCGTCGCCATGGTGATTACTTCATCTTAACATCTTCCAGCCGGTAGTTTGAAGTCGGAAGGACGGCGAAGCCTTCAACATTGTCGCGCCAGGCATAGGCAGCCCGCTGATGATAGAGAAAGATATAGGGCGCGCCATCGTGGACACGGGCTTCGATTTCCTTGAACTGCGCTTCGCGTTCCGGACCATCGAGTGTTTTGCGTTCCGCGTCGTAAAGTTCGTTCACGCGATCGTCTTTCCATTCCGTGTGATAAGCGTTTGCTCGTTCCGGATTCACCATGGTGAAGCCGACGAGCTGGTCCGGATCGATCGTATCGCTCGTCGCATAGCTCAGCGACATGTCATAGTTTCCAGACTTGGTCGTATCCCATTGCGCCCCACCTTCCAAGGTTTGGAGTTCAACCTTGACGCCAATTTTCTGGAGGTTGTCCTGGATGACGGCGCCTACATTCCGCAGGGTGGAATCCCCCGCCGGCAATAACATTGTCGTCGAGAACCCTTCGGCGAGGCCGGCTTCGGCCAGCAGCGCCTTTGCCTTGTCGGTGTCATAAGCATAGGGTTTCAAATCGGTGTTGTGATACCGCATGATGGATATCGAGGACACCGCCGGAACGGCGTTACCGAAGATAACGCTGTCGACAATACCTTGTTTGTCGACGGCGTAATTAAGTGCCTGCCTTACCTTTTGATCATCGAACGGCTTCTTTTTGGTATTGAGCTGCACGAATTCAACCCGGAACACATCCGCCGCTGCCGTCTTGATCCCGGCGGCGGACTGCAGCTGTTTCAACTGGTTAAACGGCACGTTGATAATGGCGTCCAGTTCGCCGGCCTGCAGTTTCAATATTCGCGAATTGTCCTCGCTGATGACTTGCACCTCGGCCATATCGACCGCCGGCTTGCCTTGCTGCCAGTAGTGAGGATTCTTGGCGAGCACGAGTCTGTCGCCCTTACGCCATTCCTTGAGGACAAACGGGCCGCTTCCGACGGGATGGGTAAAAAACTCGGGGTCGGTTTCGGCTGATTTGGGAAGGATGGCGCCGCTGAACAGCGCAAGGTTGTTCAACATCGGCGTGAACGGAGTTTCCAGAGTCATCTTGATGGTGCGCTGGTCGACAGCTTCGTAATTGGTGATCGGCTTGAAGAACCGAGCCCAATCCGATTTTTCACCGGCTGCACGTTTAAGTGAGAAAATCACATCGTCCGCGGTAACAGGCGTGCCATCGGAAAATTTCGCGTCGCGCAGGGTAAATACGTATTCTTTTCCATCCGGCGCCACAGTCCATTTTTCCGCCAGGCCCGGTTCAAGATCGACGCCGTTTGTACCGGGACGAATAAGGGTATCGTAAATCAGGAGTTCGGCCCAGATCGAGGGATTGTCGCTCGATGCGATCGGGTCGAGTGTCAGCGCATCTTCCGAAACGCCGAGTCTGAATAGTGTTTCCGCCTTAGCGTCGCTGACGGCCATCGCTACCGTGGCGAATCCCAGGGTGATTGCCAGCCCTGTTGATCGAACCCATTTTCGAAAACTGATCATTTTTTTTTCCCTGTGCTGACTAAGTTTTTTTGTTGTTTGCTAGTGAGTGGCGACCCTGTCGAAATCGCCCATAGTTCGTTCAATTCAATCCTTTATCTTAGCCAATGAAAGGCGGTTAAGAGTTCGCATGATATGTTCTCGCGTCGCGTTCCGTGCCGCTTCAACGCTCTGCTTTTCGATCGCTGTGAAAATACGGTTGTGCTCGGTTTGAGAGTCCCCGATTCGCTTCAGAATGACGGTGGACCGCCGCCTTGACAGCAGAATCGCCTTTCGCAGAAAGGGACGCAAATAATCGAAGAAGGTAAGGAAGTGCGGATTTTGGGGGGCGCTGCATATTGCGCGATGGAAGCTCAGGTCGGCATCGGCGCCGCGTTCCAAGGCGCCGTCCACAACCGACTGCTCCATCGCATTGAGGGCTCGTTGCATCTCCGACAGGTTTTTGGCTTGGCGTCGTGCAGCCGCAAGTCCCGCGGCTTCCACCTCCAAGCCCATTCGAAGCTCCAATACGTGGCGCGCGCTGCGCAACCCTTTTTCGTCGGCAATTTGGAACCCTTGGGTGCCAACCGTCGACGATACAAATGCGCCCAGTCCTTGGCGGCTTGTAATGAGACCATCCGCCTTGAGGCGGGAGATCGCTTCGCGCACTACAGTCCGGCTCACGCCGAACGTGGAGCCAAGCGTCTGTTCGGTTGGAATTGCCTGCCCGATTTCATATCTTCCGCTCTTGATTTCAGCCCGAAGCTTGCCGGTAACTTGCTCCGTCAAGCTTGGGGCAGGGTTCAAAGCCAGGGAATCAGCCACGAGCGTTCCTATCTACTGACGTTTCTGATATCATCTTATCATACAAGATTTGTTGTCTCAAGAGCAACACGCCCTGTTATGGGCGGCGAAGCAACTCCACCGCCGTGCGTGCAATCATTGGAAGGCAGGTTTCGTCGGTGCAAATCGCCTTGCCCTGGGTGAAAGCGACGAGGGTGAATGCGGGACCTTCGGGCAACTCCACGTAAGCGGCATCATGGCGCCGATAACTTGCGGCTGGATCGCCGGTCCAGCTGGTCATTCCTGCCTTGGACCACAGGCGGCTGCCTTGGGGTACCCCCGCTCCGAAATACCCTTTGACCTGCGCTCCCGGTTCTGCCGCGATCCATTCCGGATCGAGTGAGCGCGCCAGCGTTTCCATGATAAATTTTGAATGGGCTTGATTGACAATCTGACCCGTGAACACCTCATAAAACAGTCGCGCCGTTGCATCGGTTGTCAGGGTATTGTGGTTGTGGCCATCGGCTCCGGCAAACATTCGTTCGCGTCCGTAGCGCTGGTCGTCCATCAATTTCTGACTTACATTGATATGTTCAAACTCCGGCCAGCCCAAGCTACGAAAATAGCGGTTGACCCATTGCCGTTTGTCCTCCCACATCAATCTTTCTTTATCGGGAAGCAACGTATCCCCCGTCGTGTCCGTGACGAGATCAATCACATAGTTGGTGGCCGTGTTACTTGAAACAAGGATCATATCGCGCATTGCGCGATCAAGTTCTTCGTGTGGAGCGATAAATTTTTCCTCCAGTCGTGCCCGGGCAGCGACAAGATAGAAAAGCTTGACAACACTGCATGGATAAAAGGGTTGAGAGGCCCGGTATCCAAAGCCCCGGAGCCGCTTGTGCGGAGAAGCTCCCCGAAGAACGTCATGAAGCAGAAGTGTAATGGCGAATTGCCCAGTCTCAAGACCTTTCGTTCCATATGTCTCCAAGACACGACGCACCAGTTCTTGACCAATCACATTGGTTGGTGCGTCGGTCGCATAAAAACCCATGCACTACTAGCCTCCGGAGACGAACCGGGCATAGGCATTTTGCCAAAGCGCCAATCCCTGGACTGTAAGTGTCCCTTCCTGAATCGTGCCCGGCCCGGCGTCTTCGGTTGTATAGATGGTGTTACGCAGATTTTCCGGGATGGCCTTATTGGCGATGAGAGAATCCGCCGTGATCGCTATCTGCGGCGGTTGATAGCCGTTGAACTCAACGAAGTTCTTGTAGGCGACTTCCGCGTCGAGCAGATAATTCAGCCAAAGATGCGACAGCACAGGCTTGGTTGTTGTCGAACAAATCGCCCAAGCATCGTTCTGGATCGGGCTTTTACCCTTTGCCCCCCAATACCGAAGTGTCGAGCCATCATCGCCGTCGGGCAGGAAAGCGAGGTAGGCGTTCAGAAGATCACCAGACCAAGTGTGATTTAACCAACTCGTACTTTTAGCTAGGGACTCGTACACGGCATGACCGACCTTCGGATTGCAGATTGGGATTAGCGCCTTGAGATCGGCCAATGCCTTCTCAATCTCGGCCGGATCCTCCGTGTTCACGTCGTATTGCCCGCGATACAGCATCGCCATGACGAGTGACTCGCGCGTATCATCGAGTACGCCGACATATCCTTTGTATTTCTCCGCATTCCAGAAGATCGACCAGGGATTCTCCAGCGCGGAGATATCCTCGGAAATCTTTTCCGCCCGCCAACCAATGCCCGTTCCATAGACCGTATAAGGAACGGTGTAGTGCGACTCCGCGTCGTAGTAGGGACTATGCAGCGAGGGCCAAACATTTTTCCTGAGATTTGGGATATAGTCGAGGTTGAGCGGCTTGGTGAGCTTGCCGGCTACAGCCTGGGCAATTCGCTGGGTGGTAATGTTGGTTACGTCCGGCTGAACGGCACGGGTGGCCAGCTTGGTAATCGCTTGATCCATGTCATCGAAAGTATTGATTTCCATCTTCACGCCATACTTTTCACCAAAGGCGTTGACCAGCTTCGTGTCGATGTATTCGGCGTAATTGAAGAGCTTGAAAGTTCCGCCGGTCTCGGGATCGAGCCCGCTCTTGATCGGATCCTCGTGGAGGGGAAGCGTCACCGGCTTGTCGGGCCGGGCGAGCGGCAGGCCGCCGGGACCCGTCTGTTTGCCCGCCTCGTCAGCGAGCGCTCCGTCGATCATCCGGCCGGCAAGAGCAGCGGCAAAGCCGGTGGCGAGCAACGCTTTCAGCGCCTGGCGTCGCGACAGGCGGCCGGTTCCCAGTTCGTTGAGGATACAACAAGTCTCTAGCTCACGCTCTTTCATGGTCTTTCTCCCTGGGTCGCGCTCATCTTGACATGGCTTCGCGATTATATGACAAGGTTATATGATAAGATGACGACTGACAATGCTCGATTTCGCCGAGCAGAGAAGTGAGGCCGTCACGTTTCACCGGGGCGATTGGCGAGATAATAGGAAAGATGCCTGACCTCATGTCAACCGAACATTCATCGGCGGAGGCGGAGCAGTTCCTCGCCAACAATCCGGATGTCACCAGCATCCAGACGATCCTCAGCGATGCGACAGGTGTTGGGCGCGGCAAGAGTCTGCGACGGAATGAGCTAGCCCGCCTCTACACGCACGGCCGTCTGCTTCCCGGCTCGCTCCTGGGCGTCGATATCACGGGCGCCGATGTGGTGGAGACCGGGTTGATCTGGGAAGAGGGCGATCCGGATCGCCTCTGCTATCCGGTGCCGGGCACGCTCCAACGCTCGCCCTGGCTGACCCCTCCTACAGCGCAGGTTCTCATCACAATGAATGAACTGGACGGCTCTCCTACCGCGGGAGATCCACGGCATGCCCTCCAACGGGTGGTTGACCGTTTCAAAGAACTGAACCTGACCCCAGTGGTGGCGATCGAGCTGGAATTCTACATCATCGACCGCCAGCGCGATGGGCTGGGCCGGCCTCAGCCGCCGGCATCGCCGCTCACGGGACATCGGCCACGCCATTTGGATCCATGCAGTCTCGACGATCTTGCGGATCAGTCTCCGTTCCTCAACGACCTGCTCGAAGCTTGTGCAACCCAGGGATTGCCCGCCCAGACTTTGATTTCAGAATATGCGCCGGGGCAGCTAGAGCTCGGATTGCTTCACCGCGCCGATGCCATGCGCGCCGCCGATGAGGCGATCATTTACAAGCGCCTCGTCCGAGGCGTGGCATCCAAGCATGGGTTCGACGCCACCTTCATGGCCAAACCCTATGCCGATCGTTCAGGCAGCGGCATGCACGTCCATTTGAGTCTCCAGGATGCCCTAGGTCGCAACGTCTTCGCCAGCGAGGATCCGGAGGGCACGCCGCTCATGCGCCAAGCGATTGCGGGCATGGCGGCGACCATGGCGGAATGCGTGGGCGTATTCGCCCCCAATGCCAATTCCTATCGCCGCTTCCGCCGTAACAGTTATGTGCCGCTGGCTCCCTGTTGGGGCGTCAACAACCGCGCAGTGAGCTTGCGAATTCCGGCGGGTCCGCCCGACACAAGACATATCGAACACCGGGTGGCCGGCGCCGACGCGAACCCTTACATCGCCACCGCCGCTGTGTTGGCGGGCGCCCATCACGGAATTGTCAACCGGCTCGATCCCGGCCCGCCCATCGTGGGAAATGCGTATGCGCAGCTTGCACCTTCGCTGCCCATCAATTGGCACGCGGCGCTTGAGGTGACCGCCGCATCCGAGTTTCTTCCGGGCTACATTGGATCGCGTTTTCTTGAAATCTACACGGCCATCAAGCGAGCGGAGCAGGATCGCTTCTTCGCGCAGGTGCCCGAACTCGATTTCGATTGGTATTTGCGAGCGGCGTAAGAAGTCGTTCGCCAGATAGCAGGTAGGCTTAGATGTATCCGAGGTGGCTCTGGCCAGTATTTGCGGCGCCCGGCGTGGTCTGGCTGATCCTTCTGTTTCTTGTGCCATTCTACGCGGTGATCGGCGTTGCCTTCGGCGGGGTCGATCCGATTTTCCAAAATCCTGTTCCGAGCTGGAATCCTCTCGATTGGGATTATACCGCAATGGGAAAGACATTGGCCGGCTTTTTGCCCGGTAATCAATATTGGACCGTCTTCCTGCGCACGGCTTCCTATGTGGCCATCGCGCTCAGCGGCTCGCTGCTGATCGGCTATCCGGTCGCCTATTACATTTCCCGCCACGCGCGGCGGACAAAAACGATCCTGCTCGTGCTTCTCATCCTGCCATTCTGGGTCAGCTACATGATGCGCATGCTGGCTTGGGTTAATCTATTTTCGCCAACCGGTTATGTAAACAAGTTCCTGGTCTGGTCGAATCTCGTCACGACGCCGCCCGATTGGTTGAATGGCAATCCGGCCTCCGTCATCCTGGCCCTCATCTATGGGTATGTGCCCTATCTGATCCTGCCGCTGTTGGCGTCGCTGGACCGGATCGACCGCAGTGTGTTGGAGGCCGCCCGCGATCTTGGCGCCAGTCCCAGCGAGGCTTTTCTCCATGTGACTCTGCCTCTCTCCAAGCCCGGTATTTTGGGGGCCAGCGTTATCATCGCCTTGCCGATGTTCGGCGATTACTACACGCCCAACATCATTTCGGGATCGCCGAGTACCAGCATGCTCGGCAATCAGATCGACATCTTCTTTCATGGCGGATCTCAGCCCGGCGTCGGCGCGGCACTGACGTTAATTCTTTCCGCCTTCCTGGCTGTGCTGATGGCGTATTACATGATCACGATTGCCAAGGCTCAAAAGGAGTATCCGGCATGACACGCCACGCCGGGCCGGGAGCAACTGCCATGCCGCCAAGCCGCCTCGTTCAGCAGAACTTGGCGCGCAAACTCATGAACTGGATCGCGAACCCATGGGGCAGGCCACGCTTCCTGGCGCTGATCACCTGGGTCTATGTCATCATCTCGATCGCGCCGGTGATCGTCGCGATCCAGTTTTCTTTCAACGACGGGCGCTCTGTCACGTCCTGGCAGGGATTCAATCTGACGCGCTGGTATTGGGGCGATCCGGATCGCTCCGTTTGGCATGACCCGGCCTTGCGGCATACCTTGTTGCAAAGCTTGAAGCTGGCCGGGCTCGACATACTGATCGCAACACCAATCGGCGTCTTGCTTGCGCTCGGTCTCGCGCGCTGGCGCGGTTTTTTAGCCAATGCCTCGAACTTTATCATGCTATTTCCGCTGGTGACGCCTGAGCTGGTGATGGGCGTGGCGCTGTCGCTGGTCTTCCTTCACGTTTTTACCTTCATTGAACCAAGCACCACAGCGCAGGTTCTTGGTTATGTGACATTTTCACTCTCATATGTCGTTATCATCGTGCGCGGCAGGCTGTTCTCGATCGGTCGGCAATACGAGGAGGCGGCCGCCGACCTTGGCGCCACGCCCGCCCAAGCCCTGAGACTGGTCGTCCTACCGCTGTTGTTGCCTGCGATCCTGGCCAGCATGATGAAGGTCTTCGCGATTTCGATCGACGACTTCGTCATTAGCCAATGGCTGTCTTGCGGCGCCAGTTGCGATACGGTGCC
>JBKKDI010000070.1:0-7884 GCA_046708645.1 Aestuariivirga sp.
AAGGCAGCGGATTTTGATTCCGCCATTCGGAGGTTCGATCCCTCCCGCCCCAGCCAGCTCTTTTCAACCTTGCAGCAGATATCCTTGGCCTATTGATTTTGGCGGCGAAATAATCGGTTAATCAGCAAGGACCTCATTCTTCTCACGCATATTTCTTTTTGCTCGCTTTGGCCGTCGCTTCATCCCGGCCCGCCTTCAAGGTCGTGGTCCACCACAGCAGATCGTCGAGCATTACTTTGGCCGATTGTTCGAGGTAAGGATAGTCGGCGAAGGTTTTGCCTTGCTGCCAAATGCCCAGAAATTCGGCGAGCCCAATATGAACCGCGTTCCTCAAGGGCGCCGCCTGTAACTCGATCAGGATGAGGCGAAGGTGCTCAATCGCACGCGCTCCCCCGGTGCCGCCATAGCCGAGGAAGGCCGCCGGCTTGCGGTGGAATTGGGGGTAAAGATGATCGAGCGCGTTTTTCAGGACGCCGGGGACGCTCCGGTTATATTCGGCAGTGACGAAAATATAGCCATCAAACTCGGCGATTTTGTTGCCCCAGCGTTGCGCAGCTTCGTTCTTGGGCGCTGCATAGGCTGGCGATGCGGGCTCGTCGAAGAACGGGAGGGGATAATCGCGGAGATCGATAATCTCGAAGTCAGCAATTCCACTCGCCTTTGCCAGGCCCAGTATCCATTGCGCGGGCTTGTCGGCGAACCGTCCCTCCCGCGTGGTGCTGACGATGATTGCGATCTTTGGCTTGTCCATTTTGTGCTCCAGTTGCAGCGCGAACGATTTTGGCTCGACAAATCTTCACATAATGGCGCAAATCTGATATTAAAATCCAAACAATACTGACAAGTCTGTTCAGGATTTTAGATATGCCAAACCCAGCACCTCTCAGCCTTGACCAGCTGCAGGTCCTTCTGACGGTGGCCGAGGTTGGGAGCTTTGCAGGCACTGCACGGCGTCTTAAGCGTGCAACGTCCGCGGTCAGCTACGCGATTGATACTCTCGAAGCCCAGCTAGGCCTGTCGCTTTTCGATCGCGGGACAACGCGGCGTCCAAAGCTTACGCAGGCCGGGGAGGCCATCGTTTCCGAAGCGAGATCCGTCGCCTATAGCGCGCAAATGTTGCGCTCCCGGGTGCAGGGGCTTCTGGCGGGGCTCGAGGCCGGCCTGTCGATTGCCGTCGACGTCCTGTTTCCGAGCGACCGCTTGGTCGCGTTGCTCGAAAGCTTTCACATCAAGTTTCCAACCGTGCCCCTTCGTGTGAACATCGAGGCGATGGGCGGGGTCGAGCGCTTGCTCCGCGCCGGCACCGCCGACATCGGCATCGGCGGCGTTCTTCACATGGCGGGCGAAGGCCTGCAGCGCATTGAACTTGAGGGAGTTCGCCTCATCCCGGTGGCGGCTCCAGACCATCCTCTCGCCGTTGCCGGTCGCGCAAAGCTGGGCGCTTCGAAGGAACATCTGCAACTGGTTCTAACCGAACGGGAGCCTTCGAGCGGGCGGGATTTTGGCGTGGTGAGTTTGAAGGTCTGGCGGCTCGCTGATCTCGCCACCAAACATGCGCTCCTGCTCGCCGGAGTGGGGTGGGGTGGTATGCCGGAGCCAATGGTGCGCGCCGATTTGGATGCCGGACGGCTTGCGCATTTGAAGCTGCCAGATTGGCGGGGAGGCGAGTATCCTCTCCAGGTGGTGCATAAGATCGATACTCCACCCGGTCCTGCGGGCGACTGGCTGATCGACTGTCTCATCAATCAAACGACTTGGGCCACCACGCTGCCAACTGATCGAGTCTCGAATTGATGCACGAACGCCTTGCCACTGTTCTTGCGGCCATTGATGCCGCCAATGGCCGTGATTCTGTTTCCGTGACGGTTGAAGGCGCGCAGGTGCCGCGCGCGCTAATCTATGGGCGGCGCATGTCGAGGGTGCTGGAGGATTTTCAGGCAGGTGCATCCGAGGCGTTGCAGATCGCGGCCCGCGCCCAGCACATCGAGCGCTGGATCATCCCTCGCGAGTCCTATCCGGAAGGGCGTATCGCCTATCTCAAATGGCGCAAGGATTTGCAACACCACCATGCGGAGCGAACGGCGGAGATCATGGGCGGAGCCGGATATGGCGCGGAGAAAATCGCGCGGGTGGGATCGCTATTGCATAAGGAGCGGCTGAAATACGATGCGGAAGTGCAAACGCTGGAGGATGTGATCTGTCTGGTGTTCCTCGAATTCGAGGCGCCGGAGTTTATTGCAAAGCACGACGATGATAAGGTTCGTGATATTCTCGCCAAGACCGCGCGCAAGATGTCGCCGCGCGGGATCGCCGAGGCGGCAAAGCTGACGCTCGACGCAAGGCTGCGACGCCTGTTGGGAGAAGCGCTAGAAGGGTCCGTATAAGTATCATCCTCTATTGTCATCCCCGCACTTGTTGCGGGGACCCATCGGTAACGCAAACTCGGAGATGCGGCGTCGGCGCAATGGGTCGCCGGAATAAATCCGGCGATGACAGAAAATGCGCTACTCCACCCGCACTATGGCCGTCGCGGTAGCACCTTCTGCATCGATCACCGACAATCGGGCGAAGCCGCGGGCGGGAGTTTCCCACAGGGATTCGCGGCGGGGCTCCATAGTCACGACCGGTACGCCATCGGCCAGCCACGTGAACGGCGGCACTCCGCCCAACGCCTTGAGTGCGAGTGCTGCCGTGGCGCTGCCGCTCAAAAGATCGATGCGGGCGCCATCCGGCGGAAAGGCTATGGCCAACGGCCCGTCGCCTCGCCCGGCGCTGGCGATCTCCGGCAGGCCATGGGGCCGGAAGCGTTGCAAAGCGGCTGGAAGATCTGCCGTCGCCGTAAGTATCACGCCCTCGGGTGGCGGAGGCAGAGGAACGCGTCTTGCACTTACGCGCTGGAAGGCTTCGAACAGAATGGGTGCCGCCGCAATGCGGCCGATGAGGCCCGGCACGGCCGAACCATCGGGCCTGCCTACCCACACCGCAATGGTGGTAGCGCCGTCGAAACCCACAGCCCACGCATCGCGGTAGCCGTAGGACGTTCCGGTCTTGAAGGCGATGGTGCCGCTCTTCGAATTCAGGGGAACGGGAGCGCCCAGCAGCACGTCGCTCACCTGCCATGCGGCCTTGTGCTCCAGCAGGCGGCGGGGCTTGGGCGAGGGGGTATCCTCGTTGGGCTGCCACAGAAGCTGCACACTTTCTCCGCCGCGGGCCAGCGAGGCGTAGAGTGTTGCAAGATCGGTGAGGCGGGCGCCCGCACCGCCCAGGCCCACTGCAAGACCGGGTGCGGCATCGGCCGGCAACACGAGATTGACGCGCGCGTTGCGCAAGCGCGCCAGCAGGCGATCCGCTCCCACGGCTTCGAGTATTTCCAGCGCCGGCACATTCAATGATTGTTGCAGCGCCTCGCGCACCGTCACCGTGCCGTGGAAACTGTCATCGAAATTCTCCGGCGCATAGGCGCCATAGCGGATGGCCCGGTCGTCGATCAGGGTTTGCGGATGAACGAGGCCATCCTCGAAGGCGAGGCCATAGATGAAAGGCTTAAGCGTTGAGCCCGGCGAGCGCAGCGCCGAGGCCAGATCGACCTGGCCGGCCCTCGCCATATCGAAAAAGCCGACACCGCCCACATGGGCGCGCACTTCGCCCGTCCCGTTGTCGACCACCACGATGGCGGCGGAGACTCCAGAGCCGAAGGCTATGGCGCGTTCGCGGACGAGGCTTTCAAGCGCCGCCTGAAGGTCGCGTGAAATCGTCGTCGAAATGAGGGTGCCATCCGTCACGGGTTTGGCTAAACGCTCGGCGAGGTGGGCCGCGAGCATCGGAAATTGCTTGCGCGCCGTGGGCGCGGCTTCGATTTGCGCCGCGGCCGCTTGATCGCCGTTGATGATGTGGGCTTTCGCCAGCCGCGCGATGACACGATCGCGTGCGTTCTTCGCCGCGACCGGTGCCCTGTCGGGCCGGCGCGCTTCAGGTGCCTGCGGCAGGGCCACGAGCAACGCCGCTTCGGCGGTTGAAAGTCTCCTTGGCTCCTTGCCGAAATAGGCGAGTGAGGCAGCGCGGACACCTTCGATGTTGCCGCCATAGGGCGCCAGCGACAGGTAAAGATTCAGAATCTGCGTCTTGCTCAGGCGCCGCTCTAGCTGAACGGCGCGCACCATCTCGGCAAGCTTGTCGCTGAAGCGCCGCTCCGGCCTGGGCTCAAGCAGGCGCGCCACCTGCATGGTGAGTGTTGAACCGCCGGAAACGATCCGGCCATTCCACAGGGCTTGCTGGGCGGCACGTGCCAAGGCTTGCAGATCGACACCCGGGTGCCGGTAAAAGCGCTTGTCCTCATAGGCGATGAGCATGGCAAGGTAGCGCTGATCGACATCGTCCGCTGTCACCGGCAACCGCCAGTAGCCATCCTTGGTGGTGAAGGGCCGAAGCAGCCTGCCATCGCGATCGACGACCAGAGTCGAATAGGTGAGGTTCTCGCCAAGAGGTGGTGGACCCAGACGGCGAACAAACTCTGTTAGTTCAAATCCTATGGCGTTGATCGCCAGCACCAACGCGAGGAACCCGGCATAAACAAGGTGCAGGCGGCGAAATCCTCCCTTCCCCCCTCGCGGGGGAAGGTGGCGCGTAGCGCCGGATGAGGGGGCGGTCCCGCTTGTCAGTTGCATGATGCGACTCGCTGAACCAGCCCCCTCTTCCGTCTCGCGCCTGCGGCGCGATCCACCTTCCCCCGCGAGGGGGGAAGGGGAAAGAATGATCCGCAGTCCATCTTAAGGCTCCGACACCACCATTGCGGCACTCGCCGTGCGGGCGTTGATCTCGGGGCGGTACATGTCCTCGACGGTGACACCGGGATGAACGTAGCGGCCCGGCGCCACGGCGCGGACCATGTAGGCGATTTTAAGGGGTGCCGCGCCGAAGGCGGCGACGAAACGGTCGTCGCGGAATTCCGTGTGCGTGACATAGCCCGTTTCCGTCAGCCAGGCGAGGCTTGCCGTGCTGCCGGAGGACACCAGCGACGGGTTCTCGATCTCCAGCCCGGCAGGCAGGCGATCCGACAAAATGAAGGTGCCGTTCTGCTGGCCTTGGGCGGCATCCACGGTTAGCACGACGACGAGGCGCGTGTTTTGCTTTACCAGCGACACATCCACCGGCTGGCCCTCCGGCGTGAAATAGCTCCGCGTGATGCTGAGACCGTTGGATGCCATGGGCTCCGGCACGAGGGGCGAACCTGAAACCGCGATGACAGCACGTAACGGGTCAGCACTCTTATTCGCCACGCGATAGTCGCCGGTAAATTCCCCTTCGGCGAAGAGCTTATAGAAGGCTCCGGTTTCGGGCGCACCGTTGACTTCGAGTTTCATGGTCTTGGCCTGCGCCGCGACCGACCGGGCCGCCAGCACCATCCAGGTCATCTCCTGGGTGGACAGGTAACTTGATTTGGCCCGTTCGGACACGATTGTATCGGTCGCGGCTTTGATCACACGCGGGGTTGATTTTGCATCGGTGGCCAGCGCCAGAATGGCGGAGGCATCGCGGAGCACGCTGCCGTAGTCCTCGCGGTAGATATTGTCCTGGCCGGGCTTGAGCGCTTCGACCGCCGAAATAAATGCCGCATCGGCGCGTTGCTTGTCGCCGAGAATGGCAAGGGCGGCGCCGATCTGCGCGCGCGCCAAGGCTGAACCGAAGTCGTTCATCTTGGTGTCGGCAAGATATTTGAGATCGGCCACGGGCGCGCGCCCGGCACGGGCCAGAACATAAAGCGCATATGCTGTATCGTGACCGCGGCCAGCTTCGATGTCGGGCGCGGAGCCAACGCTATTGCGCAGATAATCGACAGCGTAGGTCAGATTGCCTTCCGGCACATCGTAGCCCTTCTCGCGGGCGCGGAGCAGAAAGTCGGTGACGAAGGCTGAAAGCCACAGATTGCCGCCATCTCCAGCCGACCACAGGCCGAAGGAGCCATTGCCGCTTTGCCGGTTGATGAGGCGGGCCACCGATTCCGCCAGGCGCAGTTTGAGATCGGCGTTAAACAGGCCTTCTCCGGCATCGAGGTCACTCAGATAGAGCAGGGGCAAGGCGGCGCTGACGGTCTGCTCCGAGCAACCATAGGGATAGCGGTTGAGGTCGCGGATGAGCCCGGCCACATCGAGCTCGGGGATGGGGCTGACCGAGAGGGAGACCGCGCTGGTGCCGGGCACCATTTCGGCAATGAGATCGCGGCTCAACGTGATCGCTCCACCATTGGCGGCAAGCTCCATCGTCGTACGGCGCGTGACGAGTGGATTGGCAGGGATGACGTGCAGTGCATAAGTCTGCTCGATCACCACATTGCCCGGCCCCACCAGGCGGGCCGTGAGGCTGGCATCGCCCACGGCAGACGCGGTGATTGGAATCACTACGGGCAAACGAGCACCCGCGGCGGCGATGGCGATTTTCTGCGTAAGGGCTGACGTATCCGCGGTGACGGGGCCTTCAATGCTCACGCCCAGCGTGTAGTCGCCGGCGGGGGCTTCGGCATTGATGATGTCGAGGCGGAAGCGCGACTGATCGCCAACCGCCAGAAAGCGTGGCAACGTGCCCGCCACTACGATGGGGTCGCGCACCACCACATCGGCCTGAGCTTGGCCCACTTTGCTGGCGGACCATGCCACCGCCATGACCCGAACCGTTCCGTTGAAGGCGGGGATATCGAAGGCTATCTCCGCTGTGCCGTCGTCATTCACCTTCACGATGCCGGAGAACAGGCTGAGCGGCGGTTGCGTCGGCGGCGGCGCGTTGAAGGCTGCACCGGAATCGCCGCCGGAGCGGATGCGGCCCTTGGTTCCCTGCATGCCGTCGATCAGCAATCCGTAGAGATCGCGCAATTCGGCGGTGAGACGCCTTTGGTCGTAATAGTAATTTTCAGGCGCTGGTGCTGCGTAGCGCGTAAGATTGAGAATGCCGACATCGACGGCGGCAACCGTAACATAGGCCTCCTCGCCGGGCGAAAGTCCGCCAATTTTCACCGGCACTTTCAAATTCTGGCGCGGCTGCATCATGTCGAGGGTCGTCAGCTTGACATCGAGGGTGCGGGCGTCGCGGTCGATGCCAAACCACGCCACACCCATGGCGCGGGCGGGCATGCGTTTGGCCGCCACATCCATGGGCCGGTAGAGCGTCGCCACCACATAGGCGCCGGTGCCCCAATCGGAACCCACCGCCACAGGCACAGTGACGCCGCCCTCCGGCACGTCCACCATCTGCGTTGCCAGCAACCGGTCACCCACGACCTGCAGGTTAGCCTTGCCGGCGAAACGCCCGTCGATCTTCACATTGAGAACGTCGCCCGCTTTCACACTGGTGCGGTCCAGCGCGATGGTGAGCGTGTCGGGCGTATCAGCCTTCGCACTCTCGTTGTAATAATAACCGGCGGAAAAATCGACGCTCGCCGGTGACAGGCCGCTGGCGGCGATTTCGAGGCGGTACATGCCCCACGGAAGCGTCTGCGTCAGGCGCAACGGTTCCTTGTCGCCGATGTCGACGGTATCGCCGGCAATCTTCGAAGCGCGCGTGATCGCCTCGTAGCGCCAGTCGCCATCGACATTGAACCACTGGTAATCGGTGGTGAGCCGCTTCAACGACCATGCAGCGCCTTTGATGGAGATCGGAGCGCCATTGGCGTCGATTGCGATGACACTGAACTCCGCGGGTTGGCCTTCGGGCGCGCCGCCAACATCGAAGCCGGGCTTGATGCCGAGCAGCGGTTGCCGTGCTTCGACGGGAAGCGTTGCCGTATTCTCGACGGCGCGGCCGCCGGGCTCGCGCAGGCGCACTGCGATGTCCGCTTTGAGAGGGCGTGTCGTCGCTGGCAGTTGCGGCAAGCGCAGGGCGAGATCGGCGTGGCCG
>JBKKDI010000071.1:0-5280 GCA_046708645.1 Aestuariivirga sp.
GTCGTCACCTTTGGCGGCGCCTATGCCGTGCTCGCCTATATGGCCCAGGCCGCCGTCGAACAGAAAGCCTGGCTCACGGCTCCTGAAATGATCGATGGCCTGGCGCTCGCCGAAACCACGCCGGGGCCGCTCATCCTGGTCACGCAATTCGTGGGTTATCTCGCGGCGATGCGCGAGATGGGCGGTATCTGGGGCGGTATCGCCGGCGCCATTGTGACGCTTTGGATGACTTTCGCGCCCTGCTTTTTGTGGATTTTCGCCGGCGCTCCTTACATCGAGGCCATCGGCGAGCGACCTCGCCTGTCCGGCGCTCTCGCCGCGATCACCGCCGCCGTGGTCGGCGTCATTCTCAATCTCTCGGTATGGTTCGGCTTGCATGTTCTGTTCGGCAGGGTCGAAAGGCTCGAGGGTCCGTTCAAGCCATGGTTGCCGGAATGGGCAACCCTCGACCTGCCCTCTCTGATTTTGAGCCTTGTCGCCGTCGCGGCCCTGCTCCGCTTCCATCTCGGCATCCCGAAAACGCTGGCCTTGTGCGGCGTGATGGGACTCATCTGGAAGTTGGTGATTTAGGACGTAGATGGGTCGCCTCAGACGAAGGACCACATGTGGCCGCCGTCGACGGCGACAGTCGTGCCGGTCATGAAACCGGAAGCGCGCCTCGAAGCCAGCAACAGCAAGATGCCATCGAGATCTGACGTATCGCCCGCGCGCCCTTGCGGAATGCGCTTGATGGTCGCGCCGCCGCCCTCGCTCTTGAGATAGTTCTCCGTCATTTCGCTCCAGATGTACCCCGGTGCTATGGCATTGACGCGAATGCCATGCCCTGCGAGTTCCACCGCCAACGCCTGCGTCAACTGGATAACCCCGGCCTTGCTGACGCAATAGGCCAGAGAGTTCGGTGTGACGCGGTAACCCAGGACCGAGGCGATGTTGACAATGCTGCCCTGGGCTTTCGATGCCACGAGACGCCGTGAAAATTCCTGCGACAGGTGCCGGACCGCGCTCAGATTGGTCGCGATGGCGTTGTCCCAACGGTCCCTGGAGTTATCGAGAAACTTTCCATCGTTGGAAATGCCGGCGTTGTTGATCAGCAATGTCACATCGCCAAACGCCCGCCCTGCTTGATCGAAAGCGGCGGCAAAACTGTCCGGCTCGGTTACGTCAAGTGTTATGGCTTTGGCGTTGCCGAGTCGTGCCGCCAGCGCCTCGATGCGGTCCACCCGCCTGGCCGCCAGCACCACTTTGGCGCCATGGGCGGCAAGAACTTCGGCAAAACGTGCGCCGAGACCGGATGAAGCGCCAGTGACGAAAGCCACTTCGCCTGTGAGATCGAATAGCTGGGCTGCGGGGGTGACAGGGCTCATGGATTGGACATCGGCCTCCTGTTTGCGCTATCTAGACACCGATTCATGCCGGTCACAAGGCTCCCCATGACGGCCTATTCGCCCCTCGTCGGCCTCCCCGCCGACACCTATGAAAGCCACGGGTTTCTCAATCACTCGCTCGGCGACAAATATGTCCGCGCTGTTGTGGACGTGTCCCGCTGCACGCCGGTGATGATCCCCTCGATAATCGACATGCCGCATCTTGACAGGCTGCTCGACCATTTCGACGGCATCCTGATGACCGGCGCTGTCTCCAACGTGCATCCCCCGCACTATGGCGAGGAACCCTCCGCCGATCACGAGCCCTATGACCATCATCGCGACAAGCTCACCCTCAAGCTGATCCGTGCCGTTCTCGACCGCGGCATGCCGCTCTTCTGCATCTGCCGCGGCTTCCAGGAACTCAACGTCGTCATGGGCGGCACGCTTGAAGCCGAATTGCAGAGAGGCCACGGCCGCCTCGATCACCGGGCCACCAAGTCCGAAGATACCGATGTGCGCTATGGCTTAAGTCACCCCATCGCCATCACGCCCGGCGGCGAGCTTGAACGCATGCTCGGCAAGCGCGAGACCATGATCAATTCAATTCACCGCCAAGGCATCAAGAAACTGGCGCCGGGGCTGGTTGCCGAAGCCACGGCACCCGATGGCGTTATCGAAGCCGTGTCGGTGAAGGGCGCCAAATCATTCGCCTTCGGCACCCAGTGGCACCCGGAATACAAGGCGCTCGACAATCCGGATTCAGTGAAGCTCTTCACCGCCTTTGGTGATGCCGTGCGAAACTATGCCGCCGCCCGCCAAACTCCGGCCCGCCGCATCGCCTAGAAAATATTCCTTGACATAGGCTTTTAGATGTGAGATAGATGTCGGTAGTGTCTATTATATACTTGACAAACCTTTTGGTAAGACTTAAGTTCCAATCATCAAAGGAATTTAAGTCATGTCCATGCTATCCAAGCCGTACTTCCAGAATGAAGCCGCAGCCTTTGCCCACTTGGAAAAAGTCCTATGGGGCGACAATCCGATTTGTCCCCAGTGTGGGACGTGGGATCGTATTTACGTGCTGGAGGGCGTCAAGGATAAGAAGGGCCGGGAACGCCTTGGTTTAAAGAAATGCGGCCATTGCAAGAGCCAGTTCACCGTCAAGGTCGGCACGGTTTTCGAGTCCGCTCACCTTCCCCTGCACAAAATGTTGCAGGCCGTCTATCTCATGTGCGCCAGCAAGAAGGGCATCAGTGCGCATCAGATGCACCGTACCTTGGAGATTACCTACAAGAGCGCGTGGTTCTTGTGCCATCGCATCCGCGAAGCAATGCGCGACGGGTCCTTGGCCCCAATGGGTGGGGTCGGCGGCATTGTGGAAGTTGATGAAACCTACATTGGCCGCGATTGGAACAAGCCGAAAAAGACCGGCACCAGCCACAAGTTTGCCGTTCTAACGCTTGTAGAGCGTGGCGGTCGCGCCCGTAGTTTCCAGATTGATCGGGCCACGCAAAAGACGGTCATGCCAATTGTGATCGAAAACGTCGCCCGCGAAACCAACATGATGACCGATGAAGGTGGCCAGTACGTGCCGATGAAGCGGGTTTTCGCAAGTCACGGCGTGGTCAATCATGCAATTGATGAATATGCTCGCGGCAATGTCCACAGCAACACTGTCGAAGGATATTTCAGCATTTTCAAACGCGGTATGAAGGGTGTTTATCAGCATTGCAGTGAGAAGCATCTGCACCGCTATTTGGCTGAGTTTGACTTTCGCTACAGCCATCGGGTCGCATTGGGTGTTAACGATGCCGCAAGGGCTGAAAAGGCTCTAGGCGACATTGGGGGTAAGCGCCTATATTATCGGCAGCCGTCCTGATTTGGGCGCAAGGCGCGGGTACAGCCCATTAAATGGCTTCTTCCCGCTTCTCGAAAGGCCAAGCGAGTGCAGTTTGACCGGGCAAAATTCAAAGCACTTGTTCACTATGCAATTTGGAGAGCGGGTGCGAAGGAAGGATTTGGGGCTACCAAGCTTTACAAGGCTTTGTGGTTTTCCGAAGCGAGATCGTTTGTCTTAAGGGGCAAACCTCTTGCCGGAGCATCTTATATCAGAGAAGAGTACGGCCCTGTTCCGCGTTTGGGTAAAATTATCCGCGACGAACTAGAAGCAGAAGGCAGCATCAGACAGGTGCAAGAATCTTCTGGCAAATATAAGCAGTGGCACTTCAAGTCGCTGCAAAGCCCGGATGTTTCATTTCTGTCCGATGATGAAAAAAAAGATTTGGATTGGTGGATTGACACCATTGCAGACAAGCACACTGCGAAATCGGTTAGCGATCTATCACACGAAGATGATGGGTGCTGGCAGATGGCCAAAATGGGAGAGGAGATACCATTTCACGCTTTCCTGACAACACGGATTCGAGAGTTGAAGGATGATGAGCGAGCATGGGCGGAACGCCGCTCTAAGGAGTTAGGGCTTCATTAAGTGCGGACAATCCGCGAAGAAGAGATAGCGCGGAACGCGGTAAATGAAGCTTTTGCCAATCCTGCATGGTCAAGGGCATCTGATGCGTGGGATTGTATCACTTGGTCAATAGCTCATGAGCCCAGCATAGGTGAGCCTGTATCAGAAAGCGGTAGGGTAAGGTCATTTGTGTTTGAGGGAGCCAAGTCCATCGGAATGCCGACAGTGCAAGTTCTCTATGAGGTAGACGGCGATCTAATTGTCATACACGATGCAAGGTTTACAGATGCCAGGTTCACGCAAGCAGGAAACGATTAGCCAAAGGGCCAAATTCACTGCCAAAGCCCGTGAACTTGGCTGTGAGGATTCCGAAAAGAAATTTGACGCCGCCCTAAAGCGCATTGGCAAGGCACCTGTCCCGGCCAAAGCCAAGAAAAAGGCCAAACGTAATGGATGACGATCCCATCATTTTAATTCGAGGGATTCTCGATGAACTTTCTGAGATCAACAAAGTTCTTCAGATCATAGCTGGTGTGTTGATCTTTATGGCGGGTGGGGCCGCCATTTTGGCCGCAAGGGCTGGCCTGCTTCCTTGGTTCAATAGCTTATTCGGTTCCTAGCGCCGTCTCTCTTGGGACCAATTTATAATATCGCGAAGGCGTTCTAGTTTAACACTGAGCATTTGTAGGACATGGTTGATCTTTGGATGCGGCGCTAAGGCGATGGCCGGGAGAAAGCCAAGCCTATCGAAATGGAGTTGGTCCGCACGGGTAAAAAAGGCGCGATTCTCAAGTTTCTTACTGACCTTGTCGCACCAATTTTGAAATTCCTTTGCAAATTCTTCTGCGTCCTGGCTCGTGTTTGGCCGTGGATTCTTGTTCAGAATATTAGCAATCACCCACGAAATATCTTCGGCCAGATCATCTATCGCAACTTGTTTGCGGGACCAAATATTATAGCGAAGCGAAACGTAAATTAGGGCCAATCCGACCAAAAGAATAAAAAGCCTTGTCCAGCCGTTAAGAAGCCACGGGGGAGCCGAGTTCATTAAATATGTAAAAAGCTCGGGGGGCGTCACGCTGAACACCACGAACATAAATGCAAAAACCAAACCGGTTCCTGCGGCGCGGCCGATACTTCCTCCCATCCAGTTAAGTAACCCGCCCACAATATCCATGCCCCGGACCCTCGCATGATTCCTGATCCCGGACAATCAAAAAGGTTTGTCAAGTATATATACCCCCTCCGGAAGGGGTTCTGTTCGCGACGGTGACCAAGAATGGAGTGGATCAAGCGCCTGCGGGCTGAGGAGTAACGTACCTCAGTCCCCGGGAGGCTCCGGCAAGACCCCGGGACAATACGATCCCGGCGCCTTCGCGGCAGTTAGGCTTACCCCAAGGGTTAAGGGCTCTGCGATAAGCAGGAAGAAACGCCTCCGCAACGGAG
>JBKKDI010000072.1:0-4391 GCA_046708645.1 Aestuariivirga sp.
TCATTGTTCTGCTCGGCGGCCAGCTCAATGCGGAAATGGAGCATCAAACCGCTCGCGATACAACGGAGGGCAGACCGAAGCCCCTCGGTTCAAGAGGGGCTATGATGGCGGATCACGTCGGGAAGGCTCATGAGTAGCCAGCGGGAACATTCGGCTACAAGGGATAATTTTTTCATTTGAAGGGCCCATCATGGTGGATTTGAACGACACGAAACCTGTAGTGGAAGCCACTGCGAAGGCCGAACCTCTCGAGATAACTCGCCGCGCCCTCGAACAACGCATTCATCAACAGGAACTGTTATCTCAGCTTGGGGTCATCTCATTGCAAGGAGCCCCTCTCGATCAATTGCTTGCTGATACTGTGCGCGTGACTGCTGCTGGGCTGGGTACGCAGTTCTGCAAGATTATGGAATATATCCCGGCGGAGAACCGGCTCCTGGTCAAAGCCGGGGTAGGCTGGGACCCTGGTATCGTTGGGGTGGCGAGTGTTGGTGCTGATCTGGCCTCGCCAGCAGGATTCGCCTTGCGAACCGGTAAGCCGGTCATTTCGAATCACTTGGAAAACGAGGAGCGCTTCAGAACGCCGGAGCTTCTTGCTCAGCATGGAATCCGCCGGGCCATGAACGTCATACTCCAGGGCGATGGAAAGCCCTTCGGTGTTCTTGAAGTTGATAGCCAATCGGAGGACGAATTCGTCGAGCACGATTTAGCCTTTCTCCAAGGTGCGGCCAACATACTCGGCATGGCTATCGAGCGCGAAAGGCGGGAACGCCATTTAAAAACGGCGCTCGAACGACAGCAGTTTCTCCTGAAAGAAATGAATCATCGGATAAAGAACAGTCTGGCAATCGTCGCCAGTATATTGCGTCTACAAGCCCGCGAGTTGGATTCTCCGGAACTCACAGAAAAATTGCAGGAAACTTCGCTCCGAGTCTCAGCCGTAGCCCGAGCGCATGAAAGGCTATATCGCAATGACATAGAAAGCATTGATTTGGGCACCTATGTCGAAGAGATTTGCAAGGATATGGACACGTCGGTTGCCAACTGCACGATCCATGTCAAGGCCCAGCACGGCATCCATATCCGGAACGACAATGCCGTTTCGGTTGCCATAATTATCCTGGAATTGATCACGAACTGTGCAAAGCATGCATATCCAAATCATAAGAAAGGCGAAATTTGGGTTCGCATTGAGCGCAACCCTGCCCGGGACATCGCAATTTCGGTGCGCGATGAAGGGGGCGGCCTTCCCGCGGATTTTAATCCAGCCAAGATGCGTGGGCTTGGCATGCGGATCTTAACTGCCTTCGTCAGTCAGCTCAATGCAAAATTAGTATGCAACAAACGGTCGCCAGGTTCTGAGTTTGAGATAGTTATCCCTCGGGGTTCTTTCGGCGATAGCTTCGCGAGGGAAGCTGGCTCGACCGGATGACAATCTTTGTTGCTGTCCACCCTCACGCCATTGGGCGCCCTTGTGCCGTTATTTTACATGGAGCTGGGTGAAATTCTCCCAGGCGGAGTAGGCTCAGGCCTCCATGGCATCCTCGTGATCGCCATTCTCACGGTCTTCATCGCCGGGCTCATGGTGGGGCGCACCCCTGATTACCTCGGCAAGAAAATCGAGGCGAGGAGATGAAGCTCGCCATTCTGGCGCTGCTCATTCTGCCGTTCGTTATTCTTGGTTTCAGCGAGGTTTCGGCGACGATCCCGGTGGCCTGTCGAGTCTCGCTAATGCCGGCCCCCATGGGTTGAGCGAAATCATCTATGCCTATTTCTCCGCCGCCGGCAACAATGGCTCAGCGTTTGCAGGACTAAACGCCAACACCACCTAGTATAACACCACCCTTGGCATCTCAATGTTCCTGGGGCGCTTCGCCTACATCGTGCCGATGATTGCGATTGCGGGCTCGCTGGCGGGCGGCGTATGTGAGCGGCGCGTGCGTGGCGTGAGCGGACGCCGAGCCGTCCATAGATGCGAGAGCTCTGGAAAGCCTCGCCTTCCGAGAAGATTATTGTGCTGGCCCATGTCACACGCGCCTATCCTGTCTCGTCATATGGTCGGAACAACGAAAGGAACATGACCATGATTGCCAAGCTCGACCCCATCGCCGCGGCACCTTCTCTCATGAAGAACTGGATGAGCACTTCGCAGACCGTAACCGCCAGCCTCGAACCGGCGCTTGTAGAGCTGGTGAAGATCCGAGCCTCGCAGCTCAACGGCTGTGCCAACTGCATAAACATGCACGTGGCCCAGGCGCGGGAGCAGGGCGAAACCGAGCAGCGCATCTATCTGCTTTCCGCTTGGCGAGAGGCGCCTTGCTACACCGATCGTGAGCGCGCCGCGTTTGCCTGGACGGATGCGCTAACGCAGCTTTCACAAGGGCACACCCATGAGGCCGCCTATGAAGCGCTCAAAAGCCAATTCTCCGAGGACGAGCAGGTGAAGCTCACGCTGGTGATCAATATCATCAACGGCTGGAACCGTCTCGCGGTCGGCTTCGGCGTGTGGCTGGAGCCGGCCGCGGCGGCCAAGGCTTTAGCGGCGGCGTGATGGGCGAGGCGGATCATCAGGACGCGGCGGCGAGCTTCGATCCGCTGCGTCCCCGCCTCACCCGCGTTGCCTACCGCATGCACGGTTCGGTCGCCGATGCCGAGGATGTGGTGCAGGAGGCGTTCATCCGCTGGATGGGCGCCAGCCGGAGCGAGGTGCGTGAACCCGAAGCCTTCCTTCGCCGCATCGTAACACGGCTGTGTCTCGATCAGCTCAAGTCAGCGCGGCATCAACGTGAAGTCTACACCGGGACGTGGCTTCCGGAGCCCATCGTCGAGGAGGTCGAGGAAGAGGACATCACCTTGCCGCTGATGCTGGCACTGGAGCGGCTGTCGCCCATGGAACGCGCTGCCTTCCTGCTCCATGACGTTTTCGGGATCGGTTTTGAGGAAATCGCGGCGACGATCCATCGGAGCCCCGGTGCCTGCCGGCAGCTCGCTGCGCGGGCCCGGGCCCATGTCCGCGAAGCACGTCCCAGATTTCCGGTGGAGAAGCAGCGCGGCCTTGAAATCGCCAACGCCTTCTTTGCCGCCTCGCGCAATGGCGACATGACGGCACTTGGCGCCATGCTCGCTGCCGATGTCAGTCTGCATGCGGACGGCGGCGGTAAGCGGACCGCGTCGCCGCAACCGATCCAGGGCTTCGAGCCTGTCATGAAGTTACACGAGGCGCTGGCAGTGCACTTCCGCAAGCACGGATCGACCTTGATCCGCACCGCCTTGATCAACGGACTGCCGGGCTTTGTGACCCGGGAAGCCGATGGCGAACTGCAGACGACCGCCCTTGAGATCGACAATGGGATGGTTACGGCAATCTACATCATGCGAAATCCCGACAAGCTAAGGCACCTGCACTAGGTTTGCCGGCATGTGGCCGCAACTGACAGGTCCATCTGCATTATTTCCTTCACCGCGTGTCACAAACGCTTCTCCTCAATCGTCATCAACATGGGCTCCCAGCCCGATCGAAAACGGCCACGTGTCACAGACCAAGGAGAAGATCATGAGCACAGGTGCACTTTACATCAAACACAAAGCCCTCCCCGGCAAGCGGGACGGTCTCAGGCGCGTCTGGGAAAAATATGCGCGCCCCTATATCGAAAAATCCGAAGGTCAACTGGCCTGTTTCTACTGCTACGACGACAAGGATCCCGACACTGTTGTCGTGTTCTCGGTTCACGCCGATCAGGACAGCGCAGAGGACTTTTTCAAACAGCCCTGGTATGCGGATTACCAGTCGGAGACGGCTGCCTTGCTGGCCGGTCCCTCGGAAATCCGTCCTGCAACACCGCAATGGGTAAAGGGCCTATCACGGTAAGCTGCGGCAAGACATGGGGGGCGGCGCGTCCGCCTGCCATGTCGAAGAAGGTCGCAAAGAAGGCCGCCGACGACATGAAGAAAGCGACAACAACCATGAAGAAGAGCGGCTCGAAGGAAGCAAGAGGAGGAGCCCCTCCCTCTCAGCTGATCGATACGAGAATCAAGGAGCCGAGTGATTGGCGGGGCGAGACGCTCGCTAGGGAGACGTACAAGAATGCCGTGAAGATGACCTTCGCCAAGGGCGCCTCGCTGGAGGACCCTTCGGGCCTGTTCAACTCCAGCCTCGAGGGCAATACCCGGCGCGCCATCGATATCCACGAGGGCGCCAAGATCGACGAAGAGGCTTTGAAGGCGCTCATTCGCGCCGCCGTGACGCTGAACACGTCGAGGTGAGCCGCCGCGGCGGCGCTGGCTGGTCCGGACGCCTCTACTATGTCGGGCGCCGGATAGACCGCCGCGAACACGCGGCGTTCACTGGCGGTCGTGGAAAGCTATCGCCTCTATTTCACGGACCGCGACGG
>JBKKDI010000073.1:0-8975 GCA_046708645.1 Aestuariivirga sp.
GGGAGGCGCGGATGGCGCTACCCGTCAGCAGGCGGAGATAGTGGCGAGCGGCGAGCTTCTGGCCGGGATGGGGGCGGAGGTCGTGGATGCGGGGATCGAAAGGCGTGTCGGAGCCCATCACCGCATCTACGGACATGGCACCTGCCAGCATGGCGGCGGCGGCATTGCGTTCAGCGCCGATCAAACCTGCAAGCGCCAATGCGGCTGAGACTTGCGTGCCATTAAGAAGGGCCAAACCTTCCTTGGGTCCAAGCGGCACCGCATCCATTTCTACGGCCTTGAGTGCTTCAGCTCCCGTGACGCGCTGGCCTTTAACCATTGCCTCGCCCTCGCCGATGAGCACGAGGCTCATATGGGCGAGCGGCGCCAGATCGCCCGATGCACCGACGGAGCCTTGGCCGGGAATGACCGGCAGCACGTCGGCATTGATAAGCGCCGTTAGTGTCTCCATGGCCATGATCGAAATGCCCGATGCGCCTTGCGACAGCGCGTTGATCTTGAGCAGCAGGATGAGCCGCGTGACGCCTGCATCCAGCGGTGCTCCCACGCCCGCCGCATGGGAGCGCACGATGTTGATCTGCAGCGCCGACAGGTCTTTTGCCGCGATCCGCGTCTTGGCGAGTTTTCCGAAGCCGGTGTTGACGCCGTAGATGGGCTCGCCCGAGGCCAGGAGCCGCGTGACGGTGGCCGCACTGCGCTCGATGAGCGAGCGGGCCTTGGGCGTCAGCTCGACCTTGATGGGGCCGGCGAGTGTTGCGCGCACCTGGTCGAGCGAGATGGGGTGATCACCGATGCGGATCATTGCGCCAGCCTCTTCACTGCGGATTGGAAATCACGGGCAATTTTTTCTTCGGCAAAATGCTGACGGTCCTTCACCACCTGGCGGCCGCCCACGAACATGTCTTTCACGCACGCATTACCGGTGGAAAAAATCCAGGTGTCGAGCAGATTATCGCCGTTCCGCCCGATGAGGGAAGGATGCGCGTCGTCGAGCACGGCGATGTCGGCGCGGTAGCCGGGTGCGATGGCGCCCACGGGCTGAGCCATGGCCGTGGCGCCGCCCTTGAGGGCTGCATCGAACAGGCTGCGCCCGGTGGATTGGCCGGGACCGGCGGAGAGCGCATTGCGGGTGCGGTCCCGCAGGCGCTGGGAATATTCCAGCATGCGCAAATCCTCCGCCGGGGACACGGAAATATTGCTGTCGGAGCCGATGGCGATGGCGCCGCCTGCCTTGAGAAAACGATCCGCCGGGAATATTCCGTCACCGAGATTGGCTTCGGTCGTAGGACACAGGCCCGCAATAGCTTCCGATTTCGCCAGCCGCTGCGTTTCATCCTCACTCATGTGGGTCGCGTGAATGGCGCACCAACGCTTCGATACATCGAAGCTGTCGAGCATCAGCTCCACTGGGCGCTTGCCGCACCAGGCGAGGCAATCGTCCACTTCCTTGGTCTGTTCGGCCACATGGATGTGTATGGGCGAGGCAGGATCGATGCCGCCGATGACCGTCTTCAGCAGATCGACGGTAACGGCGCGGTAACTGTGGGGCGAGATGCCGAGCCGGCGCAGCGGATGGTTAGCGCAGGCTGAATGGAGGGTCCGGTAGATTTCGAGATAGCGGTCGGCGTCATTGATGAAGCGCCGCTGGCCCGCCACCGGGGGTTGGCCGCCAAAACCGCCGAAACTGTAGAGCGTGGGCAGCATGGTGATGGCGATGCCGGCCTTTTCCGCCGCCGACAGACAGCGCAGGCTGAGTTCGGCCGGTTCATCGTAGGGCGTGCCGTCCGGCTGATGGTGGAGATACTGGAATTCGCCCACCACCGAGAAGCCGCTTTTCAGCATTTCGACGTAGAGTTGGGCGGCCACCGCCTCCAGATCTTCCGGCGAGAGCCTGAGCGCAAATCCGTACATCGCCTCGCGCCAGGTCCAGAAACTGTCGGTCCCCGGCCCCGCCCGCTCGGCCAAACCAAGCATGAAACGCTGGTGCGCATGGCAGTGGGCGTTGGGCATAGCCGGAACAGCGACGCCGCGAATGACTTCACCCGCCTTGGAATTGGCCGCAACCTTCTGAATGTTGCCGTGTGAGTCAAGGTCAACCGCCACGTCGTTCTGCCAGCCTTGCGGCGTCAGAGCTTCGGAGAAGTTTAATTTGGTGCTTTCCATTGGACGGAGTATATTGTATATACAACCTTATACAAGTGGTTTTTGCAAATGCTCCTGACAAATCTCAATCTCGCAACGATGGTGGGTGGCTACGGCCTGATCTCCGATGCCGCCCTTCAGATCGAAGCCGGCCGCATTGTTTGGGCTGGTCCCCGCGCCGCGGCACCCAAACTGCCAGCGACGGACTGCGGCGGCCGACTGCTGACGCCGGGGCTCATCGATTGCCACACCCACCTGGTCTATGGCGGCAACCGGGCCAATGAATTCGAAATGCGCCTCAATGGCGCTGCCTACGCCGACATCGCCAAGGCCGGCGGCGGCATCGCCTCGACAGTCAGGGCGACACGCGCCGCCACCGAGGCGGAGCTGCTCGCCTCTGCATTGCGGCGGCTTGATACGTTGCTGGCGGAAGGCATCACCACCATCGAAATCAAGTCCGGCTATGGCCTCGATGTGGAGACCGAACTCCGCATGCTGCGGGTGGCGCGGCAGCTTGGGAAAGAGCGCCCCGTCGATGTCATTACCACCTTCCTCGGCGCCCACACCTTTCCTCCGGAGTTCAAGGACCGCCGCGAGGACTATGTGGCGCTCGTTTGCGACCGGTCGCTTCCCGCCGCCGCCTCCGCCGGTTTGGCGGACGCCGTTGATGGATTTTGCGAAGGCATTGCCTTCTCCGTTGCCGAGACCGAGCGTGTGTTCAAGGCAGCTAAAACCCTTGGCCTGCCGGTCAAGCTCCATGCCGAACAGCTTTCCAATTTGGGCGGCGCCAAGCTCGCCGCGCGCCATGGCGCCCTCTCCGTGGACCATATCGAATATCTGGATGAGGAAGGCGTGGCCGCCATTGCCGCCTCCGGCACGGTCGCCGTGCTTCTCCCCGGCGCGTTCTATTACCTCCGCGAAAAGCAGCACCCGCCGGTAGCGGCGCTGCGTTCCCACAAGGTTCCCATCGCCGTTGCAACCGATCTCAACCCTGGATCGTCGCCTGTTCACTCTTTGCTCTCCACCATGAACATGGCGTGTGTGCTCTTCGGCCTCACTCCAGAGGAAGCCCTGCTCGGCGTCACGGCCAACGCCGCCTTGGCGCTAGGCCTCAAGGACCGGGGCCGTATCGCCCCTGGTATGAAGGCCGACCTCGTGCTGTGGGATGCCGAACGCCCCGGCGATCTCGCCTATCCGCTGGGGCTGAACCCTTTGGCCTGCGTTATCCGCAATGGCGAAGTTGTCCGAGGGACACTCCCATGAATGAGGGCCAGCCGCTCTATGCCCAGGTCAAGGACCACATCATGGAGAACATCCGCTCCGGTTTCTGGCAGCCGGGCGCCCGCGTTCCCTCCGAGAACGAGCTGGTGGAAAGTTTCGGCATCAGCCGCATGACGGCCAACCGGGCGCTCCGCGATTTGACCACCGACGGCTATCTCGCCCGCGTACCCGGCGTCGGCACGTTCGTGAAAGAGGCTCCCGCCCGGTCGAGCCTCATGGAACTCCGCAACATCGCCGAGGAGATCGAGGCCCGCGGCCATCGCCACTCCTCGCGCCTCATCACGCGGGGAAAGATAACGGCAACCGATCAGCTCACGGAGGAATTTGAATGGAAATCGGCCCAGCCGCTGTTTCACATCGTCGTCGTCCATGAAGAAAACGGCCTTCCGGTGCAGCTTGAATACCGCTGGGTGAACCCGTTCATCGCCGCCGACTTCATGATCCAGAATTTTACAACGCAGACTCCCACCGCCTACCTGCTGAACACCGTGCCCGTCGATGAACTCGAGCATTCCGTTGAGGCGGTGATGCCAAGTGCCACCCAGCAGAAACTGCTGGATATCACGCCGCAGGAACCCTGCCTGGCGTTACATCGCCGGAGCTGGAGCAAGGGTCATGTGGTGACCGTGGCGACACTGATCTATCCGGCCAGCCGCTATGCCTTGCACAGCCGCTATAAAACCAACGCCCAAGGAAAGCCCCTATGAACACGCGCCGCGATAACACTCGCACCATCAAATCTCCCACCGGAGCCACGATCACCGCCAAATCCTGGCTGACCGAAGCACCGCTCCGCATGCTGATGAATAATCTCGATCCGGGCGTCGCCGAGCGGCCTGAGGAACTGGTGGTCTATGGCGGCATCGGACGCGCTGCCCGCAATTGGGAGGCCTTCGACCGCATCGTGGCTTCGCTCCGCTCGCTGGAAGAAGACGAAACGCTGCTGGTGCAATCGGGAAAGCCCGTGGGCATTTTCCGCACCCACAAGGATGCGCCCCGCGTGCTGATTGCCAACTCCAATTTGGTGCCGCACTGGGGCACCTGGGACCATTTCAACGAACTCGATAAGAAGGGCCTGATGATGTACGGCCAGATGACGGCCGGCTCGTGGATTTATATCGGCACGCAAGGCATCGTGCAGGGCACCTACGAGACTTTCGCCGAAGTCGGCCGCAAGCACTATGACGGCAAGCTCAAGGGCAAGTGGTTCCTAACGGCGGGTTTGGGCGGCATGGGCGGCGCACAGCCCTTGGCCGCCACCATGGCCGGCGCTTCGATGGTGGCCATTGAATGCCAGCCGAGCCGAATCGAGATGCGGCTCAAGACTCGTTATCTCGATACCCAGGCTAAGACCATCGATGAAGCGCTGGAAATCATCGATCGCTCGCACAAGCAGGGAAAACCAATTTCCGTGGGGCTACTCGGCAATGCCGCGGAACTTCTGCCGGAGTTCGTCAAGCGCGGCATCAAGCCCGATGCGCTAACCGACCAGACTTCGGCGCATGATCCCGTCAACGGCTATCTGCCCGCGGGCTGGACCTTGCAGCAGTGGGAAGAAAAGCGCGTTTCCGATCCGCAAGCGGTCAAGAGAGCCAGCATGGCGTCGATGAAGGTCCATGTGCAGGCCATGCTCGATCTCTATCACGCGGGCGTTCCCACCCTCGACTATGGCAACAACATTCGCCAGATGGCGCTTGAGATGGGCCTCAAGAACGCCTTCGAATTTCCGGGCTTCGTTCCAGCCTACATCCGCCCGCTGTTCTGCCGTGGCATCGGCCCATTCCGCTGGGCCGCACTGTCCGGCAACCCGCAGGATATTTACAAGACCGACCAGCGCGTGAAGGAGCTGATCCCCGACGATCCACATCTGCACAACTGGCTCGACATGGCGCGCGAGCGCATCGCCTTTCAGGGCTTGCCTGCCCGAATTTGCTGGGTTGGTCTGGGCCAGCGCCATCGCCTGGGATTGGCCTTCAATGAAATGGTGAAGAACGGCGAGGTCGATGCACCCATCGTCATTGGCCGCGATCACCTCGATTCAGGTTCCGTCGCCTCGCCCAACCGTGAGACGGAAGCCATGCTCGATGGGTCCGATGCCGTATCCGACTGGCCGCTGCTCAACGCCCTCCTCAATACAGCGAGCGGCGCCACCTGGGATTCCATCCATCATGGCGGCGGCGTCGGCATCGGTTATTAGCAGCATGCGGGCATCGTGAACGTCGCCGACGGCACCGATGACGCCGCACGAAGGCTTGAGCGCGTGTTGTGGAACGATCCTGGCACCGGCGTCATGCGCCATGCCGATGCGGGGTATGAAAACGCTATCGCCTGCGCCAAGGAACAGGGGCTGAACTTACCGAGTGTTATCTGACCGTGAAGCGCTAAAAAAGTTCGAGGCCCGTTTCCGGGCCTCGTTGGCTAGTGCAAGCAGCCGTTACTTGTAAATTTTGGCAGCGGCGTCCAACTGTGTTCCACAGCCCGCCATGTCATTGGCGGCCATCATGTCCTTGGCCTTCTGCATTTCCGCCATGGCCGACTCTTTCTTGCCAGCATCGGTCAGCGCTTCGATTTCGGCCGTCATTGCAGCCATGGTGGGTTCATCGCACTTACTGTTTTCCGCGCTAGCCGGTACGATCAGGGCGAGGCCGAACACGGTGGCGAGGAGAGTGGATTTCAACATACTGTAACTCCCTAGGGGTTTTGGTTGGGGGTTTCATTACCGCCCATACCGCAACGGGCGGTACGATGAGTCGTTCCATCGATACCAATCACGACTTCGTGACTCGCCGGGAAGCTCAAATAATCTCCGGCGGTCTCCCGCCGGAGTTGCATCGTTACTTGAGGAGGTCCGTCCAGATCTTTGTGTAGAGGTCAAGCACTTCCGGCGAGCATGTCTGAGAAAATTCACTCACCGCCGCATACTCCGCCGGGACGATGATTTCAGGGGCGCTCTTCATGTCTTCCGGCATGAAGGGCTCCGACCCCTTGATGCCGTTGGCATAGCGCGCGAAGGTTGAAAGCATCGCGGCGTTTTCCGGGTCCATCACGAAATTCTGGAACAGTTTGGCGTTCTCGACATTCTTAGCGTCCTTGAGAACCGCCAAATTGTCCATCCACAGCAGGACGCCTTCCTTCGGATAGCCGTATTTGATGTCCGGGTTTTGCAGGCGCTGACGGAAGGCGGAGCCGTTCCAGTCGCTGGTCGCCGCCATATCGCCCTTCGCCATTTTGTCGATGGTGGCATATTCCATCGACAGCCAATCGGGCTTTGCCGCCATCAACGTGTCGCGCACTTTCTTGAGGATTTCTTTGTCGCCGGTGCACTGCTCGCCGCCATGGTATTTGATGGCGCCGTAAATGACATCGCCCATCTCCGGCACGAGATTTGTTTTGCCCTTCAGCTCGGCGGGAACGTCGAAAACGATTCCCCAGGTATTGATGTCGCCCTTGTACACCGATGTGTTGACGGCCATGCCGACGGTACCCCACTGCCACGGCACCGTGTAATGGCGGCCCGGATCGAACGGTGCTTCGGCCCATTTGGCTTCCACGTTCTTGAAATTCGGCATCTGGTCGGGCCGCGTTTCCAGCAGCAGGCCTTCCTTGATCCAGATCGGCACGAAGTTCGCCGACGGCACCACCATGTCGAAGCCGTGCCCGCCCTGGCGGATTTTCGCCAGCGCGTTGTCGTTCGAGTCATAATCGGTGATCGTCACTTTGACGTCGTGTTCCTTCTCGAACTTCTTGATCATCTCGGGGCTGGTATAGTTGCCCCAGTTGAAGATCTGCAATTCACCCGCGGCCATGGCAACGCCCGCCTGGGCAAGCATTGCGGCTGCAAAGGCCGCCGTCATCAACTTCCACTTCATGTCACGTCCTCCTGTCATCAGCGGTTTTGGCGAATTTCAGTGTTTCTTCCTGCTGATGAAGAAGAACACCGTTACGATCATCACCGAGAGTAGCAGAAATACCGTGGAGATTGCATTGATTTCAGGCGTCACCACGCGGCGGATTTGACCGAGCATATAGGTCGGTAATGTATCCTGCCCCCCGGATTTGACAAACTCGGTGATGACCACATCATCGAGCGAAATCACGAAAGCCAGCATAAACCCGGACAGGATACCGGGCCAGAGCAATGGGAACGTCACCCTCCTGAATGCTTGCCATGGCGTCGCGTAAAGATCGGCGGCCGCTGTTTCGAGCGTCAAGTCCATGCTTTCCAGCCTGGCACGGATCGGCAGGTAGGCGAACGGAATGCAGAAAGCCGTATGCGCGGCGATGAGGTAACCCAAGCCTGAATACCCCGTCCACACCTTGACCCGCGAAAAAAAGATGAGCAGCGCCACCGCCGTCACGATTTCCGGCACCATCAACGGCTGATTGATGAAGGCATACTTGAAGGTAAGGCCAGGGTAGGGGTTCGTTCGTGTCGTGGCGATTGCCGCCATCGTCGCCGCCACGGTCGCCGCGCAAGCGGCGATCACCGCGATATTCAGCGACCGGAGCGAGGTTTCGATGACATGCTCGTTGTTCCACGCCGCAATGAACCAGCGGAAGGAAAATCCTTGCCAGATGGCAATCGAGATTCCCGCATTGAACGCATAAACCACCAACGTCACGATCGGCATATAAAGCACAAAAAAGCAGACAATGGCGATTGTGGTGAAGCCCGGCATCCGCCTGATGGCAAATCCCCTAGCCATGCCGCCCTCCCGGGGAAGAGGCGCTGCGCACATAGACCAGAAGCGCCACCATGACGATCGCCATGAGCGTGATCGAAAGCGCCGACCCCAGAGGCCAATCGCGGCCCTGTCCGAATTGCAGATCGATGAGATTACCGAGCATCAGCGATTTACCGCCGCCAAGAAGCCGGGGTGTCACATAGGCGCCGAGCGCTGGAATGAAAACCAGAATGGATCCCGCGATGATTCCGGGCTTGACCAAGGGAACGATCACGCGGCGCAGCACCTGAAAGCGTCCAGCGTAGAGATCATACCCCGCTTCGACGAGACGAAAATCGAGTTTCTCCATCGAGGCATAGAGCGGCAGCACCATGAGCGGCAGGAAGACGTAAACCATCCCCACCATCACGGCGAAATCGGTGAACATCATTTGAATGGGTGCCGCGATAATTCCGGCGCGGAGCAACAGGGAATTGATGATGCCCTCGTTGCGGATGAGCTCCTGCACCGCGAAGGTGCGGATCAGAATGTTGGTCCAGCACGGGATGGTGATCAGAAGAATCCATACGTCGCGCTGCCGTTCGGGCCGGGTTGCGATGAAATAGGCGGTTGGAAATCCGAAGACGAGACAGAGAACGGTGGTCGCGACCGACAGTTTGACCGAGCGCCACAACACGCCCAGATGTGCATCGGCGAAGGTGACGGTATCGTCGAACATGTCGCGCTCGAAGATGACCGAGAACCATGCGTCCGACGTGAACTGCCAGAATCTGACGTCGCCATAGTCGCCTTTTTCCATGAACGAATAGAGGAGCACGATGAACAGCGGCCCGATCGCCGCGAAGAAGATGATGAGAAGGGCGGGCG
>JBKKDI010000074.1:0-11334 GCA_046708645.1 Aestuariivirga sp.
CACGCCGATCATCCCCTTGGCCCCAAAAGCATGCGGAAGAAGTAGTGGAATATCTCCGCGATCCCAAGGCGATCTACGCCCGGTCCTTCGCGATCATTCGGGAAGAAGCGGATTTCTCCGGGCTGCCAAATGACAGTCATGCTGTCGCCAGGCGCATCATCCACGCCTGCGGCATGCCGGAAATCGCGCGCGATCTCCGTATTTCCGACGATTTCTGCAGGGCGGCAAGGGCTGCCATACGGGGGCGGCCCATTCTCGTGGATGCCGAGATGGTGCGCCACGGGATCATCGATAAAACCTTGACCGTGATCTGCACATTGAATGAGGCGCGGGCCGAGCGTACGACACGCTCTGCCGCAGCTGTTGAATTGTGGCTGCCCCGTCTCGAAGGGGCCCTTGTCGTGATCGGCAACGCCCCGACCGCCCTTTTCGCGCTGCTGGAATTAATCGATGCGGGAGCCGCCCGTCCCGCGGCCATCGCGGGCTTTCCCGTGGGCTTCGTCGGAGCCGCCGAAGCGAAGGAAGAATTGCACCGCAATCCAAGGGGTATTCCGTACGCGACTTTGCTTGGCCGCAAGGGAGGCTCCGCCATGGCCGCCGCCGTGGTCAACGCCTTCACGCAGGATGAAGCATGAGCAAATGGCTTAGCATCATCGGCATGGGCGAGAACGGCTACGAAGGCCTTTCCGCACGCGCCCGCCTGAAACTTGCGGAGGCGGACGTAGTCGTGGGCTCATCGCGCCTCTTGGCATTCCTTCCGGCCTCGAGCGCCGAGCGCCACGAATGGCCGCAACCGTTCTCCGCCGTCGCCGATCGCATAAAACCGTTGCGCGGCAGGCGCACCGTGATCCTCGCCACCGGCGATCCTATGAATTACGGCGTTGCGCGCAAGATCATGGAGTTCATTCCGTTCGCGGAGATGGAAATCGTTCCGCATCTCTCGGCGTTCTCGCTTGCAGCGGCGCGGCTCGGCTGGCCGCTGCCCGACTGCGATATGCTGACGCTCCATGGCCGCGATGCCGCCAATATCGAAGCCTTTATCCAGCCCAACGCCCGCCTTATTGTGCTGACGGCGGATGCAACGACCACACCCGGGGTTGCCCGCCGCCTCGTGGCGCGCGGTTTCAGCGAAAGCTCCATTACTGTTCTCGAGAACATGGGCGGCGAGCGGGAACGGGTATCGTTGTTTGCCGCAAACGCTGTCCCCGCGACAAAATTTTCCGATCTTAACACTCTCGCCATCCACTGCATCGCATCGCCTGACGCAAAAATATACCCACGAACACCCGGGCTCCCCGACGATGCCTTTCTCCATGACGGCCAACTCACCAAACGCGAAGTGCGCGCAATAACACTTAGCAGCCTCGGCCCCGTGCCGGACCAGTTGTTGTGGGATGTGGGCGCCGGCTGCGGATCGATTGCCATCGAATGGATGCGGAGCAGCCGGGGCTGTGAGGCTATTGCCTTCGAATCCAACGCCGAGCGGCTGGAAATGATTGCAAAGAACGCCGGCCGCCTCGGAGCCCCCCGTCTCGAAATCGTGGCCGGTGAAGCGCCGGCAACTCTCGTCGGCCAGGCCGCGCCCGATGCCGTGTTCATCGGCGGCGGGTTGGGCATTCCCGGTGTTTTCGAGACGGCATGGGAGCATCTTAAGCGTGGCGGCAACATGGTGGTGAACGTTGTCACCATCGAAGGCGAATTGCATCTCTACGATCTTCATGAAAAGCATGGCGGCGATCTCGTGCGAATCGAAACCTCCCATCTCAGCTCCCTTGGCCGTCTCCGTGCGCTGAAGCCCCGGATGGCTGTCACCCAATGGCGGGCCCGCAAGCCATGACGGCCATGGGAACCCTTTACGGCGTGGGCGTTGGTCCGGGCGATCCGGAGCTCATGACAGTGAAGGCATGGCGGCTTATTTCAACTGCCCCGGTGATCGCCTATCTCGCGGCCAATGGCAGTGCTAGCACGGCACGCGATATCGCCAAGCCGTTTCTGCCCGATGACGCGATTGAACTTGCCATCGACATGCCCATGCGCATCGAGCGCCAGCCCGGCGAAGCCGCCTACGACAAAGGAGCGGCGGCCATCGCCGGGCATCTCAAAGCGGGCCGCAATGTCGTCATGCTGTGCGAGGGCGATCCATTTTTCTATGGCAGTTTCATCTATGTCTTTGCCCGGCTGGCGAAGGATTATGAAACTGTCGTGGTGCCCGGTGTCTCATCCATCAGCGCATCCGCCGCCGCCATCGGCCGACCGCTCGCCGCACGCAATGAAGTGCTGAAGGTTCTCCCGGCGACACTGGAACCGGATCGTCTGCGCGAAGAACTGGCCACCGCCGAGTCCGCAGCGATCGTCAAGGTGGGCCGCCATTTCGGCAAGGTGCGTAATGTGCTTTCAGCGCTCGATCTCACCGGCAGCGCTATCGCGATCACAAGAGCCACCCATGATGATGAACGCATTTTACGGGTGGCGGATATCGAAGGCGACACCCTGCCCTACTTCACCACGATCCTAGTGTATTCCGGAGGCGGAAGGTGAAAAAGCCCGCGATCTTCATCCTCGGTATTTCCGCTTTGCCGCTTGCACAAAAGTTGAGGGCCGCGCTGAACGGGGTCATCCATGGGCCCGACAGCGTGGCAGGACATGACGCCGGTTACGCCAAGGCGACCCAGCGGCTTGCGGAACTTTTCAAGGGCGGGCACCCCATCGTGGGACTCTGCGCGAGCGGTATCCTCATTCGCGCCACCGGCCCTTACCTCTCCGACAAGCGCGAAGAACCTCCGGTCGTCGCCGTTGCAGAAGATGGTTCCTCCGCCGTTCCCCTGCTTGGCGGCCATCGTGGCGCCAACGAATTGGCTCGGCGGATCGCAGCACTTTGCGGCGGTCATGCAGCGATCACCACCGCGAGCGATGTGCGCTTTGGCACGGCCTTCGATGAGCCCGCCGATGGCTACGTGCTGGCCAACCCAGAACACATGAAATCCGCCACCGCCCTTAAACTTGCAGGCCGCGAGGTCATCGTCCAGGTGACCGAGCACCAAACTTCAGGGAGCGCTGCCCATCTCGTTTATCACCCGCGCACGCTTGCTGTCGGGCTCGGTTGCGAACGCAATACGCCGCCGGAAGATGTGATTTCCCTGATCGAGAGCGTGTTGGCGAACAATAATCTCGCCGCACCTTCCATCGCCTGTGTGGCCTCGATCGACATAAAATCGGATGAGGCGGCGATCCATGCGGCGGCCAGTCATTTCCGCGTGCCGGCCCGCTTTTTCTCCGTCAGCGAACTGAATGCGGAAACATCGCGCCTCAAGAATCCGTCCCCTATCGTCGCAAGCGAAGTCGGCACCCCCGGCGTGGCGGAAGGGGCCGCCCTCGCCGCCGCCGGACCGGAAGCTGAACTGCTTGTCGAGAAGACCAAGAGCAGGCGCGCAACCTGCGCAATCGCCAAGGCGCCCTCTCCCATCCTTAAACTCCGCGGCAGTCCACGCGGTATCCTGCACGTTGTTGGCATCGGGCCAGGAGCGCCGGACTGGCGCAGCCCCGTTGCCTGCACAGCGCTGGAAACCGCGTCCGACTGGGTGGGCTATGGCCTCTATCTCGATCTCGTCGCCGATTTGAAAGACAGCCAGAGCGAACATCGCTTTCCCTTGGGCGGCGAAGAGGACCGTGTCCGCCATGCCATCAAGCTGGCCAGGGAGGGAAACGAAGTTGCCCTCGTCTGCTCCGGCGATGCCGGTATTTATGCCATGGCGGCACTCGTTTACGAGATCATCGATCTCGAGCCTTGCCGCATCGAGGTGAATATCATTCCCGGCATTTCGGCCTTCCAGGCGGCGGCGGCCAAGGCCGGCGCCATGATCGGCCATGACTTCTGCTGCATTTCGCTGTCCGATTTGCTCACGCCATGGGAAGTGATCGAGCAGCGCATCAGGTCCGCCGCGGAAGGCGATTTCGTCATCGCCTTTTATAATCCGCGCTCACAGAAGCGCCGCGATCAGCTGGAGCGGGCCTTTGCAATTTTAGCGCAACACCGGCCAGCCAATACACCGGTCGTCGTCGCTACGAACCTTGGCCGCCGTGAGGAGAAGGTAAAAATCGTGCCCTTCTCCGCCTTCAGTTTCGATGAAGTCGATATGCTGACCCTCGTGATGGTTGGCTCATCGCAATCCAAATGCTTCGCGCGGGGAGACGGCCGCACCTATGCCTATACACCGCGCGGATATGCAAAAAAACGGGAGCGAACGGAATGACTGTACACTTCATCGGCGCGGGCCCCGGCGCCGCCGACCTCATTACCGTGCGCGGCCTGAAACTTATCCAGTCCTGCCCAGTCTGCCTTTACGCGGGCTCCCTGGTGCCGGAGGAAATCGTCAAGGCCGCCCCCCAAAATGCCCGCATCGTGGATACGGCGCCCCTGCATCTTGACGAGATCGTCGCCGAGATCAAAGCCGCGCATACCAAGGGTTTTGACGTGGCCCGTGTGCACTCCGGCGATCCGTCTTTATACGGAGCAATCGCCGAGCAGATGCGGCGGCTTGATCGCCTCGGGATTCCCTATGATGTGACACCCGGCGTCCCCGCCTTCGCCGCCGCCGCCGCCGTTCTCAACACCGAATTCACCCTGCCAGAAATCGCCCAGACGGTGATCCTGACTCGCACTTCGATGCAGGCCTCACCCATGCCTCCGGGCGAGGCGCTGGAAGAGCTCGGCCGCTCCGGAGCGACGCTTGCCATCCATCTTTCTATCCGCAATCTCAGTTATGTCGAGCGCGCGCTCACCCCGCATTATGGCGCGGACTGCCCGGTGGTCGTCGTCTATCGCGTGACCTGGCCTGACCAATTAATCGTCCGTGGCACGCTCTCCACCATCGCCAAGAAAGTCCGCGCAGAGAAGCTGACGCGAACCGCATTGATTCTTGTAGGCCCCGTTCTCGACGCCCATGGCTTCCGCGACAGCGCTCTTTATGACGCCGGCCATGAGCATGTCCTGCGCAATCGAAAAACTGTGAAGGCCTAGGCGCGGTCAATGCGGCAGGTGTAGCAATTGTTCAGCGCCGAGCGGACATGCACATAGGCAACGTCTCCGCGCTCGAGGATTGCGGCGGCGGATGACGTGAGTTCCGGCGATGTCACAATCTTGCCGGTGCCATAGACGATCCGGTCATTGGGTCCATAACCCTTGATTAGATGTGCTGGGCGCTTCAGTAGCATGGCCGGTGTTTCGCTTTGATCCGGGTTGCGTTCACAAGGATCGGCATGGAGAAATATCGGTCCCGTCTCCGCATAGGGTTGCAACTCCGGAAACGGCCGGTACGCAAGAATGAGGTAAGCCTCACCTTCGGCCACATCGCACAGGCAATGGCGGCACGGCACGCCGCTGCCTTCGGAAACCTTCCGCTCCGGCGCTTGCCCATAGGCATCGGCGGCGCCCGCTTGAAAGCTGCGAGCTTCGTGAGTAGGCATGGCGGCGTATCTGATGCTGGTCATGCGTCTAAGCATCACATGGGATAGCAAAGGCGCGCCATCCGATTCCGGACTTGCAATTGAAAAGATCGTGCTGCTCGCCGATCCGGTCGCCGGAAATCAAGACTCCCTCGTGGGCCAACAGCCACTTTTTGCGCGGCAGGCCGCCGCCATAGCCCGTGAGCGAGCCGTCGGCCCCGATGACGCGGTGGCACGGCACGACGATTGACACTGGGTTGCGGCCATTGGCCAGTCCAACCGCGCGGGAGGCCGTCGGATCACCCAGCCGTTTGGCAATATCGCCATAGGAAACCGTGACGCCGCAGGGGATAAGTTTCAGCTCCGCCCACACGCGCCGCTGAAATTCCGTGCCGCCGCCATCGGTTGGGATATTCTCGATGGCTTTAAGATCGCCGGCGAAATAGGCGCGAATGCGATCCGAGAGGCCATGAGGATTGTCTGCCGGAAAACGCTCCGAACTTCCGAACCTGATCCGCAAATCGCGCGCCACGCGCCAGGGTTGGTCGTCGAACTCAAGCCCGATCAGCACGCCGTCCCGCGCCAGCAGCAACAATGGCCCCAGCGGCGTCTCGATCCGGTCGGAGAGGACGGAGATCATGATCTGGATTGACGCCCAAACAGATGCCCGGGTCAAGCCCGGTCATGATGAGAGGGGATGAGCGTGCGCCGCTTTTCGTCATGACCCGGTCATCTCACCCCAGCCGTTTCAGCGCCTCTTTCATCTTGGTTTTGCGGGCTTCCAGTTCGGTTTTACGGTCGCGGGCTTCGGTCAGCACATCACCCGGCGCCTTGGCAACGAAACCCAGGTTGCTCAACCGCCCCTCGATGGCCTCGGTGTCCTTGGTAATTCGATCGAGTTCCTTGTTGAGACGGGCTTTTTCGGTGGCGAAGTCGATGACACCTTCGAGCGGCAGCGCAACCGTGGCCTCCCCCAGCACGATCTGCGCCGAAGCATTCGGCACCTTTTCCTCGAAGGCGATAGCGGAGAGGCGCGCAAGACGCATGATTTCATCTTCCCACTGGGCGGCACGGCGCCGTGTTTCTTTGGCGGCACTCACGATCACGCAGGCAATTTTTGCGCCGGCCGGCACGTTCATTTCGGCCCGCACCGAGCGCACCTCGGAAATGAACCGGATCACCCATTCCATCTCGGCATCCGCTGCCCTGTCGCCCAAGCCCTTGTAGGAGGGCCACGCGGCGTCAATGAGCCAACGCTCCCGTTCCGCTGTTTTCTGCCACAGCTCCTCGGTGATGAAGGGCATGAAGGGATGCAACAGCAATAGAATCTGATCGAGCGCCCAGGCGGCTGAGGCCTGCGTCTCGGCCTTCGCGGCGGCGTCGGTGCCATTGAGGATCGGCTTGATCAGCTCGAGATACCAGTCGCAATAGACGTTCCAGACGAAATGATAGAGAGCGGCGGCGGCTTCATTGTACTTGTGTTCTTCGATGGCGCGGGTCACGGCCCGTTCGGTGCGCGCCGCTTCTCCGGCGATCCAGCGGTTGACGGTGACGCGCGCCGCCACCGGATCGTAATTTTGATGGCGCTTGACGCCGTTCATTTCGGCGAAGCGGGCCGCGTTCCAAAGTTTGGTTGCGAAATTGCGATAGCCTTCGACGCGCGCCTTGGCGAGCTTGATGTCCCTGCCCTGTGCTGCCATGGCGGCGAGCGTGAAACGCAGCGCATCGGCGCCGAATTCGTCGATCAGTTTGAGGGGGTCGATGACATTGCCCTTCGACTTCGACATCTTCTGGCCCTTCTCGTCGCGGACCAGCGCGTGGATATAAACTGTATGGAACGGCACCTCCTTCATGAAGTGCAACCCCATCATCATCATGCGGGCCACCCAGAAGAAGATGATGTCGAAGCCCGTGACCAGCACATCCGTTGGGTAATGGCGTTTGAGTTCCGGCGTCTTATCCGGCCATCCCAGCGTCGAGAACGTCCACAGGGCGGACGAGAACCAAGTGTCCAGTACATCCTCGTCGCGACTGAGCGCCACGCGCGAACCATAATGCCGAGCCGCGGCCGCCAATGCCAAATCCTCCGCCTCCTCGACGAATATTTCACCGTCGGGTCCATACCAAGCGGGAATCTGATGGCCCCACCAGAGCTGGCGCGAAATGCACCAGGGCTGGATGTTGTTCATCCACTCGAAATAGGTCTTCTCCCAGTTCTTCGGCACGAAAACCGTGTCGCCCTTCTCCACGGCGGCGATGGCGGGCTTGGCGAGCTCGGCGGCGTTCACATACCATTGCTCGGTGAGCATCGGCTCGATCACCACATTGGAGCGATCACCGAAGGGCTGCGGGATAATTTTTTCCTCGCGCCCGCGCAAGAAACCGAGCCCTTCGATTTCCTTCAGCACCATTTCACGGGCCACATAGCGGTCCTTGCCGGCGTATCTTTCCGGCACGTTGTTCTCGGGCGTCGAGATCATCCGCGCCTGACTGTCCATCAGCTTGATGAGCGGAATGTTGTTGCACCGCGCCACTTCGAAATCGTTGAAGTCGTGGGCGCCGGTGATCTTCACCGCACCCGTGCCGAACTCCGGATCGGGATACTCATCGGCGATGATCGGGATATGCCGTTCGGCGATCGGCAGCCGCACCAGCTTGCCGATCAGGTTCCTGTAGCGCTCATCCGAAGGATGGACGGCCACCGCGCCGTCCCCCAACATGGTTTCGGGCCGCGTCGTCGAAATCACGATTTCCGAAATGCCGTCGATCTCGCCATCGACGAGTGGGTAGGCAAAAGCCCACATGGCCCCCTTGGTCTCCCGGCTTTCAACCTCAAGATCGGAAATCGCGGTCTGGAACACCGGGTCCCAGTTCACCAGGCGTTTGTCCTTGTAGATGAGCCCTTCCTTGTAGAGCTGCACGAAGACCTTGAGCACCGCCTTGGACAGGCCCTCGTCCATGGTGAAGCGTTCTCTGGACCAGTCGCAAGACGCACCGAGGCGGCGGAGCTGGCGCGAAATCGTATCGCCCGATTCTTCCTTCCATTGCCACACCCGCTTGAGAAAGGCCTCGCGCCCCATGGCGCGCCGGTCCGTGTTGTTTTCCTCGCGCAGCAGCCGCTCCACCACCATTTGCGTGGCGATGCCCGCATGGTCGGTTCCCGGCTGCCACAGTACATCGCGCCCGCGCATTCGCTCGAAGCGGCTCAGCACATCCTGGATGGTGTTATTGAGGGCATGCCCCATGTGCAGCGAGCCCGTCACATTGGGCGGCGGGATCACGATGGTAAAGGGCTTGGCCCTGGGTTTGCGCCCGCTCTTGAAGAAGCCGCGCGCCTCCCATTCGGCATAGAGGCGGGTTTCCATTTCGGCAGGCGTAAAGGTCTTGTCGAGCATGACGGGGATTCGAGCCGGTGACTGATGTGGCCGGTATAAACACCAGCCAGCACGCCCACGCAACCCGCTCGTCGGCGGATTGCTATTGCCGGATTACCATTTGCGCGGCGGCGCCCGGCGCGCCTCGCCAATGAAACGGAGTCCCAGCCTATCGCCCCGCCGCCACATAACCGTGGCATCGCGGATCAGGTTGTCGGTGAGCGTCACCAGACTGCACTCCTCCGGTATCGCAGCTTGATGTGCGCACATGATCCTGGCACCGGTTTCGGACATATCGCGGATCGTGCAGTCGACCACGGAGGAATAGTTGTTAAACACGATTTTGCCGTCCTTGAGAACGCGTTGGCGTCTGCTGATCCTATGCTCATCTTCCGGCAAATTCTGCGCCATGGCGCCATCATAAACGCCCACTATCCTTTCGAAACTTTGAACGGCGAGGCGGGCTATGTCACCATTTTCGCGGCGGCGCCGTGCGCGGGCTGCTGGTAAAGAGCACTCCGAGCTCTTCCTCCCGCCGCCAAACGACCCGGGCGTCGCGAATCGTGTTGTCGCCGGGCATCATCAAGCGGAACTCGTTAGGCACCGCAGCCGCATGGAGGCACTTGATCTTGGCTCCCGTCGCCGAAATATCGCGCACACAGCAATCGATGACGGATTGGAAGGCCCCGGTCACGATCTTGCCGTCCTTAAGCACTTTTAGGCGCTGAGCGACGCGATTATCTATGGTATTCATCAACATCCAAGGCCATCGAAACCAGATGTTAACACTACCTTTGATTGATTAACGGTTTATACAACAATTACCGGTTGCGCCGCGCGACCCGCTCTATTTCCTCGCGCACCAGCCGTTCCACCAGTCCTGGCAGGTTGGCGTCCAGCCACTGCTTCAGCATGCCGCGCAGGAGTTCCCGCGTCATGTCTTCGATTGATCGATCCGCGCCGGGCCGGTTCAACAGTTTGTGAGCGAGTTTGTTGAAGGCATTGCCGGCGGCAATTTCGGCTTCCGCTGAAAGCATGCCAGGACCGGCCAGAGCCGGCTCCCCATCCCAAATCCCGGTGTCTGGGGATTGGAGGTCGGCCTCAGCGAAACTTGGCCGCAGAGTTTGTGGCGCCGAAGGGCCCCCGAGCCGCCAGGGCCCCGCTTCTCCACCCATGCTTTCACTGGCCCGCGTCCGATTGATCTTTTCCCGCAAATCTTGGATCTCAAGCGCAGCTGCGGACGCTTCTTCGTCAATCCGAACTCGCGACTCGCGCATGGCGCCTTTAAACATGGTGCCCTTGGCCGCAGTGGCGGAAGGCACAGCTGCAATATCCTCATGGATCGCTCTCCGGATGGACGCGAGCAGATCCTCCATTTTTGGTTCGGCCGTCACAGCTTTTACCCCAAACCGCCGCTAAATCCTTCGGCGGATAACAGACTTAAACCAGGGGATATGCCTTGTCGATATGTCCGATTAATCCAGCGTATTCGCATCGGTGCCGATCCACTTGTTGCGAACCGCGCGGTAATTCTCTTCCACATCGTAATAGGGAACGTTCAGCCGGAGATCATGGGCGGTAAGCCGGCCGGTGGCGGCAATCAGCTGATAGGCCGCCACAACCCGGTTCCGTTCGGCGTTGACGAGCGTCGTTCTGGCCGTCACCACTTCGGCTTGAGCATCCAATACATCGAGGGTGGTGCGGGTGCCGGCGGAGAATTCCTGCCTGACGCCCTCAAGGGCCAGCCGCGCGGCGGAAATCGCGTCGCGCGCGGCGGCGATGATTTGCCGGTAGGCCGTGTAAGCGCCCCACGCCGCGGCAACCGCCTGGCGCACGGAGCGCGCCACTTCGATAATCTGGATGCGCCGTTGACTGGCCAGGTGTTTGGCCTCGCGAACCCGGGAATAGACCAGCCCCGCCTCGTACAGCGGCACCGTCAAAAACCCGCCAACCGCCACCGTCTCCGATTTGTCGCCTTTCTTGCCGTGAAAATCTTCGTTGACGTTGGCCTCCGCCCTGATTGAAAGTTCCGGCAGCAAGGGGGCGCGCTGCACCCCGATATTGTGGTAGGCGGCAACCTCGACAAAAGCTGCGGCAAGAATATTCGGATTGATTTCCGCCGCCGTGGCAAATGCGCTTTCCAGCGAGGCGGGCAACCCCATAACCTTCGGATAAACGAGTTTACCCGGCGGGTGTCCGACGATCTGCACATATCTGGCGACAGCGTCCGCCAGGATTGCCCGCTGGTCGGCAAGCGCGGCTTGGGATTGGCTCAGGCTGGCCCGCGATTGAGAGACGTCGGTGCGGGTAATCTCGCCCACCTTGAAGCGTTCGTTGGAAGCGTTGAGCTGGCCCCGCAACACGCCCACGTTTTCCTGCAGCAGGGCAACCAGCTGGCGCCCGCTGTACACATCCATATAGGCCAGGACCGCGCTGAACAGCACGTCCTGCTCGGTGGCCAGCAGGTCCTGTTGCCCGGCCCTGACCGTGGCTTCCGCCGCCCTGGTGCCCTCGATGG
>JBKKDI010000075.1:0-2975 GCA_046708645.1 Aestuariivirga sp.
CACCTGCGCGTTGGTTTTGCCATGGTCGAGAGCGATTTTGCTGATTGTGGGATCGCTAACAATGCGTCCTCGGGCGAGGGGACAATAGGCGGTCAGTGATACGCCGTGCCGGCGAGAGGCCTCTAGCACCTGTGGTTGCGCGAGGTATGGGTGGTATTCCACCTGGTTGGTGACGATAGGCTCGTCACAGACGGAAACAGCCTCTTCGAGCAAGCTAACTGAAAAATTCGAGACACCAATGTGTCTAATAATTCCTCGGCGCTTAAGGGAGGCAAAGGCCCCTAATGTTTCTTTCAAAGGTATGTCACGACTAGGCCAGTGAATTAGCAGCAGGTCGATATAGCCGATATCGAGATCTGAAAGCGCTAACTCGGCCGTGCGAAAGACGTTATCTGCTGCAAGTAGGTCCGGCGGGATCTTGGTTGTGACGAAGATCCGTTCCCGAGCAAGGCCGGCGCTGCGAATGCCTTCGCCGACCGCGCGTTCGTTGTCGTATAAACGTGCAGTATCGATTTGCCGGATACCCAACTGCAGAGCGCTCTGGACCATGGCTCGCGCCGTTCCATCTCGCAGCTCCCAGGTGCCAAGGCCGAAAGAGGGGATGTGGGCGCCGTTACATTCAACGTGAGGCGAATGAACTGTTTCAGGCATTGCACTTCCCTGTAACCGTCTGGGAAAATCCCTGCAATACTCAAAACTTTCCCTGATCAGTTTTACCATAGCTCCCGCAGTTTTGAATTTCTCACGGCCTGAAGGTAACAACACGCGGATGCCGATTTATTCGAGAATCCTTAATGCGTTCTGGTGAATGGCTTCCACTTGGTCATCGGAAAAAACATGCAGTGGCTCGAACGGATTGACCAGCTCCCGATAGTTCGGCGTGCGGCCTTTGCCGGCCCCTGTGGCATCGCGGCCCGCGCGCCGCCGGACGCGCTGGTGCGAACTCGTTCCTTGCTCGCCCATTTACGCTACGTTTATACCCGCATGCTATGGCCGGTTGGATCGTAAGGCGATGGCGGAATGACCCTGGCCTGCCTCTCCACTCCGACAATATGGACTGAAAGTTTCGTGCCCGGTGGACTCTGCGCGCGATCAACCAGTGCCATAGCGAGGCTCTTGTTGGTGCAGTGCCCATAGCCCCCCGAAGTCACGAAGCCAACCCGGCGTCCATCTTGCCAGATTGGTTCATAACCAGAGGCATCAGCGTCGGTAGCAGCAATTTCGATGGTCACGAGACGTTGCTGAGGGCCGCCTTCATCCTTCTCTCTCCGTGCGGCAACCCGGCCGATAAAATCGCCCTTTTCAAGTGCAAGCCAGCGATCCATGCCGGTCATGCCCGGCGTGTAGGCCTGGGTGAACTCGCGCGACCAGATGCCGAACGATTTTTCGAGACGGAGGCTCAACAGTGCATTGAAGCCGTATTCGTGCATGCCGAACTCTCCACCGGCGGTTTTAAGGGCGCGATACAGCGGCACATGCTCCACGGCGGGCACGTTGAACTCGTAGCCGAGCTCGCCTGAAACCGAAAGTCGTGCAACCTTCGCCCGGCTCATTCCCACATCCATTTCGCTGCAGGACATGAATCGGAAGCTATCCGCTGAAACATCGGCATTTTGCACAACCCGCTCAAGAACCTCGCGCGACCTTGGGCCGGAGATCGAGAACCCCACCCACGCATCTGACATATCTTTGATAGTCACGCCGGCTTCCATCAGGCTCTCGAACCAGCGCATGTGCCATTGGCGCAAGTAGTAGGATCCCATGATCCAGTATTGGCCGCCGCCCCAGTTGAAAACGGTGAGGTCGCCCTTGAGCTTGCCGGTTTGGGACAGCATGGGCGCCAGCGCCACGCGGCCCGGCTCCGGAATCCGGCATGCCATTACGTGATCCAGCCATTGGTGGGCGCGGGGGCCCGTCACCTCGTAGCGGGAGAAGGCAGTTATATCGAGGAGCCCAACACCGTCGCGTGTCTTGCGGCACTCAGCGCCGACCAGGTCGTGAGCATTAGAGCGTCGCAAGGTCGGTGTCTCAACAAAGTCTTTGGACGGCGCGAAGTAAATTGGAGCCTCCAAACCCCAGCTCACGCCCCAGCGGCATCCGTTGGCCGACATCGCATCGTGGGCGGGAGAAGTCCTGAGCGGTCTGCCCGCCGGAAGCTGTTCGTTGGGGTATGTCATCACGAAGCGCCGGGAATAGAACTGACCCGTCGTTTGCTTGAGGTATTCGCGATTAGAGGCGAACGCGCCGTAGCGCGCGATGTCCATGCCATAGATGTCCGCGCCCGGCTCGCCCTCGACCATCCATTGCGCCAGGCTCAGGCCTACTCCACCGCCTTGCAGAAATCCTGCCATCACCCCGCAGGCCGTCCAGTAGTTGCGCAATCCGCGAACCGGGCCAACTAGCGGATTACCGTCGGGAGTGAAGGTGAAAGCGCCGTTCACCCATTTCTTGATGCCTGCGTCCTGCAAGCAGGGGTAGCGCCTGAAGCCCATTTCCAATTCTGGCGCTATACGGTCGACGTCCTCCTGGATGAGCTCGATGCCGTAGTCCCACGGCGCCCCTTCCATGTTCCAGTGCTTGTATCCCCGCTCGTAAATTCCGAGGAGAACTCCTTTCCCTTCCTGGCGCATATAAGTGTAGCCCTCGAGGTCCACCATGAGCGGCAGCTCACGTTTCAGCGCGGCAACTTCCGGGATAGTTTCAGTGACGAGGTAGTGATGCTCCATCGGCGTGACCGGCAGGTCGATGCCGGCCATGAGGCCAATCTGCTTTGCCCAAAGCCCACCGCAATTCACGATGTGCTGGGCACTGACGGTACCGCTTTCCGTCACCACGTCCCAGGATTCATCGCCCCGCGACAGCAGTTCCACCACCCGGTTATGCTCAAAAATGTCGGCACCCCGCTTCCTTGCCGCAGCCGCGTAGGCATAAACTGCACCGTAGGTGTCGAGATGCCCCTCATTGATATCGTGGAG
>JBKKDI010000076.1:0-24136 GCA_046708645.1 Aestuariivirga sp.
GCTCGGAGGCGAGCGTCTCGCCGTGGCCACCCACAATCCGGGCAAGCTCAGGGAGATCAACGATCTCCTTGAGCCCCACGGTATCGTGGCGGTATCGGCGGGATCGCTCGGCATTTCCGAGCCCGAAGAGACGGAGGCGAGTTTCGCGGGCAACGCCCGGTTGAAGGCGCTGCATTCGGCATTAGGTTCCGGGCTTCCCGCGATTGCCGACGATTCCGGCCTCTGCGTCGATGGGCTGGACGGCCAACCCGGCGTCTATTCGGCGCGCTGGGCCGGGCCTGCCAAGGATTTCGCCATGGCCATGCGCAATGTCGAGGAGAAATTACAGGCGAAGGGCGCCGCGGAACGCAATGCCCATTTCGTCAGTGTACTGTGTATCGCCTGGCCGGACGGCATTCACGAAATATTCGAAGGACGCGTCGATGGCCGGCTCGTCTGGCCGCCGCGCGGCACCAACGGCTTCGGCTACGATCCCATGTTCGTGCCCGACGGCTTCGACATGACGTTCGGTGAAATGGAGCCATCCCAGAAACATGCCATGTCGCACCGGGCGCGGGCCTTCCGGAAGCTGGCCGATGCCATCTTCTGAACCTGCCTTCGGCGTCTATGTGCATTGGCCCTTCTGCAAGGCCAAATGCCCCTACTGCGATTTCAATTCCCACGTACGGCACCAGCCCGTCGACGCCATGTCGTTTGCCCGCGCACTGGCAACCGAGCTTGAATGGTTCGCCGCACGCACGCCGGGACGCACCGTGACCAGTATCTTCTTTGGTGGCGGCACGCCGTCGCTGATGCCGCCACAAGCCGCAGGCCACGTGCTGGAGAAAATCGCGGAGCTTTGGTCCGTCTCACCCGACGCCGAGATAACGCTCGAAGCCAACCCCACGAGCATCGAGGCGGAGAATTTCCGGGGCTATCGCGCCGCCGGCGTCAACCGCGTATCGGTGGGCGTGCAGGCCCTGAACGATGCCGATCTTCAGGCGCTGGGCCGCCAGCATTCCGCCGCCGAAGCCATTGCCGCCTTCCACCTTGCGGCCAAAATTTTTCCGCGTGTGTCCTTCGATCTGATTTATGCGCGGCCCAAACAGACGGTGGCGGAGTGGCGCCGCGAATTGACCGAGGCGTTGTCCCGCCAGCAGGGCCATATGTCGCTTTATCAATTGACCATCGAGCCGGGCACGGCCTTCGCCGATTTGCAGGTGCGCGGTCACCTTGCCGTGCCGCCGGAGGATCGCGCCGCCGATCTCTACGATGTCACGCAAGAATTGACGGAGAGGGCGGGCCTTGCCGCTTACGAGGTCTCGAACCATGCGGCACCCGGCCATGAGTCCAGGCACAACCTGCTCTACTGGCGCTCCGGCGAATATGCGGGCGTGGGCCCCGGCGCCCACAGCCGCTTGTTCGATGGCGAAAACCGCCGTGCCCTCATGACCGAAAGGCACCCCGAAACCTGGCGCGATCTCGTGACGGCGCGGGGCACGGGTATCATCGAGGATGTAAGCGTTGCAAATTCCGATCAGGCCACCGAATACCTGCTCATGGGATTGCGTATCTCGGAAGGCATCGACACCGGCCGCTATGAGGCCCTCGCCGGACGGCCCGCCGATCCCGTCAAGCTCGCCGAGCTTGAGTCCTTAGGCCTGGTGAGCCGCGAGGATTCGCGACTGCGCGCCACGCCCGCCGGCCGCCGCGTGCTCAACGCGGTGATTCAGGAGCTGGCGAACTAGAGACGCGCGGTTTTTAGCCAGCGGCCGAAGCGGCCAAGCGCTTCTTCGATCTTGCCGGGATCGCGCAGATAACACATGCGCAAATGACCTTCGCCGCCGGAGCCGAAAGTGCCGCCAGGTGCAAAGCCCACGCCGGCCTCGTCGATGATGCGGAGCGTGGTCTTCGTAGAATCCGTCATGCCCTCGACGGCGAAGAACATGTAGAACGCGCCCTTGGGAATTTCGAGGCGGACTTGCGGCATCTCACCCATGAGCTTCACCGTCATGTCGCGGTTGACGCGAGCCTTCGCCACCTGGGCCACGATGAAGTCCTCGCCGTGATCGAGGGCTGCCACGCAGCCCCGCTGCAGGAAGGCCGGCGTGCCGCTGGTATTGTACTGGATGATGCGTTCGATGGCCGCACCCAACGCCTTCGGCGCCTGAAGCCAGCCGACGCGCCAGCCGGTCATCGCCCAGTTCTTGGAAAAGGTGTTGGCGAGCAGCAGCATTTCCTCGTCATCGCAGATGTCAAGGAAGGACGGCGCCCGGGTTTCGTGTGGGGCGCCATAATAGAAGCGTGAATAGACTTCATCACCGAAAATCCAGATGCCGCGCTTGCGGCACTCGTCACGAACGGCAATGAGCTCGTCGCGCGTGGCGGTCCAGCCCACCGGATTGGATGGCGAGTTGAGGCAGATCGCCCGGGTGCGCGGGCCGATCGCCGCGAACAGCCTGTCGAGATCGAGGCGCCAGCGCCCATTGCTGAAATCCATCGGCACTTCGACGGGATGCGAGCCCTGCAATCGCAGAGGCCCGGCATAGTTGGGCCATGCCGGTGCCGGGATGACAATCTCATCGCCTTCGCCCGCGACCATCTGGATCATCGTCTGAATCGCCTGCATGCCACCCGATGTGACGAAGAAGTTCTCGTGGGAGAATGCCCTGCCGAAGTGGCGCGTGTGATAGCGCGCCAGCGCATCGCGCAATTCGGGAATGCCGCGCTGCCAGGTGTAGAAGGTCTCGCCCCGGAGCAGGCTTTCGCTGGCGGCACGGGCAAAAAGTTCCGGCGTCGGAACATTGCCCTCGCCCGCCCACAGGGGAATGACGCCGGGCTTTGCGAAGCCGTACATGGCGGCCTTGACGATGCCGCTGTCAGGCTCGTTGCGCTTGCGGGGTGATGGCGGCCAGTAGTTGATTCATGTCCATGGCCGGCGTTTAAGCCAAAAAGCCACCCGGGTGTCCAGTGCTGGCAATTCAGATCAGACGCGCGCCGAGGCCATGGCGCATGCGGGCTTCGAGCGCGCGGACGGCAAAGGACAGCGGCAGCGCCAGGATGAAATATATGACGCCGGCCAGGAGCAGAATATGCAGCGGCAGGAATTCGGTGGAGGAAATGTCCTTGGCGCGGAGCATGATGTCCGGGGCGGAGATCAGGGAGGCGAGCGAGCTGTCCTTCAACACCGAGATAAGCGTGTTGAGAAGCGGCGGCAGCGCGATGCGCGTGGCTTGTGGGATAATAACGTACCGGTATATAGCGCCACCGGTCATGCCGACGGCGAGGCCCGCCTCGCGCTGGCCCTTGTGGGTTGCCTCGATGCCGGCGCGGAAGATCTCGGCGATGTAGCCGCCGGCGCTCAATCCCAGGCCGATGATCGCCGCAGGCACAGCGTCGATCACCAGCCCCAGCGGCACTAGCCCGAAATAGATGAGAAACAGGATGGCGAGTGCGGGCACGCCGCGGGTGATCTCGACATAGGTGAGCGACAACCTACTGAGCAGCCGCGACTTCGACAGCCGCCCGATGGCGACGATGAGGCCGATGGCGAGGCCGAGCGCGAACGCCCCACCGGTGATTTCGAGCGTCACGATCAGCGCCCGCCACATCTCGCCCGACCAGCTTTCCCACTTGCCGCCATAGACGGCAAAGAAGGCGCCGAGATTTTCCAGCGCCATCATGTCCACGATCTCCTGTTACGCTCCAGCCGGTCAACGAGGCGGGCGAGCGGGAAGGTCAGGCAGAAATAGAGGACGGCGACGAGCAGATAGATCAGCGGTGTCTCGAACGTCTCGGTGGCGAGGTTGCGGGCCCGGAACAGGATTTCAGGCGCTGCCACCGCGGAGGCGACGGCGGTATCCTTGAGCAGGCCGATGCCGTAGTTGCCGAGTGGCGGCAGTGTGATGCGCAGGGCCTGCGGCAGCACCACATGGCGCATCGCCATGCCCGGCGTCATGCCGATGGAAGCGGCCGCCTCGCGCTGGCCGTGATGCAACGCGGCAAAGCCCGAGCGGAAAATCTCGGCGCAGTAGGCCGAGCCATTTAGCCCCAGTCCCACGATGGCGGCCGCGATGGGATCGAGCCAGATGCCGACATAGGTCAGGCCGAAATAGATGATGAACAACTGGGTGAGCGGCGGGATGTCGCGGAATATCTCGACATAGATATCGACGAAGCCGCGCGCCAGGGGAATGCGCGATACCTTGAAGGCTGCCAATGCCAGACCCAGCACCACGGCGATCGCGAGCGCTCCCAGGGTGAGTGTCACGGTGATGCCGGCGCCTTGCAGGAGCACGCCGAGATAGTAGGGAATGTTGTCGAGGCCGCCGCCGCCCTTGGCTTCCATGTCTCAACCGGTCCTGAGCTGGCCGAGAAAGCGGCGCGTGCGTTCGTGTTTCGGCGCATCAAGCACCGCAGTGGGCGTGCCTTGCTCGACGACAACACCATCGTCCATGAACACGATCTCGTCCGCCACATCGCGGGCGAAGCGTATTTCATGGGTGACCAGCACCATGGATCGCCCCTCTTGGGCCAGCTCATGGATGACATTCAGCACCTCGCCCACCAGTTCCGGGTCCAACGCCGAAGTCGGTTCATCGAAGAGCAAAAGTTTTGGCTGCTGGGCGAGCGCGCGGGCGATGCCAATCCGCTGCTGCTGGCCGCCCGACAGGCGCTCGGGGTATTCACCGGCCTTGTGGCCCATATGCACCTTGTCGAGCACGGTGCGGGCGAGATGAAAGGCTTCCTCGCGGGCGAGCCCGCGCACCCGCCATGGGCCTAATGCGACGTTCTCAAGCGCAGTCAGGTGAGGCCACAGATAAAAGTTCTGGAAGACGAAGCCCATCTCCATGCGCTGGCGCGCCAGATCGCGCTCGCTCATCCGCGCGTAACGGCCGTTGTCGAGTTTCTCGCCGATGAGTTCGCCGTCAAGCTGAATGTGCCCGGCGCTCGGCATTTCGAGCCGGTTGATGCAACGGAGCAGCGTGGTCTTGCCCGATCCGCTGGGACCGACCAGCGCCATTTTCTGGCCGTGGCGGAGCGACAGGTCGATGCCGCGCAACACGCGCAAGGGGCCGAAATCCTTGCACAGCCCGTCGATCTTCAGGAGCGGTCCGCCCACTTTCCCATAGCCCTCGAACGAGATCACCGCGGCGAACGGTGACCCACTCGCCGCGATGATGAGGCTTCAGGTTACGACGGGCAAGCGCCGAGTGCCGGTAACTGCCAGCCTTCCGGCCGGTCGACGCCGATCCGCGGATTTTCGGCCGGCGGCTCGAACCAGAATTTGTCGCTGAAACCGGATGCGGCCGCCGTCGTCATGTTGCCGCAGGTCTTCCACAATTCGGCGATGGCCTTGTTGATACATTCCGCGAGCTTCGGCGCTTCCTTGCTCATGCCGAAGACGATCATGTATTTGCCGGTGATGTTGGGGATTTTTTCGTCATAGGGCAAATTCACCGGCACCGATTCGAGAGCCCAGTCGGGATTCTGCGTCTGCACCCACTGGATCAGCGGCGGATCGGCGAACAGCACATCGATGCGACCCGCCACCAAATCGCGGACGGCGGCGTCGGAGGTGTCATAAAGCTGTAAATCGGCATTGATGGACTTGAGATCGGGAATCCAGCCGAAGCCCTGGATGGTGGCGATGCGCTTGTCCTTGAGCTGGTCGAGCGTAGTGATGCCTGACCCTTTCTTCTGCGTCATCAAGGCGCCGGCGTAATAGATGGGATCGCTGATGGCGATCACTTCGGTGCGCTGCTTGTTCCAGCCCATCATGCCGTGCATGATGTCGACCCGGCGCGCCTTCACCGACTCGATCTCGGCCGCCCATTCCATGAGCGCCGGCTCGACCTCGAGGCCAAGCTGCTCCGCCACCCAGTTCATCATCGAGCCGTCGATGCCGATGAGTTTGCCGTCCTTGGTGCCGGTGCCGGGCATGTCGCCGTTATAGGCGACGACGAGCTTGCCTGGTTTGATCAGTTCCGCTCCCTCGCAAGTCGCCGCCTGGGCGTTGGCCGTAAAGACGGCAGCGAAGGCCACGGCTGCCAGCGTCACCGCCGAAGCGTGGCAGAATGTCATCAGTCTGGTGGATTTCATCGCATTTACTCCCTTTTGATGTCCCTGATTTCCGTCGTTCGACGGCTTGCCCACAGGATTTATAAACATAGGGAACCCTATGGTTGTGGCCGATGCTAGCCGATGATATCTAGCTGTTCAAGACTTTATGGAGATGTTCATGACCTCGGCCAACCGCAAGCGGGACAAGGCGCTCACACGGCAAGATTGGATCCTCGCGGCGCGGAAAATCCTCATCAAGTCCGGTATTGAAAGCGTCAAGGTGGAACCTCTGGCGAGACTTCTTCGCGTCACTCCAGGCAGCTTTTATTGGCATTTTTCCAAGCGCGGCGAACTCCACGAGGCCCTGCTTGCCAACTGGCGCGAGGCCAATACAGATTCATTCCATCGCGCCGTGGAACGGGCCAGACCAGACCCCCGGAATCGCTATCTCGCATTCATTGGAGTCTGGATGCTGGAGAAGGAGTTCAACCCCCGTTACGATCGTGCGGTTCGTGAATGGGCGCAACGATCAACAGCGGTGGCAAAATTGCTCATGGAGATCGATACGGATCGCGTTGGCCTGTTAACCGAAATATTCGAGGGGTTCGGCTACAAAGATATGGAAGCGGAAGTGCGCGCGCGCGTGACCTACTATCATCAAGTCGGCTACTACGCGCTCGACATCAAGGAATCACAACAGCGCCGCTTTGAACTCGGTCCCTATTATGCAAAGGTCTTGACCGGGCTTGTTTTCCTTAACGAGGTTGACGCCGGCAAAATGGAATTCGCGCACACCGGCGACTACCAATTCGAAAATTCCTTGTGATCCGCCCGCCGTCTCTTGGCTTCGGGATACCTTCAAACCTATTTCTTTTTCAGCGCATCGCGGATTTCGGCGAGCAGCGCTTCGGTCGTGGTTGCGGCAGGCGGCGGCGGAGAAGGCTCCTCCCTCTTCATGCGATTCGATAACTTGACGAGCTGGAAGAGGATAAAAGCGATGATAAGGAAATTGATGACGATGGTGATGAAAGCGCCGTAACCCAGCACCGCGCCCTGCTTCTGGGCATCGGCGAGATTGATTGCGGTGACCGCCTCCGACAAAGGCAAAAAATAATTGTCGAAGTTGAGGCCGCCCGTGATTGCGCCGATCCCGGGCATGATCAGCAAAGTGACGAGGCCGTCAACGATCTTGCCGAAGGCCACGCCGATGATGACACCGATCGCCAGATCGAATGCGTTGCCTTTGAGGGCGAAGGCTTTGAACTCCTGCCACATTCTTTTTCGTCCGGTGTACGGCTTGGGCGATTCTGCCACTTTGAATAAATTAAACCAAGCCGGAACGCGCGGAAGACAGAAAATATGTTGAAGACGGATCGTGCCGCCAAATTGCCTCACTCTGTCCGTGTTGAGGCCACGTTCGCAGATCAGTCTCCCTCTCGATCTCAGCGGGGGATCACCCCGGCCAACGAGCCGGACCGTGTAAAGGGTGGAAGGCAATCTCCATTTGTCCCTGCGTTGTGAATGAGTTGGCCTAAGCGGCTCCTGTCGCCGTCCCGAGTCGTGCGGGTCAAGGGCCCGTTCGTGCCTCTAATCAGGCATGGACGGGCCACGTTCTTTTATGGGTGCGAATCAGTCTAGTCTCGCGCTCATGCATTTCGATCAAATCGTTGTCCGGATCGGCGAGTGGCCGTTCACCCTTCTCGATGTCATGGTTGCGGGTGCGTTACTGGCGCTTCTGCTTCTGGTGGCGTCCGCGATCTTCGCCTGGCGTGCCCAGGCGAGGCGAGCCTCGGAACTTGAATACCAATTGGCCGAGATGGCCGGGCACCTGCGGGGCTTCGCCGAACAGGCGCAAGGCTCCCAGGCGCATCTCACCCGAACCCTTGAGATACGCCTCGATCAGGTGAGCCAGCGGCTCGGCCTTGGCCTTCACGATCAGACCGAGCGCACCGGCCGGTCGCTGACGCAACTCTACGAGCGCCTTGCCGTCATCGATGCGGCCCAAAAGAATCTGAGCGCGCTTTCAAGCGAAATGGTGAGCCTCAAGGATATTCTCGCCAACAAGCAGGCGCGCGGCGCCTATGGCCAGGGCCGCATGGAGGCCATCGTCAGGGACGGGCTCCATGGCGGCGCCTATTCGTTCCAGGCCGCGCTCTCTAACGCCACAAGGCCCGATTGCCTGATCAAGCTGCCGGATTCGGAGCTTCGCCTGGTGATCGACGCGAAATTTCCTCTTGAAGCCTTCAATGCATTGAAGCTGGCGCGGGCCGAAGGCGAAATCAAATCGGCGCAAGCGCGCTTGCGCTCGGACGTGCTCAAGCATGTGAAGGATATTTCCGAAAAGTATTTAATCGCCGGCGAGACCCACGAAACCGCCATCATGTTCGTGCCGTCGGAATCGATCTATGCCGACCTTTACGAGCATTTCGAGGACGTGATCCAGAAGGCGCACCGGGCCCGCGTCATTATCGCCTCGCCCAATGTCCTCATGCTGCTGATCCAGACCATGCAGGCGATTTTCAAGGACGTGGCGATGCGCGAGCAGGCGGGACTGATTCAGATCGAGGTGTCGCGGCTTCTCGAGGACGTGGGGCGCCTGCAGGAGCGGGTCGGCGATTTGCAGAAGCATTTTGGCGCCGCCAACGCCGATCTCGACAGGCTCAATATCTCCGCCGACAAGATCGCCAAGCGCGGCCTCCGGATCGAGAGCATGGACCTGGAGGAAACCCCGCGCATCGCCACGGTCGAAACGAAGCCCCGGCTGGTTGAGCGGGGTTAGGCACGCTTATATCGATTTCTCATCATGCCCGCACTTGATGCGGGCATCCTTTTCGTCGAACCAAGAGGATACCCGGGTCAAGCCCGGGCATGATGAAAAGTGGTAACCGGCCCTACTTCCCAATCCTGATCTGTGCGGTGATCTGTTGCTTGATTGCATCGAAAGCCGTGGCGATATTTTCGCCTTCGCCCACGCTGAAGAAATCCTTGTCCGGATCGGTGGTGCAGTTGCGCAAGCGATCCACGGTGGTTTGATCGTCGATGTTGTAGGCGATGGTCATAATGGTGATGCCCGAGGCCTTGGCGTTGTCGCAAATCTCTTCAAGATTGTTTTCGCCCTGGGCCACGGTGCGCGCACCCGGGCCAAAGGCCGGCTCCGTCTGCATGCCGTCGGTGAGCAGCACCATGACTTTCTGCGTCGTGGTGTCGGAATAGCTTGCACCTTCGGCGAAAGGCGCATTGGGTGACAGAAGATGGTAGCCAAATTCGGCGCCAAGGGCGATATGCGTCCAGGCATAGGGCACCATCGCATCGAGCTGGCTGGTGACTGCGGTGAAATCGCTGGTGAGCGGTTTGACGATCAACTGGTTAGGCGCATAGGCGCCGCAGCCGCTGCTGGCATGAACGGGGGCAATCGGCTGGCCCCATTTCGAAGGCGCTACCGAGGTGGGTGTAGCATCGCTCACATTGTGGGGATATTTGCGGTCCTGGGTGCAGCCCGTCCAATTACCGGCACCGGATTGGCCCAGGACATATTGCTTGGGCAAGGTGACCCAGACGTGGTGCGAAAATGGCACGAGGCCGAACTTGATTTTTGTTGGATTGGCGGACGCCAGATCGTTCACCAACTTCTTGGCGGCGTCGCGCATGGCGATATATTTGACTTTACCGCTCAGCACTTCATTCATGGAGCCGGAATAGTCGAGAACCAGGGCGACCTCGGCTTTCTTGCTCTCGGGAATGCTGATTTCGCTTTCAACATTAACCTGCATCGTGGTGAAACCCCCGAGTTGCATGAGACTTACGGGGAGTTCGAAAGATGCCGAAGCCACAACGGTGTTGCCGTCAAGATTGAAGCTTGGGGTCACGCTGGCGGGGCCGATTGCCGTTGCCATGACATTTTCCTCGAACGTCGATTGGCCGGCGGCGATGCGATCCGCTGTGGACAGATTGGTGGATGCAGCGACGGTCAGTGCGCCTGCGTCAAGGGCCGACTGGAGGGCGATCCTGGCCGACGAATAGCGCACGTAGTCGATAGCAACACCGGCGGCGAGCAGCATGGGAACGGCGGACAGGGCGAATAGAATCGCCGTTGCGCCATTTTGATTAGAGGCAAACCTGTCGATAAAAGATGCGAACTTGCTGCCGAGGGCCATTTCATACTCCTTCGTTCCCATCATGGAACAGGCTTCGAGCTATGGATGGAACAGGAGCAAGCGGCGGGCCGGACTTAGCCCTAGAATGGAGGCAGCCCAAGGTGGCGTTAACAAACGGTAAAATTCAGAATGGCCGCCGCGCCCGCATGGCTTGATTCAGCGTGCCTTCATCGAGGTAATCGAGCTCGCCGCCCACGGGCACGCCATGGGCGAGACGCGAGGTGGCGATGTTAAGGCCCTTCAGCCTCTCGATAATGTAGTGCGCCGTGGTCTGGCCCTCCACGGTGGCGTTCACCGCAAGCACCACTTCGCGCGGCCGCTCATGGGCTGCCCGGTCAATCAGGTGGGCGATGGAAAGATCTTCGGGCCTTACACCTTCGATGGCCGACAGCCTGCCGCCGAGCACATGGTAAACGCCCGGCCACGCACCGGCGCGTTCCAGCGCCCAGAGATCGCCCACCTCCTCGACAACGCAAATGATCGAACGGTCCCGCCGCGAGTCGCCGCAGAGTGTGCAAGGGTCGATCGTATCGACATTGCCGCATTGGGAACACACCGTCACCTTGTCGCGGGCCTCGGCAATGGCGCTCGCCAGGGGGGCCAACAGCTTTTCGGGATTTTTGATGAGGTGCAACGCCGCGCGGCGCGCCGACCGCGGCCCCAATCCCGGCAGCTTGGCAAAGAGCTGGATCAGCCGTTCGATTTCCGGCCCCGTCGTGCGTTTCATTTTGAAAACATTCTCCCTTCCCCCCTCGCGGGGGAAGGTGGCGCGCAGCGCCGGATGAGGGGGTGGTTCCGCCTATTTGCCGCACGACCGGACTGGTTGAACCAGCCCCCTCTTCCGTCTCGCGTCTGCGACGCGATCCACCTTCTCCCGCAAGGGGAGGAGGGGAAATGAGGCGGACCGGCAGACCTCACCATTAGAACGGCAGCTTCAATCCCGGCGGCAGCGGAAGACCGCCGGTTACCGATTTCATTTCGCCGGCGATGAGTGTCTCGACCTTCGCCTTGGCGTCGTTGTGGGCGGCCACGATGAGGTCTTCGGCAATCTCTTTCTCTTCCGGCTTGAACAGCGAGGTGTCGATGGCAAGCCCCGTCATGGCGCCCTTGCCGTTAAGCGTCACTTTCACAAGGCCGCCGCCGGATTGGCCGGTGACTGTTGCCTGTTCGAGTTTCGCCTGCACGTCCGCCATGCGCGATTGCATCGCCTGGACCTGCTTCATCATCTCACCGAGATTCTTCATCGGACTCACTCATGGGTATTTCGGGCTCGCGCACATCGACGATCTCAGCACCGGGGAAGCGTTTCAGCACGGCTTGCACATCGGGATGCTCGCGGGCGGCCCGGAAGGCGCTGTCGCGGCTCTCCCTGGCCTGCGCCGCCACGGGTTTCGCCCCGCCATCCTTGGCCACCAGCACCATCCAGCGCAGGCCCGTCCAGGCTTCGAGCTTGCGGGAAATCTCGTTGGCAAGCCCCGGAGGCGCGGATGCTTCCAGCGCCAGTTCAAATTGGCCGGGGCTAACCCGGATGGGGCGCACCAGCCGCTCTAGATCGCTTTTGAGCTTAATGTCGCGTTTTTCCGCGGCTAGCGCCAGAATGTCACTGAAACTCGTAAAGGCGCGGGTTTCGCCGGGCGGCGGTGGCGGCGCCGATGCGACCGGCAGGGTTTTCACCGCCAGCGCGCCGTTGGTTTCCGGCGGCGGCTCGTCCCGGCGCAGGGGTTGCGTGGCCGCAATCGGCAGGGTGCGTTCGGGTGCAGCATCCTGCTGCACCAGCTTCGCCAATTCTTCACCGCCCGGAAGGTCCGCGGCATGAGTCAGGCGGATCAGCACCATCTCAGCGGCCAGCAGCGGATTGGCGTGGAGCTCCACTTCGCGGATGCCCTTGAGCAGCATGGACCAGGCGCGGGTGAGATGGGCCATGCCGATCCTTGCGGCATGATCGATGCCACGGGTCTTCTCCGCTTCGGTCCGTGAGGTGTCAGACAGGGCCGACTCCTTCACCACCTTAAGTCTCGTCACCCAGTGCACATAATCGGCGATATCGTTGAGAATGGTCTTGGGATCGCCGCCCGCTTCATACTGCGCCTCGATCCCGCCGATGGCGCGCGCCGTGTCTCCCGCCATCACCGCCTCGAAAAGATCGATGATCCGCGCGCGGTCCATGAGGCCGAGCATCGAGGCTACCTCATTGGCCACGATCTTGTCGCCACCATGGGCGATGGCTTGATCGAGAAGCGAGAGACCGTCGCGAACCGAGCCTTCGGCGGCGCGGGCAATCATGGCCAGCGCATCGGCCTCCGCCGTCACGTTCTCCTTTACCGCGATCGCGGCATAGTGGTTCACCAACGTTGCCGCGTCGAGACGTTTCAAATCGAAACGCTGGCAGCGCGACAGGATCGTCACGGGAACCTTGTTGATTTCCGTGGTGGCGAAAACGAATTTCACATGGGGCGGCGGTTCTTCCAGGGTCTTGAGCAGTGCGTTGAAAGCGCTCTTCGAGAGCATGTGGACTTCGTCGATGATATAAACCTTGTAGCGCAGCGTTAGCGGCGCGTAGCGCACGCTCTCGATGATCTCGCGCATGTTGTCGACGCCGGTATTGGAGGCCGCGTCCATTTCGATCACGTCCATATGGCGCGATTCGAGGATGGCTTCGCATTGGGACGTGACCTCCGGCATGTCCGTGGCGGGCCCGCCCGGATAGTTGATGCCCCGGGCGATCAGCCGCGCCGTCGTTGTCTTGCCGACGCCGCGCACGCCGGTAAGCATATAGGCTTGGGCGATGCGGCCGGTGGCGAAAGCGTTTGTGAGGGTGCGCACCATCGCGTCCTGGCCGATGAGGTCAGGAAAAATGCGCGGGCGGTATTTGCGGGCAAGAACGCGGTATCCCGAGGCGTTCACGCCGCTTGGTGCATCAGTCATGGCGGGCCTGGGGCGTTCACTAGAGGTGGGAGGCTGGACGGGCAACCCGTTCCGGTCTCGTTGGGGCTGCTTCCTTCCGGACCTGACCCGGTTGGCGAGCGGTACGTCCGCCGCCAACCTCCCGGCCGCTATATCGGAGTTTCAGGCTCAAAAAGCAAGCGTCAAAGCCCCGTGAGAACCTTGCGATAGACGTCCTCGGGAAAGGCCTTGAGGGTCGTGGTGCGGACATTGCCGCCCATGGCCAAGGTCAGGTTGAATTTGGCGATGGTTTCGTCGTTGGGCGCTTCCACGATCACCACCATGTCCCAGGCGCCCATGGTCATGTACATGTCGCGAATTTCGCAGCCCATTTTCTTGGCAAGCTCGCGGGCGGCGTCGAGCCGCTTGGGGCTGTCTTTTATGTTTTTGACGCCCTGTTCGGTCCAATTCAAAAGCTCGATATATCTGGCCATGATGTCCTCCCTGTGGGTTAAAGAAACCAGGCGAGCATAACACATAACCGCCGCCAATTGACCCTCACTACACACTCGCCTATCTGAGCCGCCATGGCCGTCCGCGATATTGTCACCCTTCCCGATCCGCTGCTGCGCCAGGTGTCGAAACCCGTGAGCCAGGTCGACGCCGATACGCGCAAGCTGTGGGACGATATGCTGGAAACCATGTACGCGGCCCCCGGAATCGGGCTTGCCGCCGTCCAGATTGGCGTGCCACGGCGGGTTCTCGTCGCCGACCTCGCCAAGGACGGCGAGGCAAAGCAGCCGCTCTTTATCGCCAATCCGGAAATCCTCTGGTCGAGCGAGACCCAGAGCGATTACGAGGAAGGCTGCCTGTCGATTCCGGAATACTACGAGATGGTGACCAGGCCCTCGGAGGTCAAAGTGCGCTATCTCGATCGCCAGGGCGAACCTGTCGAACTCCACGCGGCGGGTGTTCTCGCCACCTGCCTGCAACATGAAATCGATCACCTGAACGGCGTGCTGTTCATCGACTACATCACCAAGCTCAAGCGCGACCGGGTGGTGAAGAAATTCGCTAAAGCCCAGAAGCTGGGGAAACTTTAGTGCGGTTGCACAACACGGACGCTTCCATTTTCACCCTCCCCCTTGCGGGGAGAGTTAGGGGTGGGGGTCTGGCAGACTTTCAGAATCGAGACAGACGAACACAGTTCTGCGAAGCTGGAGCGACCCCCACCCTTAATCCCTCCCCACAAGGGGGAGGGAAATTTCAGTTTCCACGCCCCCCGGCATTGATTGGGGATTGAGCATGCGCCTCGTCTTCATGGGAACGCCGGATTTCGCGGTTGAGACGCTAAAGGCGTTGCTGGCGGCGGATCATGAGATGGTGTGCGTCTATTCACAACCGCCACGTCCCGCAGGACGAGGCATGGGGACAAAGGCCTCGCCGGTTCAGGCCTTCGCCGCGGCGCAAGGCATTGAGGTCCGGACACCCGTATCGCTGCAATCGGTTGGCGAGCAGGAGTATTTTGCAGCCCTCAAGGCCGATGCCGCCGTCGTTGTGGCCTATGGCCTGCTACTGCCGAAAGCGGTTCTTGATACACCGCACCTCGGCTGCCTCAATGTCCATGCCTCTCTGCTGCCGCGCTGGCGGGGGGCTGCTCCGATCCAGCGCGCCATCATGGCGGGCGATAGGGAATCGGGCGTCACCATCATGCGCATGGATGAAGGTCTCGATACCGGACCCGTTTGCAAGGCCGCCCGGCTTGCCATCACGCTGGAGACAACGGCGCAATCGTTGCACGATGAACTCGCCGTGATTGGCGCAAAACTCATGGTGGAGACGCTCGCGCAAGCAAGGATCGATTGCGTGCCGCAACCTTTGAGCGGCATCACCTATGCAAAAAAAATCGGCAAGGCGGAAACAAGGATCGATTTCGCCAGATCCGCCATCGATGTGCGCAATCACATTCACGGACTCTCGCCATCTCCCGGCGCGTGGTTTCAAATGCATGGCGCGCGGATCAAGGCACTGCTTTGCGAAACCGCAGATAGCGCCGGTGAGCCAGGAACATTCATCGATAGCCATCTCACCATCGCCTGTGGCGAAGGGGCGGTGCGCCTTCTCAAGCTCCAGCGCGAGGGCAAGGCTCCCATGGATGCGGAAACATTCTTGCGCGGCTTTCCTGTCGTGGAAGGTGCAAGAGTTTCCTGATGCCGCGCTACCAGCTCACCATCGAATATGATGGCGGACCCTTTGCCGGCTGGCAGATGCAGGCCGATGAACTCTCCGTACAGGGTGTGCTGGAAACAGCCGTCGCCGTCATCAACGGCCAGCCTGCGGTTGTCCATGGCGCGGGCCGCACCGATGCCGGCGTGCATGCGCTGGGGCAGGTTGCCCATGTCGATTTGGCGAGGCCTTGGGATATTTTCGAACTCCGCAATGCACTCAATGCCAATGTCAGGCCCCATCCCATCAGCGTGCTGGCGACGAAGGAGGTAAACCGGGATTTCCACGCGCGCTTTTCAGCCACGCAGCGGCATTACATTTTTCGCATTCTCAACCGCCGGAGCCCGCCGGCACTGGAGCGGGGAAAAGTGTGGTGGCTGCCCATGGAGCTGGATGCGGTCGCCATGCACGAGGCAGCCCAGATGCTGGTAGGCCGGCATGATTTCACCACCTTCCGCGCGGCGGCCTGCCAGGCCCAATCGCCGGTGAAGACTCTCGACCGGCTCGACGTCGCGCGATACGGCGAGATGATCGAAATCAGCGCGAGCGCGCGTTCTTTCCTGCACTCTCAGGTGCGTTCCATGGTGGGCACGCTGAAACTCGCGGGCGAAGGCAAGTGGCAAGTGCTGGACGTGAAAGCGGCGCTCGATGCCGCCGACCGGACACGCTGCGGCCCGGTCTCGCCGCCTGATGGGCTTTACCTGCTCAGAGTTGAGTATTGAAATATTCTTCGATGATCCGGCCATAGATCGCCTGGGTGGCGCGCAGTTCGTCGACGGCAATGCGCTCGTCGGTCATGTGGATCGTGGCGTTGGTGGGGCCAAACTCGAGAACCGGGCAATAGTCCTTGATGAAGCGCGCATCCGACGTTCCGCCCGATGTCGAAAGTTTCGGCAGCAATCCCGTTTGCTGCTCGACGGCGTCCTGCACCAGGCCGACAAATGCGCCCGGCTCAGTGATGAAGGCGTCCGCGCCTTCGTCCGCCGTTACAGTCCACGCGCCGCCCAGCTCCTGTTTCGTTTCGCCGGCCTGCGCCACAACCCAATCCTTTAGCGATTGGTGTGAATGCGCCGTGCCGAAACGGATGTTGAATCTTGCCGCAGCCCGTGCGGGAATGACATTACTCGCGGGGTTGCCGACGTCGACTGACGTAACAGCGAGTGTTGAGGGATCGAAATGTTCGTTGCCTTTATCAAGGGCGGCCCTGGAAATCCGATCGATGAAGTTCGCAATTTTCGGGATCGGATTGTCGGCCTTGTGCGGATAGGCGGCATGACCCTGTTTGCCTTCGACCGTGACAGCGAAGCTTAAGGAGCCGCGGCGGCCGATCTTGAGGGCATCGCCGAGTTTTTCGGTGGACGTCGGTTCACCCACCAGGCAGTGATCGGGAATGTGGCCGTTGTCTTTCATCCAGGGCAGCACCTTCACCGTCCCGTTGATGGCGTGGCCCTCTTCGTCGCAGGTGATAAGGAAAGAAAGCGATCCCTTGGGCTTGCCGCTCGATTTGACGTAATCAATCGCCGCGGCGACGAAGGCGGCGACCGAGCCCTTCATGTCCGTGGCGCCCCGGCCATAAACATGGCCATCGGCGATCTCGCCGGCAAACGGCGGGTGCGACCAGTCCTCAAGCCGGCCCGGCGGCACCACGTCGGTGTGTCCGGCGAAACACAGGTGCGGAGCCCCGGTGCCGATGCGGGCGAAGAGATTTTCGACATCGGGCGTATTGTCGTCCTTGAAGATCAGCCGCTGACAGACGAATCCCTGGGCTGATAAAAGATTTTCAAGGACGGTCAGCGCCCCCGCCTCCACCGGCGTCACGGATGGGCACTGGATCAGGCTCTGGAGAATGGCAACGGAATCGGTGGCGGTGACGGGTTTTTTCATGGCGCGCGATCATAGCTGCAAACAATGCGCCCGGCCACGGGGATCGGGCGCTACGGATTTATTGTGACAGATCAAATTGCCAGCGGATCGGGGCCGTAGTCGTTCGGGCCTTCCGTGCCGCGCAGAAAACCCAATTCGACGAGTGCCCAAATGCCGCCGATCAACGGTATCAAAATGATGAGTGTCCACCAGCCGGATTTGCCGCGATCGTGCCAGCGCTTGGCATAGAGCGCCAGGGACGGCCACAGAAAGATAAGAATGACAATAATCATCGGCACCGACATCATGCCCATGGCCTGGGCCGCAGCTTCCGGATTGTTCGGGTCCATTCCGGTCATCATGCCGCCGCCGAAAACCATTCCGAGAACGAGCATGACGATCCATTCAACGACGATCAGCGCGATCACTCCCAGCCACCATTTCTGCCGGTTGATTCGGCCCTCGAAACTCGTAAACAAAGACATGTCCATGGTGTTTCCCCCGCTGCTCGAATTGATTCGTATGCGTCCCGGTGACTACACTATCGCCCAAGATCGATAGCGCTGGAAGAGGCGCGTCAACAGTCCCCAAATGTCCTCGCCCCGCGAATCGGGGAGAGGAAGGGACCCACCGCGAAGCGATGGGGAGGAGAGGGGCTAGCGGTCATTTCAAAGTTATCGTGTGCCTGGCATGGCCTTCTTCACCAAAAATGAAGGGTGGAGCAGCATCGATGAACTCAAGGGCGGGATTTAATCCGTTGGCCCCTCTCCTACCCATCATGCTTTGCATGATGGGTCCCCTTCCTCTCCCCGCTGACGCGGGGCGAGGACAAGGATGCGTGACTTTGCTCGATGCTATTCAGTCTCGCAGCAACTCGTTGATACTGGTCTTGGCCCTGGTCTTCTCATCGACCCGCTTGACGATCACCGCGCAGTAGAGCGACGGGCTGGGCGAGCCGTCCTTGAACGGCTTCTGCGGCAGCGAACCCGACACCACGACGGAATAGGGCGGCACGCGGCCCATGAAAACTTCGCCCGTCGCGCGGTCGACGATCTTGGTGGACTGGCCGATGAACACGCCCATGGAGATGACCGAGCCTTGGCCGACGACAACTCCTTCGACTACTTCCGAACGCGCGCCGATAAAGCTATTATCCTCGATGATGGTGGGCCCCGCCTGCATGGGCTCGAGCACGCCGCCGATGCCGACACCGCCCGAGAGATGCACGTTCTTGCCGATCTGGGCGCAGGAACCAACCGTCACCCAGGTGTCGACCATGGTGCCGCTATCGACATAGGCGCCGAGATTGACAAAGGAGGGCATGAGAATGGCGCCGGGAGCGATATAGGCCGAGCGCCGCACGATGCAATTCGGCACGGCGCGAAAGCCCGCGGCGCGGAACTCCTTTTCCGTCCAGCCCTCCATCTTGGAGGGCACCTTGTCCCACCAGCCGCTCCTGCCGGGGCCGCCGCCGATCATCTCCATGTCGTTGAGGCGAAAGGACAGCAGCACGGCCTTTTTCAGCCACTGGTGCGTCACCCAGCCGCCGTCCTTCTTTTCCGCCACACGGACTTGGCCTGAATCGAGCAGGTTCAGCGCTTCGTTGACGGCCTCGCGGACTTCGCCGCCGGTGGCGGGCGAAACCTGATCGCGGCCCTCCCAGGCCCTCTCGATGATGGCCTGAATGGCGCTCACTTAATTCTTGGCGACCGCCGCCGCCGCCTTTTGCTGCTGCATGCGCTTTTGATACATGCTGGCGAAATCGATGGGGTCGAGCATGAGGGGCGGGAAGCCGCCATTGCGCGTGGCGTCGGCGAGAATTTGCCGGGCGAACGGAAATAGCATGCGCGGGCATTCGATCAGCACGGCGGGGTGCAGCAGGTTTTGCGGAAAATTTTCAAGCCGGAAAGCGCCGGCGTAGAGAAGTTCGGCGGCGAAGATCACCTTGCCTTGCAGCGTCGCCTTGGCGTCGAGATGGAGTTCCACCTCGAAATCCGTGGGCGCCAGATTGCGGGCATTGACGTTGACGGCGATGTTGATGTCGGGCTGGGTCTGCTGCGGCGCCAGCGATTGCGGCGCATTCGGATTCTCGAAGCTCAAATCCTTGAGATACTGGCCGAGAACGCGCATGGAAGGCTGTGTTCCAGGCTGCGGCTGCGGCGCGTCGACCGACAGCGGCTGGGCCGTAGCTCCAGCTGTTACCTTCGGCGACTTATTTTTGTCACCTCCGCCATTGCCGGCAGGCTTGGCCGCCTTCTTGGCAGCCGGTTTCGCGGTCTTGGACATGGTGGGAGGCCTCTTTTTAAGTCCTGGCTTCGCTATCATGCCCGTCCGGCAGCCGCAAGACTGCCCGGGGGCACTTTAGCCGTCGCGAGCTGGATTTCCCCTGTCAACAATCTCGCCCTCGATCTCGATTGCCTCGCCTTCGATCACCTCTCCGGGGCTATGGGTTTCACGCCGCCAGCCGGCGCCTCGCACCTTGGCCACGAATTTCGCGGCCAGCCATTGCCGCACCGGAGCAGGCAACAGCAAAAGACCGAGAACGTCGGAGATAAAGCCCGGCACGATCAGCAGAAGCCCCGCCAGCATCAAAAGAAAGCCCGCAGCCGCGTCTCCTGTCGCGAAGGTCCGGTCCAGGGCGGGCCGCCGCAAGGCGGCTGCCAGTCCGAGCCCCGCCCAGCGGATGACCGCTCCGCCGAGTATCCCCCCGCCAACGATCAGCAACAGTGTCGCAAGCACACCGATGCGTTGGCCGACGGCAATCATGACCGCCAGTTCGAGAAAGAACCCTAAAAGGATGACAAGTGGCAGAAAGCGGCGCATGGGGTTTGGACCTGGGCTGATGTGTCCTATATATAGGCGACGGGTGCCTACGACGCCAATCGGCTGGCCCCATTTTGGGCGGGTATTAACGTCAGAGTATCTCGATGAACACTCTTTTCGATCCTTTCAACTTGGTGCTCCTGGGGATTGCGCTCGTGGTTTTCTGGCGCCTTCGCAGCGTCTTGGGCAGCCGCACCGGCAACGAGCGTCCGCCGCTTGACCCCTACGCGCCGGCCCGCAAGCCAGATGTAGCGTCCGAGAAGGCCCCCGGCACTGTCTTGCGCTTTCCCAAGGATCAGACGGCAGAACCTGCCGGCGCTGGCGTGGAGCCGCCGCTTCCCGTGTGGATGGGATACGCGCCGGAAGGCTCAACACTTGCTCTCGCTATTGCGCGGCTGGCCGAGGCCGATTCCAACTTCACCCCCAAATCCTTCATCGACGGCGCTAAGCTCGCCTATGAGATGATCGTCGAGGGTTTCGCCAGGGGCGATAAGGCAGCCCTCAAGGAACTGTTGTCGAAGGATGTTTCCGATAGCTTCGCGACAGTTATCGATGCCCGGGCCGCAGCCGGCCAAACGGTGGAGTCGCGATTTGTCGGCATCGACAAGGCGGAGCTTATGGCCATTGATCTTGCAGGCAAGCGCGCTTCGGTGACGATGAAATTCGTGAGCGAGATCATTTCGGTGACTCGGGCCAAGGATGACTCCGTTGTTGAGGGCGATCCCAAGGAAATCCGCGAAATCACCGATGTCTGGACCTTCGAGCGCGACATTTCCTCGCGCGATCCGAACTGGAAGCTGGCCGCCACCCAAGCCGGGACGTGAGAGGACCACACGTCCTCTTGAGTCTTGCCATGGTCTTGGCCATGGCTAGCCCCATGATAGGACGTGCGGCAGCGATTCTCCAACCTGTGGCTTTTTCCGCTATCGCGGGCTGGGACAGGGAGGATCACGCCGCAGCACTTGAAACCTTCCAGCGCTCCTGCACGGAGATTGTGGCCGAGGGCAAGGCCTTCGGTCGAAAGGTGGATTTCGGCGGCAAGCGCCAGCACTGGCTTGCCCCATGCAAGAGTGCTGAAACTGCCGCGGACGCAAAAAAATTCTTCGAGAAAAATTTCCAGCCGATGAAGGTGAACGATCCCGCTCGCCCCGAGGGTCTGTTTACGGGCTACTATGAACCGGAAGCGGAGGGGAGCCTTACGCCTTCTTCGGACTATCCGGTTCCCCTCTATCGAAAGCCTGCCGATCTTGTGGCTTTCGATGCGTCGACAGAAAAACGTCTGGGCGTCAAATACGGCCGCATGATCGACGGCAAACCAGCTTCCTATTTCACCCGCAAGGAAATCGAACAGGGCGCTCTTGCAAGCCGGGGACTTGAGATTGTGTGGTTGCGGGATTGGGCCGATGCCTTCTTCATCCACATTCAAGGTTCGGGACGGGTGCGCCTTGCCGATGGCTCCGTGATCCGTCTCGCCTACGCGGGAAAGACTGGCCATGTCTATACGGGAATTGGCGGCCTCCTCGTTGATCGCGGCGTTTTCAGCCGCGAAGAGATGTCGATGCAGGCCATACGCGCCTGGATGGTCAGAGACGGGCAGGCGGCGCGCGAACTCATGTGGGAGAACAAATCGTTTGTTTTCTTTCGCGAGGTGGAAGTTGCCGATCCAATGCTGGGCCCGCCCGGAGCCCAGAATGTTTCTCTCACGCCCCGCCGCAGCCTTGCCATGGACCGGTCCTTGTGGATGTTCGGCACTCCCGTATGGCTCGATACGAAGACGCCCTCCGGCCCCAAGGGCGAGATGGAAACGTTCCGTCATCTGATGATCGCCCAGGATACGGGCACCGCCATCAAGGGCCATGCGCGGGGCGATGTGTTCTGGGGAGCGGGCGAACAGGCTGCGTTGACGGCGGGCCACATGAAAAGCGCTGGATTGATGATCGTGTTTCTGCCGAAGGACATCGCCCGCGAATTGATGGCCCGGCCATGAGCCGCAAGCCGCCCGATTTCGAACTCTGGGCCGAGGTCGCAAGATCAGTGAAGCCTTTGCGCAAGCGCAAGCCGGTTTCTCCCTCCCCCTTGCGGGGAGGGATTGAGGGTGGGGGTCTGGTGGGTTCGCCGGATCGACCCCCACCCGGCTCGTCGCGCCACCCTCCCCGCAAGGGGGAGGGAAAGAAAGCAAAATCGCCGCCTCCCAATACCGGTTTCGATCGCCGCACCACCCAGAAGATGACACGCGGCAATGTCGATATCGAACGCCGCCTTGATTTGCATGGAACGGGTGTCGAAATGTCCCGCGTGCAACTCCTGCAATTCCTGCGCGGCGCCCATGGCGATGGCGTGCGCACCGTGTTGGTCATTACCGGCAAGGGTTCTTCACCGCTTTCGCGTCACACGCTCCATGGCTCCGCGCATTTTCATTCGCCCGAGCGCCAGGGGCAGCTTCGCCGTTTTGTTCCCGAGTGGCTGCATGAGCCGGAGTTCCGCGCCCTGGTTTCGGGTTTCCAGCCCGCGCACCCCAAGCATGGCGGCGGCGGCGCTTTCTATGTGAAAATCAGGCGCGCGCGATGACGCCCTTCGGCGAGAAGATCCGGAAACTCCGGGCTGAACGCGGGCTGACGCTCAGGGACATGGCGAAAGCCATTGGAGTTTCATCGGCCTATCTCTCCGCACTGGAGCACGGCAAGCGCGGGCGGCCGGGCTGGCATCTCATCCAGCGCATCATCGTCTATTTCAACATTATCTGGGACGAAGCGGAGGAGGTGGCGCGGCTGGCGCGAATTTCCCATCCGAGAATCACCATCGACACCTCTGGGCTGTCGCCCCGCGCCACCGAACTCGCCAACCGGCTGGCCGATGACATCGGCAAGATCGAGGATCATACCTTGGGCGAGATGATTGCGCTGCTCGAAGGCAGAAAACGCAAGAGCAAGATATAGCGTTTGGTGGATGCCGGACGAGCCGGAGATTTTTCCCTTCCCCCCTTGCGGGGGAAGGTGGATCGCGCTGCAAGCGCGAGACGGATGAGGGGGCCGGTTCGGTAAATCACGTCATGGGCTTTTATATGCGGACCCACCCCCTCTTCCGGCGCGTTCCGCGCCACCTTCCCCCGCGAGGGGGGAAGGGACCCAAACTGGTACGCCACGTCAAAGGATGAATTTCGAAAGATCGGCGTTGCGGGCGAGATCGCCCACGTGTTTCTCGACGTAAGCGGCGTCGATGGTGACGAGGTCGCCCGACCGGTCGGTGGCGGTGTAGCTCACTTCATCGAGTACGCGCTCAAGCACGGTTTGCAACCGGCGTGCACCAATATTTTCAATGGCCGCATTGGTTTCCGCCGCGATTCTGGCAATCGCGTCCACACCGTCGGCGGTGAAATCGAGGGTGACACCTTCCGTCAGCAGGAGCGCCTTATATTGTTTCAGCAGGCTCGCCTCCGGCTCGGTGAGAATTCGTCTGAAATCCTCACGGTCCAGTGCCTTCAACTCAACACGGATCGGCAGGCGGCCCTGCAATTCCGGCAGGAGGTCGGAAGGCTTGGCAATGTGAAAGGCGCCCGAGGCGATGAACAGGATGTGGTCGGTCTGCACCGGTCCGTGTTTGGTGGAAACCGTGGTTCCCTCGATCAACGGCAGGAGATCGCGCTGCACGCCTTCGCGGCTGACATCGGCGCCTTGCCGCTCGGAGCGGGCGCAGATCTTGTCGAGCTCGTCGAGGAAGACGATGCCGCTGTTTTCCACCGCGTCAATCGCGTCCTGCACGATCTGTTCCTGATCGAGGAGCTTGTCGCCCTCCTCCGATAGCAGAATGTCATGGCTCGCTTTCACCGTAAGCCGCCGCGTCTTGGTGCGGCCGCCGAAAGCCTTGCCCAGCATGTCCGAGATATTGACGACGCTGGCCGAACTTCCCGGCATGCCGGGAATATCGAAGCTTGGAATGCCGCCCGAATCCGCCACCTGTATCTCGATTTCCTTGCCGTCGAGTTCGCCCGAGCGCAGTTTCTTGCGGAAGGCCTCGCGCGTCGCCTCGGAGGCATTGGCGCCCACCAGAGCCTCGACGACGCGGGCTTCGGCGTTGACTTGCGCCTGGGCTTCCACGCTTTTGCGCCGCGCCGTCTTCACCATGGCGATGCCCGACTCGACGAGATC
>JBKKDI010000077.1:0-2515 GCA_046708645.1 Aestuariivirga sp.
GCCTACACCGGCGCTGAGCGCGAGGCGGCGCGGCGTGAGGTTACTCGTAACAAGGTGATCTTCTGGCACAATAACCAGGGCGAAGGGGGCATCGCCGACCATTACTCATTCTTTTCCGGTCCTACACCTGAACAGCAGGTACTGCCGGCGATGAAATGGATGATCGAGAACTACGGCAAGCGCCTCATCTACATTGGCGCGGACTACAATTTCTGCCGCGCCATCGGCCAATGGACGCGCACGGCTGCGGGACTTTACGGGGGCACGCTCGAGATGGATGAGTATTTCCCCTTCGGCGTATCGCAATGGCAATCTACGATCGATAAGATCCAGAAGATCAAGCCGGATTTCCAGGTGCATTGCCTGGTGGGCGCGGAACAAGTGCAGTTCTATCCGCAGGCGCAAGCGGCTGGCTTGAAGACGCCGGTGTGGTCGAACGTCACGATTGCCGACGGCTACGAACACAAGCGCTTTGCACCGCCCTCGCTTGCCAACATGCACGTCTCACCAGGCTATATCGAAGACATACCGGGCGAGGCGAGCAAGAAGTTTGTCGCTGCAATCCGCGCCATGTTCCCGCAGACGGTTTATGTGAACGAGCACGCTGGCTTCGGCTATGTCGCGGTGAAAGCCATGGCTAAGGCTTGGGAGAAAGCCGGCACGGCCGACACCGAGGAGACGATCAAGGCACTGGAGAGCGACATCGAACTGCCCGATGCACCAGGCGGACCCTGGATTCTGCGTGGCGACCAGCATCACGCGGCGATGCACTCGTACCTCTTCAAAGTTGGTGAGGACCACACGCTCACGCTCATAACCGATCTCGGCATGACGGAGCCGGCGTTCCTCAAGGATATTGGGATCGACATGCGCAAAAAGGCGCCAAATCGCCAATTCCTGCCACCGGACAATCCAGCTTGGGCTGATTTCTTCAAGTAGACTTGCCCGGCATTCGGGTGCATCCTGAGAAGGGTGCACCCCGTTGTCCCACTTAAGGGCGGCCCATGGAGATAGCGGAACAACTCTTTAGCTTCGTCTATCAGTATGCGGATAATGCAGCGCTTCTGATCCTAGCCTCCGTAGGCCTCATCCTCATCTTCGGCATGATGGGCGTCATCAATATGGCCCATGGCGAGCTGATGATGATCGGTGCGTACATCACCGCCTACACCTATTATATGGGCGCACCTATTGTAGTTGCCGTGGCCTTTGCAGGCCTGGGCGCGGCGATCGCGGGGATTGTGCTGGAGCGGCTGATCATCCGGTGGTTCTACGGCCAACTCCTGTCGTCGCTCGTCGTGACTTGGGGCCTCAGTCTCGTCTTGAGTCAAGGCTTTCTGCTGGTTTTCGGACCCTCCATCCTCAACATACCGACGCCGCTCGGCAGTTTCCAGGTGGGCGGACTCTCTTTCGGCTGGTACCGGCTGGTGCTCTTCGCGGTGGCCCTGCTCCTCATCCTCGGTGTCTGGTTAATCTTCACTCGCACGTCCTTCGGACGGCGCGCGCGCGCAACCATGGAACGGCCGGACATGGCGGACGCCTTGGGAATAGACACGCGCTTCATCTATTCAGCCACCTTTGGACTGGGCTCAGCTCTTGCCGGCATCGCCGGCGGCATGTTCGCCATGACCTCGACGATTTCGCCTTTCTTTGGCACGAATTATACACCTCTTGCCTTCATCACCGTGGTGGTTGGCGGTAGTGCCAGCATTTTATCCGGTCTGCTCTGGAGCGTTGCCTACCTCTCCGGCATACAAACTCTGACCGTAAATTTGTTCAACCAGTATGTCGGCTATGTCTGCATCATGGCGGCGGCCATGCTGGCGCTCATTTTGTTCCCCAATGGGATTTCAAGCTACTTCGAACGGTTCCGAAAGACCGGATAGATGGCGCTTTCGTTGAATATCGATAATCTTTACCGATTGACAAGCCGCTTGGACGGACCGCAGACGCTTGGACGGGGCCCATGGTTTTGGGGTCCCCTGCTCGGTCTCACGATCTTTCTTTATTTCATGCCTGAAGTGGTTTCGCGCTACCAGCTCATCTCCTACAGCAACTTCCTGATCTCCGGCCTTCTGGGGCTAAGTCTCTGCCTGATCTGGGGCTATTGCGGCATTTTGAGTCTTGGGCAATCCGCCTTCTTCTGCATTGGCGGATATGCCTATGGCATTATCGCCATGAACTTGATCGCCTTGCACGGCAATACCCATGTGGCGCTCCTGGGTGGAATCCTTGTGCCCGTTCTCGTGGCTGCCTTGCTCGGCGTCATTATGTTCTACAGCCGCATCCGTGGCGTGACGGTGGCAATTCTCATGCTGGTGGTATCGCTGCTCTTCGGCCTGTTCATGCGCCAGACCGCCGATCCTTTCTATACAGTCGGAGCGGCAGCACTTGGCGGCATGAACGGCCTGCGCCCAGCAGCTCCCAGCGATCCCCTTCTGCCGAGCCTCATCTTTGCTTTCGGCGATGCCGTGAAGGAATTCGATGGCCGCAGCGTCGGCTTCTACTACTTGGT
>JBKKDI010000078.1:0-8073 GCA_046708645.1 Aestuariivirga sp.
TTCTCGGGGCTGGCGATCGAGATGCGGATTTGATCGAATGTCTGCGCCGGCGTCGCCGGGTTGAAGACGTTCATGACCTCTTGGTTCATCGGTCACTTCTCCTTTGCGCGGAATAAAATCCGCAGGGGGGTGTTCTGAATCGGATGCCGTCGGGACGGACGGAGAGTTCCCTCTCCGTCCGCAATGCTTATGTCGGTTGCTGCGCGGTCTGCAGCTCGACGTTGAGGCTGAGGGAACGCATTTCCTTGACCAGCACGTTGAAGCTTTCCGGAATGCCCGCCTCGAAGGCGTCATCGCCGCGCACGATGGCTTCGTAAACCTTGGTGCGGCCGGCGACGTCGTCAGATTTAACGGTGAGCATTTCCTGTAGCGTGTAGGCTGCGCCATAGGCTTCAAGCGCCCACACCTCCATTTCGCCAAAGCGCTGACCGCCGAACTGCGCCTTGCCGCCCAGCGGCTGCTGGGTAACGAGCGAGTAAGGCCCGATGGAACGCGCATGGATCTTGTCGTCGACGAGATGGTGCAGCTTCAACATATAGATGTAGCCAACGGTGACATTGCGGTCGAACGCCTCGCCGCTTCTGCCGTCGAACAGTTGCACCTGGCCGGAGGTGGCCAAGCCCGCATCCTTCAGCATGGCCGCGATATCTTCCTCGCGAGCGCCGTCGAACACCGGCGTGGCAATGGGAACGCCGCTCCGCAAATTGTTCGCCGCCTCCATAAGCTGGCTATCGTCGAGGCTGTCGAACTCCTCGTTCTTGCCATAGATACGATGCAACTCATCGCGCAACGGTTTGGCCTTTTGCGTGTCTTTATAGGCATCGAGCATCGCGCCGATTTTCTTGCCCAAGCCGGCGCAGGCCCAGCCGAGATGGGTTTCAAGAATCTGCCCCACATTCATGCGGCTTGGCACACCGAGTGGATTCAGAACGATATCCACATGGGTGCCATCCTCAAGGAACGGCATGTCCTCGATCGGAACGATCTTTGAGACCACGCCTTTGTTGCCATGGCGCCCGGCCATCTTGTCGCCCGGCTGTATCTTGCGCTTCACGGCGACGAAGACCTTGACCATCTTCATGACACCCGGCGGCAGTTCATCGCCGCGCTGCAGCTTTTCGACTTTGTCGAGGAACCGGGTTTCAAGCCGCTTCTTCGACTCTTCGTATTGCTGCTTCATGGCTTCGAGCTCGGTCAGCGCCTTCTCTTTTCCAAGGGCGATGTTCCACCACTGCGAACGCGGAATATCATCGAGGTTTTTGTCCGTAATCTTGCCTTCGAGCTTGTGCCCGCGAGGTCCGCTCATCGCTTCCTTGCCGTGCAAAAACAAACGGAGGCGGCCGTAGGAGTTACGATCGAGGATCGCCAACTCATCGTGGCGGTCCTTGGCGAGACGCTCGATTTCCTCGCGCTCGATGGCGAGTGCCCGCTCATCCTTGTCGACGCCATGCCGGTTAAAGACGCGAACCTCGACCACCGTCCCGGAAACGCCGGGCGGAAGTTTTAGCGAGGTATCGCGAACGTCAGACGCCTTTTCGCCGAAGATGGCGCGCAACAGTTTTTCTTCCGGCGTCATCGGACTCTCGCCCTTGGGCGTGATCTTGCCGCAGAGTATATCGCCTGGCTTCACCTCGGCGCCGATATAGACGATGCCGGCTTCGTCGAGGTTCTTGAGAGCTTCCTCGCCCACGTTTGGAATATCGCGGGTGATTTCCTCCGGCCCAAGCTTGGTATCGCGGGCCATCACATCGAATTCCTCGATGTGGATCGAGGTGAAGACGTCGTCCTTGACGATGCGCTCGGATAGCAGGATCGAATCTTCGAAGTTATAGCCATTCCAAGGCATGAACGCGACGAGCACGTTCTGGCCAAGCGCCAGATCGCCCAGATCGGTGGAAGGTCCGTCGGCGATGATATCGCCGGCCTTCACCTGATCGCCGACGCGCACCAGCGGACGCTGGTTGATGCAGGTGTTCTGGTTGGAGCGCTGGAACTTAGCCAGCGTGAAGATGTCGACGCCCGACTTCGAGGGATCGGTTTCCTCCGTGGCGCGGATGACGATGCGCTTGGCATCGACCTGATCGACCACGCCATTGCGCCGCGCCGCGACGGCAGCACCTGAATCGCGCGCCACCACCGATTCCATGCCTGTTCCCACGAGCGGCGCGTTGGTGCGCACTAGCGGCACGGCCTGGCGCTGCATGTTGGAACCCATCAGCGCGCGGTTAGCGTCGTCGTTTTCAAGAAACGGAATGAGGGCTGCCGCTACCGAGACAAGTTGCTTCGGCGAGACGTCGACGAAATCGATCTTGTCGGCCGGCACCGTCAGCACATCTCCGGCGTGCCGCGCGATGACCAAATCCTCGGCGAAGCTTTCGTCTTTCTTGAGTTCTACGTTGGCTTGGGCGATGTAGTGTTTGGTTTCCTCAATGGCCGAGAGATACATAACCTCCTTCGTCACCTTGCCCTTCACCACCTTGCGGTAGGGCGTTTCGATGAAACCGTATTTGTTGACGCGGGCATAGGTCGCCAGCGAATTGATGAGGCCGATGTTCGGGCCTTCCGGCGTTTCGATCGGGCAGATGCGGCCGTAATGCGTGGGGTGCACGTCGCGAACCTCGAAGCCGGCGCGCTCGCGGGTGAGTCCGCCCGGTCCCAGGGCGGACAGTCGGCGCTTATGGGTAATTTCGGACAGCGGATTGGTCTGGTCCATGAACTGTGAAAGCTGCGAGGAACCGAAGAACTCGCGCACCGCCGCAGCGGCCGGCTTGGCGTTGATTAAGTCGTGCGGCATCACCGTATCGATATCGACCGACGACATACGTTCCTTGATAGCGCGCTCCATGCGGACCAAACCAAGGCGGTATTGATTCTCCATAAGCTCGCCGACTGAACGCACCCGGCGATTGCCAAGATGGTCGATGTCGTCAACTTCGCCTTTGCCGTCACGAAGATCATGTAACGTCTTGATAACACATATAATATCTTCGCGGCGCAGCACCCGCATGGTGTCGGGCACGTCGAGCTCGAGGCGCATATTCATTTTCACGCGGCCCACTGCGGAAAGGTCATAGCGTTCGGAATCGAAGAATAATCCGTGGAACAAGGTTTCCGCCGTTTCCCGCGTCGGCGGTTCGCCGGGGCGCATGACGCGGTAGATTTCAATGAGCGCCTGCTCATAGCTATCGGCCTTGTCGGCCTTCAGCGTGTTGCGGATGTAAGCGCCGGTATTGATATAATCGATGTCGAGCAGGTTAAGCGTGGTGAATCCCGCCTCCTTCAACTGAGTCAACACTTTCTCGTCGATCTCATCGCCCGCTTCGGCATAGATTTCGCCCGTCTTCTCATTGACGAGTTCATCGGCGAGATAACGGCTGTAGAGATCCTCGTCCTGCACGAGGAGTTCTTTGACTCCATCCTCGGCGATCTTGCGGGCAAGGCGCGGCGTGATTTTCGTGCCGGCCTCGACCACGACGTGCTTCGTCTTGGCGTCGATCAGGTCGACAGCTGGCTTGATGCCCTTATAGCGCTCGGGATTGAACGGCGTTTTCCAGCCGCCCTTGCCGAGAGCATAAGGCACGGTGTTGTAGAAGTGATGCAGAATTTGCTCGTCGCCTAACCCTAGTGCGTAAAGCAGCGTCGTCACCGGCAATTTGCGGCGGCGGTCGATGCGCGCATGGATAATGTCCTTGGCGTCGAATTCGAAATCAAGCCACGAACCGCGATAGGGAATGACGCGCGCGGCGAACAGCAGTTTGCCGGAGGAATGGGTCTTGCCCTTGTCGTGGTCGAAGAACACGCCAGGCGAACGGTGCATCTGCGAGACGATGACACGTTCGGTGCCGTTCACGACGAATGTGCCGTTCAAGGTCATGAGCGGGATATCGCCCATATAGACGTCCTGCTCCTTGATGTCCTTGACCGACCTAGCCTGGGTGTCGGGATCGATCTCGAACACGATGAGGCGCAATGTCACCTTCAGCGGCGCCGCATAAGTCATGCCGCGCTGCTGGCATTCGTCCACATCGAACTTCGGCGGCTCGAATTCATAGCGCACGAATTCCAGCATGGCCTGGCCGGAAAAATCGGTAATCGGGAACACCGATTTGAAAACCGCCTGAAGCCCGTCGGCGATCCGTCCGCCAGCCGGTTCCTTCATCTGCAGGAACTGGTCGTAGGACTCGCGCTGCACCTCAATCAGGTTCGGCATTTCGGCGACTTCGATGCCCTTGCCGAAGACTTTGCGGATGCGTTTGCGGCTAGCGACGGTCTGTGTCTCGGCCATGTTTTTCCCTTAAGCGTCCTGTACAAGCATGATCGGCGGCTTGCCCGTACCCCTGTTTTTCAGGAGATCGGGCAAGCCGCTGTGAAATCTTACGCATATTCAACCGGCAGCATCCGTAACACCGGATGCCGCCGGGCAGTCGTTACTTCAACTCGACTTTGGCGCCTGCCGCCTCGAGTTTCTTCTTCATCGCTTCGGCATCGGCCTTGTTGATGCCTTCCTTGACGGCCTTGGGAGCCGCTTCCACTAGGTCCTTGGCTTCCTTGAGGCCAAGACCGGTGATGGCGCGGACTTCCTTGATCACTTCGATCTTCTTCTCGCCAGCGGCGATCAGAACAACGGTGAATTCCGTCTTCTCTTCTACCGGAGCGGCAGCAGCGCCACCGCCAGCGGCGGCAACCGCCACCGGAGCCGCGGCGGAAACGCCCCACTTTTCTTCGAGCATCTTCGAGAGTTCAGCCGCCTCGAGAACCGTGAGGCTCGAGAGGTCGTTTACGATCTTGCTGAGATCAGCCATTTTGTTTTCTCACTTTTCAGTCGGTTTGTTTACGAAGGTGTTTGGGCTGGCCGTTAGGCGGCAGCCTGTTCTTTCGTGGCATAGGCATTGATCACGCGGGCGATCTGGCCTCCGGGAGCCGCCAGCACGCCCGCGATGCGGGTAGCCGGAGCCTGGATAAGACCGACGATCTTGCCCCTCAGCTGATCGAGTGAGGGGAGTTCCGCGAGAGCCTTGACGGCACTGGCATCCAGTAGGGTCTTGCCGAGCGCTCCACCGAGGACAACGAACTTTTCGTTGATCTTGGCGAAGGCGGCAGCGACCTTCGGAGCCGCGACAGGATCGGCGGCGTAAGCCACCATGGTGGGGCCAGTAAAAAGGCCCCTGATCCCGTTTGCGTCAGTGCCATCCAGAGCAAGCTTGGCGAGACGGTTCTTCGCCACCTTAACGGTGGCGCCCGCCTGGGCCATCCTGTTGCGCAGGTCGTTGACCTGGTTCACAGTCAAGCCCTTGTTGTGGGCCACAACGATCACCCCGGTGGTTTTGAACACCTGGTTAAGCGATGCGACGAGCTCTTTCTTTTCAGCTCTTTCCACTTGCTCTCTCCTTGTTAGCGCTTAACTTAGAAAGCGCCGTTGGACCAACCGTTCAAACACCACCTACACGAGGCAGGAGAGGCTCAAACGGCGCTCACTTGCCTGTCCCCTCACTCCTTGTGGGAGCGAGGTCCTTGAGGTCCAAACCGACTTGGGACCACCACATATGGGGTCCGAATTCCGTTTTGACACCCATCTCATGCAGGCTTGGCGGTTTAAGCGAGGATTCCCCTCACGCCTGCAATCTCGGACAGGTATTCCCAAGGTCCGAAGACCCTGGGTAGACGGCTGAGAAACCTCAGCCGGTAAACTGTTACGCCGATCCTGCGGCAGCGGTGACGCTGGCGAGATCGAGCTTGAGGCCGGGGCCCATGGACGAAGAAACCGACAATTTCTTGACGTAGGTTCCCTTGGCAGCCGGTGGCTTTGCCTTCATGACGGCATCGACAAAGGCGCGGATGTTGCCGACGATCTGCTCTTCCGAGAAGCTCGCCTTGCCAATGCCCGCCTGCACGATGCCGGCCTTCTCGGCGCGGAACTCCACAGCCCCGCCCTTGGCAGCCTTGACGGCGGCGGTCACATCCATCGTCACCGTGCCGACCTTGGGGTTCGGCATCATGCCGCGGGGGCCGAGAACCTTACCTAAACGGCCGACGAGCCCCATCATGTCAGGGGTCGCAATGCAGCGGTCGAAGTCGATAGTGCCTTTGTTGACGATCTCGAAGAGATCTTCAGCACCCACCACATCCGCACCGGCCTTCTTCGCTTCCTCGGCCTTGGCGCCCTTGGCGAAGACGCCGACGCGGACCGTGCGGCCCGAACCGTTAGGCAGGGTGCACACGCCGCGCACCATCTGGTCCGAATGACGCGGATCGACGCCAAGGTTCATGGCGACCTCGATTGTCTCGTTGAACTTGGCATTGGCGCGGGCCTTCATCAGCTTCACGGCCTCGTCGAGGCTGTAGAATTTGCTGCGGTCGATGCCGGTCATGTTCTTTTCAATGCGCTTGGCCATTGGCTTACTCCACCACCTGCAAACCCATGGACCGGGCGGACCCGGCAATCTCGCGGGCGGCGGCGGCAACATCGCGGGCGTTCATGCCCTTGAGCTTCTGTTCGGCGATCTCGCGGCACTGGGCCATGGTCACCGTACCGGCGCTGACCTTGCCCGGTTCCTTGGAACCCGCCGTGATCTTCGCTGCCTTCTTGAGGAAGAAGGACGCTGGAGGCGACTTCATCTCGAAGGTGAAGGACTTGTCCTGATAGGCCGTGATCACCACCGGAACGGGCGAGCCCTGCTCCATCTTCTGGGTGGCCGCATTGAAGGCTTTGCAGAATTCCATGATGTTGAGGCCGCGCTGACCCAGCGCAGGCCCGATCGGCGGGGACGGATTTGCCTGTCCCGCCGGCACTTGCAGTTTTATGTAGCCGACGACTTTCTTAGCCATTTAATTTTCCCTCGCCGGACTATCCGGCTCGTTGAGGTTAGTGGTCCGGCTTTCGCCTCCCACCGTAACTACCTGATCTTTTCGACCTGGGTATATTCAAGTTCGATAGGCGTTGGCCTGCCGAATATCGACACCGCGACCTTGAGCCGCGATCGCTCTTCGTCGACTTCCTCCACCTGGCCGGAGAAGGAAGCAAAAGGACCATCGGCGACGCGAACCTGCTCGCCGACTTCGAAACTGATAGACGCCTTGGGTCGCTCGACACCCTCGGCCACCTGGTTGAGGATGCGCGCGGCTTCGGCGTCGGTGATCGGGATCGGCCGGTTATCCGAACCTAGGAAGCCCGTCACCTTCGGTGTATTCTTGATCAGATGGAAGGCCTGGTCCGTCAGTTCCATCTTGACCAGCACATATCCGGGGAAGAAGCGCCGTTCACTCTTGAACTTGCGGCCACGGCGGACTTCCACCACTTCCTCGGTCGGCACCAGCACCTGTTCGAACAGGTCGCCAAGTCCCTTTTGAACCGATTGTTCCTTTATGGATTCGGCCACCTTCTTCTCGAAATTCGAGTAGGCGTGAACGATGTACCAGCGTTTCGTCATGTTTCCTGCTACCTGCCCGCCATTAGAGAATCTGGTTGACGCCCCAACTGAGGATCGTGTCGACGATCAGAAAGAAAATCGAAGCAATGGTGACCATGATCATGACCATGACGGTTGAGATCATCGTCTCCTTGCGCGACGGCCACGTCACCTTGCCGGCTTCCTCGCGGACCTGCTGGATGAACGTGAACGGATTGGTCTTGGCCATCTAGTTTCCTTGTCTTGGCAGGGGCAGAAGGGCTCGAACCCTCGACCTGCGGTTTTGGAGACCGCCGCTCTACCAACTGAGCTATACCCCTATCAGGTGCCAGAGGTCAGGTATCAGGTGTCAGATACGCGGACTCTGGATATTGTGTCACTCCGTAATTTTTGCAACGACACCCGCGCCGACGGTACGGCCGCCTTCACGGATGGCGAATCTCAGCTTCTCTTCCATGGCAATGGGCGTGATCAACTCGACGGCAAACGAAATGTTATCCCCCGGCATCACCATCTCGGTGCCTTCGGGCAAGGTCACAACCCCCGTCACATCGGTGGTCCGGAAGTAGAACTGCGGCCGGTAGTTGGCGAAGAACGGCGTATGACGGCCACCCTCCTCCTTGGTCAGGATATAGGCTTCAGCCTGGAATTTCTTGTGGGGCTTCAC
>JBKKDI010000079.1:0-11028 GCA_046708645.1 Aestuariivirga sp.
TACGCAATTCATCCCCACATCCTATCTCGCCTATGCGGTCGACTGGACCGGCGATGGAGTGAGGGACATCTGGGGCTCGAAGGAAGACGCACTGGCCTCGACCGCCAATTATCTGGCCAAGGCTGGCTGGAAATCCGACCGGCCCTGGGGCTGGGAAGTGACGTTGCCCAAGGACTTCAACAAGGCGCTGATCGGCCGCGGCAAGTGGCGGAGCGTTGCGGAGTGGCAGAAGCTCGGCATTGCGCCGGCGCGGGGTGGCGAATTCAGCGCGACCCAGGCGGAGGCCTTCGTCATGGTGCCGCAGGGACTCGCCGGCCCCGCATTCCTGGTGACGCGGAATTTCCTGGCGCTGATGAATTACAATTATTCGCACTCCTATGCTGTCGCGGTGAGCCATCTCGCCGACCGCATCGGCGGCGCCGGGCCTATCGTTGCCGCCTGGCCCAACGCCAGTTACGATCTAAGCTTCGAGCAGCGCGTAGAGCTGCAGCGGCGGCTCAGCCGGCTTGGCTTCGAGACCGGCGGCAGCGACGGCCGTTTCGGCGCCCGCACCTATGAAGCGATCATCGCCTATCAGAAAAGCGCCGGCCTGCCGCTCGACGGCCGGCCCTCGCTCAAGCTGCTCCAGCACATGCGGAGCGGGAGTTAGATCATGGGGGTTATTGTTCGCAGTTCGCATAAACTTTCCCTCGCCCCTTGGGGGCGTGGGCGGGGCCCATTGCGAAGCAATGGGAGGGTGAGGGGGATCAGGTCTTGCAGATCACGCAGCGCGCAACATGAAATCGACATGCACGGCATCATAGGGAAAGACGATGCGCTTGTCCGGCGCGCGTTCGACCACGCCCGCCTCGAAGAGCGCGCGGATATCGCCTTGCACCGCCTTGACATCGCGGCCCACCGCGCGGGCAACGGCGCGAACGGTCATTGGCCCCTTGCCGGTCATTGCCTCGAGCAAGTTCCAGCGCTTGGGCCCCAGAACCTCCCACAGCAGTTCCGCGGAATTAAAGGAAATCTGCGCAGCCTGGCGGCGGCCGGCGAATGCGACAAGGGCGCGGCGGGACACGCTCTCGCGCGGCGCGATCGTAACGGTCAAGACGTTCATATCTTCTCGCCCATCGATCCACTTCGGTCCTCACCGCATCGTCGGGATCGAGAACTGGGCGCCTTCCTTGATGCCGGAGGGCCAGCGGGACGTAACAGTCTTGGTCTTGGTATAAAACCTTACCGCGTCCGGCCCGTGCTGATTCAAATCGCCGAAGCCCGAGCGCTTCCAGCCGCCGAAGGTGTGATAGGCGAGCGGCACCGGGATCGGCACGTTGATGCCAACCATGCCGATCTGGATTTTCGAGGCGAAATCGCGCGCCGTGTCGCCGTCGCGGGTGTAGATGGCAACGCCATTGCCGAATTCATGGTCGTTCACCAGAGCCACGCCTTCGTCATAGGTCTTGGCGCGCACCACCGAGAGCACCGGCCCAAAAATCTCTTCCTTGTAGATGCGCATATCCCTGGTCACATGATCGAACAGCGAGCCGCCGAGGAAGAAGCCGTTTTCGTAGCCCTGCATCTTGAAACCGCGGCCATCGACGGCGAGCGTGGCGCCTTCCTTCACACCGGTCTCGATGTAGCCCTTGACCCGCTCCAGCGCCTGTTTGGTGACGAGCGGCCCGTAGTCGGCCTCGCGGTCGGTGGAGAGTCCGACCTTCAGCGCCTCGACGCGGGGCACGAGTTTCTCCATCAGCGTATTGGCTGTCGCCTCGCCCACGGGAACGGCGACCGAGATCGCCATGCAGCGTTCACCGGCCGAGCCATAGCCGGCACCGATCAGCGCATCGACCGCCTGGTTCATATCGGCGTCGGGCATGACGATCATGTGGTTCTTGGCGCCGCCGAAGCATTGCGCCCGCTTGCCGGCGGCGGCGGCGCGCGAATAGACATAATGCGCGATGGGCGTTGAGCCGACGAAGCCCACGGCCTTGATGTCGGGGTCGTCGAGGATCGCATCCACAGCTTCCTTGTCGCCGTTGACCACATTTAGAATGCCCGGAGGCAACCCTGCCTCGAGGAACAATTCAGCCAGCCGCATGGGGCAGGACGGATCGCGCTCCGAAGGCTTCATGATGAAGGCATTGCCGCAAGCGATGGCGGGAGCGCATTTCCACAGGGGAATCATCGCCGGAAAGTTGAACGGCGTGATGCCGGCCACGACGCCCAGCGGCTGGCGCATGGAATACATATCGATGCCGGGACCGGCGCTGTCGGTGAATTCACCCTTGAGCAGATGTGGGATTCCGACGGCAAACTCCGCCACTTCGACGCCGCGCTGCAGATCGCCGAGCGCGTCGGGAATGGTCTTGCCGTGCTCCATGGAAATGAGCGCCGCCAACTCTTCGCGGTGGGTGGCCGCGAGATCGAGGAAGCGCATCATCACCCGGGCGCGGAATTGCGGGTTCTTGGCAGCCCAGGCGGGTTGCGCCGCCTTGGCATTCTCGACCGCGGCGCGCAGTTCCGCTTGCGAGGCCAGGGCCACCTTGGCTGAAACCTCGCCGGTGTTTGGATTGAAAATGTCGGCGAAGCGCCCGGATGCGCCCTTCACATGCTTGCCGCCGATGAAATGCCCGATGTTCTTGACCATGGTAATTTCGCACGGGAAACGCGCGCCCTGATGAGATTGGGTGAAGCAGCAAACTAGAGAGGGAGAGCCCTTCCTGCAAGGACCCTTCGAGGCTCGCTTTCGCTCGCGCCTCAGGGTGAGGATAAATTTTTCTCACGCTGAGGTGCTTTGCCTTAGGCAAAGCCTCGAAGCATCGGCTACGAGCTCAGCCCTGAATCGCCACTCCCGGAACCCACACATAGCCTTCGTCGTCGATGATCATGCATTCACGCAGGCCATGGGGCTTGTCCATGGTTCCCGCCAGCATCGTCCAGCCGCCTGTGCGGGCGTTACTTTCTGCCTGGTCGGGATCGCAGCCATAAACGCGAAGTTCTACTCCGGCTCCACGCCCTTCTACGCCTGCCACCACGCCGATGAAGGGATGATCGCCATAGGTGTGATCGGCATGGAACATGAAATCGCCGCCGGCGAGCTTCATGGCGGCGAAATCATCATCATCATAAAAGCTAGTGGCGCCGAGAACATTGGTCGCAAATTTCACGGCGCGCGCCACATCGGTCACCAAAAGGTTAAAACCGAGACCGCGGAGACTGCGGCCATAGTCCGCCGCTGAAACCGGTGGCGATTGGTCAGGCTTTCGTTTCTTCATGCCCCCAGAAGAACATGGCCTAGGCCATCGTGTCCATGCCACATCACGGTGCAGGCGGGAATCCGCTTTGGATCCGAGATGCCGTAGCGTTTCATAGCCAGCAAAAAGACGACGGCGGCATCGGTTACGGCCTCGGTCAGGTCGGCGGTCGCCAGCCCGCCGTCAAGGATTTCGGCGAGGTGATAACCGGCGGCCTCGGTCATCCGGGCGGCTTCCGCGGCGCTGAGGCCGGTGGCGGCGCGCCAGCTTTCGATCAAATCCGCATGGTCGATTTCAGCCACCACGTCGTTGCCGATCATGAATGAAAGGTTACCACGCGAGGCGGTAGCGCCATCGTGGCTGCGGCCGCCGCGATAACCGGGGCAGGTCAAGGTGAAGGCGGGAGCCATGCCGTCGTAGCCTGGGTCGGAACGCATGATGGACCTCACAGGAAACTGGAGCCATCATGCGCCCGGGCCGTTGCCAAATAATTAAGCGGACCATGGCAGGCGGCCGCCGTTCTGGTGGACGGGCGGTTGCCGTGCCTGTAGGTTCCGGCCGGTTTCCGTCAAACACAAGACGATAAATATAAATCATGATCGCCAATGTTTCGGCCCTTGTTGCTGAACTGAAGGTCCGCGCCGGGACGGGCCATCCGGTGACCGTGGGTCTCGCGGGCGCAGGCCAGATGGGAACAGACATCGTCGTGCAGCTCGCCCTCATGCCCGGACTCCGATTGGGCGCTGTAGCGGAAATCGATATTCCAGTTGCCATCGATGCCGCCCTGCTGGCGGGCCATGAGCGCGGGAACATCGTTGAAGCCAAATCGGCGTCCGCCATCGATGCGGCGATCGACCAGGGCAAGCTCGCCGTCACCTCCGATCTTGCAGCACTCGCGGCGGCTGGGCGGATCGATGTGGTGATCGATGCCACCGGCAATCCCAACACCGGCACGCTTCTGGCGCTCGATGCGATCCGCAACGGCAAGCCCGTCGTCATGCTGAATGTCGAGGCCGACATCACCATCGGCCGGCATCTCCACAACGAAGCCCGCAAGGCCGGTGTCGTCTATACCGGTGCTGCGGGAGATGAACCGGCGGCGGCGCTTGAGATCATCGGCTTCGCCCAGTCGCTCGGCCTCACCATCGTCTGCGCCGGCAAGGGCAAGAACAATCCGCTGAAATTCGACGCGGTGCCCGCCGACTACGAGAAGGAAGCCCGCGAGCGCAACATGAACGCCCGCATGCTGGTGGAATTCATCGATGGCTCCAAGACCATGATCGAGATGGTGGCCATCGCCAATTGCACGGGCCTCCTTCCCGATTGTCCCGGCATGCACGGCCCCGCCGCCATGCGCGAGGAACTTGCCTCTGTTCTCATTCCGAAATCCCACGGCGGCGTGCTGTCGAAGGCAGGTTGCGTCGATTATTCCATCGGCAAGGGCGTGGCACCCGGCGTGTTCTGCATTGTCGCAACTGATCATCCACGCGTCCGCGAACGCATGATCGATCTTAAGGTCGGCAAAGGGCCATACTTCACGCTGTTCCGGCCCTATCACCTGACCAGCCTTGAAGTGCCGCTATCGGCGGCGCGCGCCGTGCTGCATGGCCGCGCCGACATGGTGCCGCTGGATCAGCCGGTGGCCGAAGCGATCACCGTCGCCAAGCGCGATCTGAAGCCGGGCGAGACTTTGGGCAAGATCGGCGAAACCGAATACCGCGCCTGGGCTATGACGGCCAGCGAAGCCCGCAGCAATAATGCCGTGCCGCTGGGCCTTGCCGAAGGCGCCAGGATTATCAAGCCGGTCAAGGCCGGCGAATATCTCACTTACAAGAATTGCGTCCCCGACGATTCACTGATCGTGACGCAAATCCGAAAGCGCCTCGATCAGAACGACGCCCGACTGCACACGCTCTGAAGCAACTACAATCCTGTCGTCGGCCCGGGATTGCTGCCGTCGAAATACCGCGAATAGCGGAAGGGCGAGGGATCGACGCACGGAGTCTCTCCCGTCACCAATTGCGCCATGAGTTTGCCGGCGCCGGGACCCAGGCCGAAGCCATGACCGGAGAAGCCGGTGGCGAGATAGAAACCAGCGAGCTTATCCACCGGGGACATGACCGGCACCGCGTCGGGCATGGCATCGATGACTCCCGCCCAGCGCTCGGCGATCTTCATGTTCTGAAATGCGGGGAAATATTCTTTCAGACTCGCGGCGGCGTCGTCGAGGATCGAATTTACGGGCGCAGGATCGAGAATGCGCACCTGTTCAAAGGGTGAGACCTCGTCAAGCTTCCAGCGGCGGGCCAATCTCGCCTCGTCGATGAAGCGCTTGCCAAGGCGAAGCTTGATGGCGTGCCAATCGAGCCGCAGGGCGGGAAGAAAGCGGAAGAACAGGCGGAAACTGTCGGGCACGATATCGGCCACGGAGAAATGCTGGTGGGCGATGGAGAAACCGCCGTCGGCGCGCTTGCGGATGGCGAATTTGCCGCCCGATCCGGTGCGGGTAAAACCCACATCGATGGGCTCGGTCCGCATCATCGAATTGACCACGCTGAGTTGCGGGAATTCAATATCAATGTTGTGGCAGAAGCGGCGCGACCAGGCGCCCCCCGCCAGCACGACCGCGTCGCAGGAAACTGTGCCCTTTTCGGTAACAACCGCGGAAACCCGGCCAGCCGATGTTTCCAGACCCCGCACGGCGCAGTTGGTGAAGATTTTTCCGCCTTTGCGGCGCACCGCCCGAGCCATGGCGGGTACTGCCTTGAAAGGTTCGGCGCGGCCATCTGCTTCCGTGAAGAGGGCGCCTTTCCATTGGCGCGTTGATCCCGGCATGAGATTGCTTGCCTCAATGCCTGAGACGATGCGGGTGCCGAGGCCGAAGGGTTTGGCGTTTTCCGCATACCATTTTTCCTTGTCGGCGAGCTGTGCATCGGTGTCGCACAGATAGACGATGCCGCACTCGGTGAAACCCGTGTCGGCGTTAATCCGTCGATTCATGCCGCGCCACAGATCGAGCGATTCGAGAATCAGCGGAATCTCGCGCGGGTCACGCCCCATCTGGCGGCACCAGCCCCAATTGCGTCCCGATTGCTCGGCGGCGATTTCACCCTTTTCAAACAGGGCGACATCGATGCCGCGTTCGGCAAGCTCAAGGGCGGTCGAGACGCCAGCAATGCCGCCGCCGACGATGGCAACGGCGCATTTGCGAGGAAGCTCCATGTCGGAGGGAACGAGGTCGATGAAAGGCATTGCAGAAAGATAGCGAGGTGCTGCCCCGCACCGCAAGCCTCATGGGCGCGGATGAGCCTTGCGGTATTGTTCAAGCAAATGGGCGCGGTCGACTTCGGTGTAAATCTGTGTGCTCGAAAGACTCGCGTGTCCGAGAAGTTCCTGGATGACGCGAAGATCGGCTCCACTGCCGAGAAGATGCGTGGCGAAAGAATGGCGAAGCGCGTGGGGCGTTGCCGTGTCGGGCAGGCCGAGGGCGCCCCGCATGCGTTCGATCAGGAGCTGAATGAGTCTCGCATTAAGAGGTCCTCCCTTGATGCCCCGGAATAGCGGTTCGTTTTCTTTCAGCGTGAAAGGGCAGAGGTCCATATAGCTGTCGATCGCAGCGCGGGCTTGGGCGAGTACCGGTACGATCCTCGTCTTGTTACCCTTGCCGATCACCACAAGAGGATCGGTGCGGGATTCGCGCAAGGTGAGCCCGAGTGCTTCCGAGATGCGAAGCCCACAGGCGTAGAGCAGCGTCAGCACCGCCGTGTCGCGAGCGAGAATCCATTTCGGTGTCTCGTCCGCCGCGAGAACATCGGCACCGGCGACGCGGCGGGCCTGTTCGACGCTCAAAGGCTTCGGAACGGAATGGGGAAGCTTGGGAGATTGCAAGGCGGAAAGGGCGGAGTTGCGAAACAGACCGTTGCGTTCGGCATAGCGAAAAAAGGAACGGATGGCGGAGAGCTGGCGCGCCAGGGTGCGGCTTTCAACGCCGCCCGATCGGCGTTTGGCGAGAAAGGCCCGGAAATCGGCGGTGCTAAGGCCTTCAAGATCGGCGATGGCGGCTGTGGTTCCCAAATGGTTCATGAGGAAGGCAGCAAACTGACCGATATCGCGGGCATAGGCTTCCAGCGTCTTGGGCGCGGCGCGGCGCTCGGACTTCTGAGAAGAAAGCCACTCCGCCGCAGCCTTGGCGGCATCGGGAGCAAAAGTGAAAATATAGTCAGGCATGGTCTGTAAGGTGCGCCGCAATTGTTAAGCGTTATTTACAGTTCGTCTATCGGCTACCCATTGGCCGATGCTTCGAGGCTCGCTCCGCTCGCACCTCAGCATTAGGAATTCCTCACCCTGAGGTGCCGCGGAACGCGGCCTCGAAGGGGTGTCGATCACAGAATGCTCTGCCCGGTTTTCTTCCAGTCGGCCAGGAACATTTCGATCCCCTTATCGGTGAGCGGATGCTTGACGAGAGCTTTGAGGACCGAGGGTGGAACGGTGGCGATATCGGCGCCGATCAGAGCCACCTGTTTCACATGGAGCGGCGTGCGGATGGAGGCGGCGAGGATTTCGGTGGCGAAATGGTAGTTGTCGTAGATCCGGCGGATCTCGGCGATCAATTCGGTGCCGTCCAGGTGGATATCGTCGAGGCGGCCGAGGAAAGGCGAGATGAATGTGGCGGACGCCTTGGCGGCGAGGAGCGCCTGGTTGGCGCTGAAGCAAAGCGTGACATTCACCATTGTGCCCTCGGAGGCGAGCGCCTTGCAGGCCTTGAGGCCATCGAGCGTCATTGGCACCTTGACCGCGACATTCTTGGCAATCTTGCGAAGCTCCTTTCCTTCGCGGATCATGCCCTCGGCATCGAGCGCCGTCACCTCAGCACTCACCGGCCCTTCCACGATGGCGCAGATTTCGGCAATCACCTCCTTGAAAGGCCGGCCCGACTTGGCGACGAGGGAGGGGTTGGTGGTGACACCGTCGAGGAGGCCGATGTCCGCCAATTCCCGGATTTCCTTCACATCGGCGGTATCGACAAAGAACTTCATGGGCTAAGTCTCCTCCTCTGAAAAGTAGTGCTCCGATGACCTCAAATCAACCGCGGGTCGGTCCCACATTGCTGCTTTGCAAGCCTGCACAGACAATCGATGAAAGGATTGAGGTTGCGGCTCCGCATCGGGAGTTTGTCGAGCGCCGACACCGGCCGGATGAAGCGCAGGCTGTTAGTGAGGAACACGGCATCGGCGGTCATCAGTTCGGCTGGCGCTATGGCCCGCTCCATTGCGGCAAATCCAATGCTCGCCGCTTCATCGAGCAGCACCCGGCGCATGATGCCGGGAAGGATTGCCTGATCGAGAGATGGCGTGATCAGCTGATTGCCCTTGAGAAGAAAGACATTGGCGATCGTTGAACTTGCGGGGTTGCCGCCGCTATTGAGCAGCAGGGCATCGTCGGCCCCCTTGGCCGCGGCTTCCCGCGCCGCGGCAATATTGTCGATATAAGACAGCGTCTTGAGCCGCGAAGATGGCGCGGTTTCATTGCGGCGAATGGCCGAAATTGCCAGACTTACCGGCTGGAACAGCAATTCCGTGGAGAACGGATTGAGGCTGGCAAGAAGCGTCGGCTCCTCGCCATCGCCGCCAAGGCCGCGCGCGGTGGTCCCGCGTGTGAGAGTGATGCGCAGCGCATGGGCGCCCGGTGGAGCATTGTTGAGCAGTCGGTCGACGGCCCCCGCAATTTTTCCGGTATCGAAAGGCAAGCCAAGTTCACGCGCGGAATTTTTCATGCGCGCCAGATGGGCGTCGCGCCAGAGAGCCGTGCCATTGATCGTCAGCAAGGTTTCGAAAATGCCGTCGCCGAGCAACAACCCGCGATCCGCTGGCTTGATAGGCAAATCCCCTTCGATCACGCCGCCCCCTTCAGAAAATTGCGCAGCATGTCGTAGCCGTGTTCGGTGAGAATCGATTCGGGATGAAATTGCACTCCGAAGGTTGGATGATCGCGATGCTTCAACCCCATGATCTCGCCGTCGTCGCTACGGGCTGTGATGTCGAGCGGTGTTTCGCGGGCCTCCAGATCGACGATGAGCGAATGATAGCGCCCCGCGTTGAAGCGATCCGGCAGCCCGGCAAAAACGCCAGAACCATCATGGATAATCTCCGAGGAGTCGCCATGCATGGGCCGCTTCCCGCGGTGAACCTTGCCGCCAAACACTTCGCCAATGACCTGATGGCCCAGGCAAATGCCAAGGATCGGCAGCTTGCCGGAATAGCCGCGCACTATATCCATCGACTGGCCGGCCTCATGGGGCGTGCAGGGGCCCGGTGAAATGACGATGGCCTTGGCGTTGAAGTCCCGCACCCTGATTTCATCGTTGCGCACCACGCGGGTGGCCTCGCCCAGTTCCTCGAAGTAGCGCGCGATGTTGTGAACGAAGCTGTCATAATTATCGACAATGAGGATCATGGCTGAAACGCCTCCATGATGCGCTTCACCTTGGCGAGGCTTTCCTCATATTCGGCGGCGGGGCTGGAACGCGCGGTGATGCCGCCGCCCGCCTGAACCCGAGCGTCGCCATTGCTAAACATGGCGGTGCGAATGGCGATGTTGAGATCGGCGTGGCCGTTGAAGCCGATATAGCCGATTGATCCGCAATAGACGCCGCGCGGGGCCTGTTCGATTTCGGCGATGATTTCCATGGCGCGGATTTTGGGAGCACCCGTAATGGAACCGCCGGGAAAAGTGGCGGCGATAAGATCGCCCACTGTCTTGCCGGCGCGCAATTCGCCGGTGATGACGGAGGTCAGATGATGCACGGAAGCATAGGATTCGAGCCCGCAGAGGACAGGCACCCTAACGCTGCCCGGCGCACACACGCGGGAGAGATCGTTCCGTAGCAGATCGACGATCATGACATTCTCGGCGCGGTCCTTGCGGCTCGATGCAAGTTCGGCGATGAGCGCGGCGTCCCGCGCGGGGTCGGCGTCGCGGCGCCTTGTCCCCTTGATAGGGCGGGCCTCGACGGTCTTGCCGTCGAAATTCAATAGGCGTTCGGGGGAACTCGAGGCGATCTGGATATCGCCATAGTCGAGGAAGGCCGCGAATGTCGCCGGGTTCAATTCACGCAGCCGCAGATAGAATGCGAGAGCGTCGAAATTTTCCGGGATGGCGGCCTTGAAGCATTGGGTGATGTTGGCCTGGAAGATATCGCCCGCGAGAATATATTCGATGGTGCGGGCGACGGCAGCCTCGTAATCTTCGCGCGTAAAATTTGAAGTCCATCCGCCGATGGTGTGGGAGCCTTTGGTGGAAGGCTGGCGCTTCAGCAGGGTTTCGAGACGGTCGGCCTTGTCGCCATTCTGCGCAATGATCCAGGCGCGCTCCTGCATGTGATCGAAGGCGATCACCGTGTCATAGAGATGCAGCATCATGTCCGGGCAGAGCGGTGCTAAATCCGGTATGCGGGCGTGGGGCTCAAGGCTTTTTCCGAATTCATAGGCGATGAAACCGGCAAAACCGCCCTGGAAGGGCGGCAGGCCCGCCACGTGAGGCTGGCGGTGTTGGGCCAGAAGACGATCGAGCAATTTGAGTGGGGCTTCATCCTGCGCCACGCCATCGATGAAAGTGCTACCTCTATGGGCTGTGAGCGTCAGGGCGGGGTTACAGGCAAGGAAAGAATAACGGCCAAGATGTTCCTGGCGCAAAACGCTTTCCAGAAGTGTCAGATGCTTCTGCCCGCGCAAGCGTTCGGCCAGCCTCGAAGGCTCCCAATAGACGATTTCGCGTGAGTGGGGCGCGGTTT
>JBKKDI010000080.1:0-12318 GCA_046708645.1 Aestuariivirga sp.
CGGATTCCTGCTCTTGCAAAACCCCAATGATCTGTTCTTCCGTGAACCTGCTCTTCTTCATCGTCCGTCTCCCCTCAAGGGCTGCGGACTCTACTCAAATCTGGAGGAGTTTGCGGGGCTCAGGTCAGTGATCGACTTGCGTAGGTGCCGGTCGCTTCATCTAGCGTCTTCACGGCCATGCGTTGCAATAGTGCCTGTGGACACGCCATCTGGTGCCGCTTCGCGCCGCCTTGCCAAGCTTGGGAAGCTCGGTAGGGGAAACAATCTGGCGAGGTTCATGTAAGCCGTGATGACCTTCGACACCTTGATTGCAGCACGGACCGCGGACAGATCGTAACGCGCTTGTTCTAGGGAGCCAATGTGACGTTCAATCTCACAAGGCACTTTTCACTAAGGGTGTTGAGAACTTGGCTGGTCCACTGGAAACCCCTGGTTAACGCTTATGATCTATGAATGATTATTCCGAGGACATGTTGCGTATCGCTCCACGGATTGCAGTGCAGGGTAAGGGGAGGGACTCCATGTCAATTAGCATGGGGTCCTTTTTGTTATTTGATGCGTTTGCATTCGTAATGCGGCGATTTCCCGGTTGAGGTTTCCAGCAAAACCAAGGGAGAGCTGTGCCCTGAAGAAAGCGAAATCGTCATTCTCGGTCAGCAACGGGCAGACATCACGGCTTTGTCGGATCACCAACGCCGTTTGCCGGGGTCTGGTCTTGTAACTGGTGCCAGTTTTGCGCAAAACTCAGTCTCAACAGACCGGTCCTCCGGTGGAGGCCTGATTACCTGAATCTTGGAGATGCGAAGTGTTCGGCGAGCCCATTACCGTTCTGATGGTCAATGAGTATCCTGACTACATTGATGCACAAGTATGGGCTGCTGAGCTGAAAAACCGTGTGCCGCAGCTGGAGTTCAGGCTTTGGCCAGACGCCGGGAACAAAAGTGACATAGATATTGTTCTGATGGACAAGGGCGCCGGTCCTGGCTTTTTTGACGCCATGACGGGGCTAAGCGCCGTCGTCTATTTGGGGGCCGGTGTCGACGGTATTGATCTTCAGAGCTTTCCCAAGAGTGTTCCGCTCATCAGGCTCGCAACGCGTGAGCAGGCTTCGGAAGTGGTGCAGTACATCGTCCTTCGCGTTCTCTGCCATCAACGGCAGGTTGCGGATTACATGAGTCTGCAAGCCCGCAAGTTTTGGAATCCGATCGCGCCGCGGAAGATCTCCGAGACAAGAATTGTTGTGCTGGGTGCGGGCCGGATCGGTGGCTGGGCCGCAAAGCTGTTTGCGGACTTGGGCTACGACACGGCAGTCTGGTCTCGTCACCAAAAGACGCTTCCTGGTATACATTGTTACTTTGGCCTTGCCCAGCTTGCGGACGCACTCACACGTCGGGACTACGTTATCTGTTCACTTCCCCTGACTGGTGACACTCGTGGGATACTGAACTCCAGTGCCTTTGGAAAAATGAAGCAAGGTGCCTACCTTGTGAATGTCGGCAGGGGCGCGCATGTCAACGAAGCCGACCTGATCCGCGCTCTCGACGAAGGTCAGCTTTCTGGTGCTTGTCTTGACGTGTTTGAGCGTGAACCGTTGGAGGCTTCATCGCCGTTGTGGACTCATCCCAGGGTGACCATCACACCTCATGTCGCGAGCTTCTGGGTAGATTCTGGAATCGACCAGGCCGCCGATCTCTGCGGTCAAGTCGCAAGAGGAGAGCCTCTGTCCAACAAGATCGACCTCGAACGGGGTTATTGAATCGAAGTAGTGGGGACGGTGCGAGTTTCACCTGCTTACTGGCAGCCCCAGGCGCCAGAAATGTCGGATCTATATCCGATTCCAGCGCAGATCGGTTTGTAACAACGCCTCACCGGGGTATGATCCTTCCGGCTGAGCAATTCATCTGCTAGATCAGACTCATGATACGCAAGGCAGAATGTTCGTGCGCGCAGCTGTCGATCACGATAGATGGCGACCCTAAAGAAATATGTGTCTGCAATTGCCTCTCATGCCAAAAATATACCGGTAGCGCGTTTGGCGTTTCGACGTATTGGCCAAAATCCGCCATTGTGGAGATATCAGGCGAGAGTCGATTGGTTCGCCGAATTTCAGACTGGGGGCGATGGATCGACAGACACTTTTGCCCCAATTGCGGGGATACAATTTACTGGTATGTCGAATTTGATCTAGACGCAGTCGGAATTCCAATCGGAGTTTTCACAGACCCTTTGTCGCTCCGACCGCAGATCAGTTATTGGACTAGATCGAAGCACCCGTGGGTCGGGCTTCCCGCTGATCTGAAGTGTCTTGATACCGAATAGTGGATGTTGCTCAAGCAAAAGTAAGGGTGTTTGTTGAGTTCATGCTGCGGACTGTCGCGCATGCGTAGCAGAATTTGAAAACAGGCCTCTCTCTTATTTAATGACGTTGGATTAAGTGGTCTGACGAAAAGATATAGAATTTTGTGTTTTCTAATGCTGGGTAGAGGACTGGGCGCAGCGCCCATTCGATCTCGTTACCCGCATTAGCAAAAATCCAGGCTATGTATGTGCTTGGATCGTTGCGCTCCAAACTGGCTCAATAAACTGCAGCGGAGAATTCGCTAACTGCTGACGTCAAGGAATGAGGGCGTCTGCGGATGCATTAGCGTGTCAGAGAACGCAAGGGATAGTTTCCACATGCGTCAGCCCTTGGGAAGCTACCGTTCTGCCACTGAACTACGCCCGCCTCGCTCCCGACACTAGTTCAGCACCGCACGTTCGTCCAGCCGGGTTAGCGCCGTGACGGATCGAACGGCTTGAAGTGTTTTGAGAGTTTCAGCCCCTGGCGCTGGTAATTGGAACCGATGCCTTCGCCATAGACGCGCTCCGGCGCCTCCGTCAGCGGCTCATAGACGAGGCGGCCGATGATCTGGCCATCCTCCAGAATGAAGGGCACCTCGTGCGAGCGCACTTCCAGCACGGCGCGAGCCCCCTCGCCGTGGCCGGAACTGTGGCCGAAACCCGGATCGAAGAAGCCCGCATAGTGGACGCGGAATTCGCCCACCAGCGGATTGAACGGCACCATCTCGGCGGCATAGGCCGGCGGCACGCGCACCGCTTCCTTCGACGCGAGAATATAAAACTGGTCGGGATCGAGCACGAGCGAGCCCCGCCGCCACAGCGGCTCCCAAAAATCGGCAACGTCGAGCGCGGCGCTGCGGTCGACATCGACCAGGCCAGAGTGAGGCTTGGCCCGGAAACCCACCGGCGCATCCGGTTCGCCGCCCAAGTCCACGGTGAGCGCCAATCCGTTGTCGATATTCACCTGGCCCGAGGCAATGAGCCCCTCTCTCTCGTGCAGTTCGCGGATGATGGCGTCGGAGGCCAGCGAAGCCCCGGCACGGAATCTGATCTGCGACAGGCGCGAGCCGGTCCGGACCAGAATGGAAAAGGTGCGCGGGCTGATTTCCGCATAGAGCGGCCCTTCATAGGCTTCCGGCACCGTGTCGAATTCCTGGGCGAAGTCGGTAATGACCCTGGTGAAGATATCGAGACGGCCGGTCGAACTCTTCGGATTCGCCGCAGCCGCAACGCCCCCGGGCAAGGCCAGGCTTTCGAGCAGCGGCACGATATAAACACAGCCGGTTTCCAGAACGGCGCCTTCGGCAAGCGGCATCCGGTGAAGCACCAGATCCTTCAGCCGCCCGGCCACCGTCGAGCGGGGGCCGGGGAGGAACGATGCCCGGACCCGGTAGGCCCATTCGCCAAGCCGGAGGTCGAGGCTGGCTGGCTGAATCTGGTCTGGATCGGCGGCGCGCTCCAGTCGGATCGCTCCCATCGCGCAATACTCCGCAATGGCCTTGGCCGGGAGTATCCCCCGCGGTTTATTTTTTGTCTGACTCATTGGCTCTCATGACGGATTATCGCAGGGCGATGCAAGGGCCTCGTTCGCCGGTGGAAAACCCCTGCAATTCCGCGCTAAGCTAACGCCATGTATCAGCGCATCACCCGCGGCATCAAGATCGTCGTCCGCCCGCAGTATCTCGAACGCCAGTCGAAACCCGACGAAGGCCATTTCGTCTGGGCCTATACGATCACCGTGGAAAATCATGGCCGCGAAACCGTGACGTTGCGCACCCGCTACTGGAAGATCACCGACGCAGCCGGCCACGTTCAGGAGGTGAGAGGCGAAGGCGTGGTGGGTGAGCAGCCGACACTGAAACCCGGCGCCAGTTTCCAGTACACCTCCGGCTGCCCGCTGAAAACCTCGTCCGGCTTCATGGTCGGCGCCTACCACATGCAAAGCGATACGGGCGAGATGTTCAGTGTTGACATTCCCGCCTTTTCGCTCGACAGCCCCTACGAGAAACAATCGATCAATTGAGTGCCATGACAGGACAGACCTTCACCACGGAGGAGATGCTGGCGCGCCTCGTTGCCTTCGACACGACGAGCCGCGGCGGCAACATTCCCCTGATAGAATTCGTTGAAGGCTACCTCGACGGCTTGGGAGTGCCGCATTTTCGCGTCGACTACGAAGCGGGTAAGAAAACCAATCTCTTTGCCACCATCGGCCCCCATATCGCGGGCGGCATCGTGCTGTCGGGCCACACCGATGTGGTCCCCGTCGATGGGCAGGATTGGTCGAGCGAACCCTTCACGCTCACCAAGCGGGGCGGCAAGCTGTTTGGCCGAGGCACCTGCGACATGAAGGGCTTCATCGCCACGGCACTTGCCATGGTGCCGCAATTCAAGGCGGCGAAGCTGAAGACACCGGTTCACCTGGCCCTTTCCTGCGACGAGGAGGTGGGGTGCAAGGGCGTCCGGCCTCTCGTAGCCCACATGCGTGATCATCTGCCGAAACCCTGCGCCGTTCTGGTCGGCGAACCCACCTCGATGAAAGTGGTGAATGCCCACAAGAGCGCCATCAGCTTCGCAACTGAGGTCAAAGGCCTTGAGGCCCATTCGAGTCTGACCCATCAAGGCGTCAACTCCATCATGGTGGCGGGCGAACTGCTGGCCGAGATCAACCGCATCCGCCGCGATGTCGAGGCAAAGGGTGATCCCTCCGGCCGTTTCGATCCGCCGCACTCGACGGTGCATGTGGGTTTGATCGAAGGCGGCACCGCCAAGAACATCATACCGCGCCGCTGTTCCTTCCAGTGGGAAACCCGGCTTCTGCCTGAAGCCGACCCCGATGAAGTGCGGACGCAGTTCGAAACCTTTGCGCGTGGGCTTGAGCCCGCCATGAAGGCTATTGCGCCTGATACCGGCATCGACAACAGAACAGTCAATGTCGTGCCCGGGTTGTCTCCTGAGCGGGATTCACCTGCCGAGCATCTGGCCTTGCATCTGGCGGCGGCCAACGGCACCCACGCCGTTTCCTATTGCACCGAAGCCGGACTGTTTCAGGAGATCGGCATTCCAGCGGTGATCTGCGGACCGGGCTCCATCGAGCAGGCTCACAAGCCCGATGAATATATCGAGGTATCGGAACTGCGCAAATGCGAGCAGTTCATGAAGCGGCTGATGGATTGGTGCGGGTGAGCGATGCCCGGAACAAGTCCGGGCATGACGAGTATTTGCAACTCTCGTCATGGCCGGGCGTGACCCGGCTATCTACTTGCAAGAGGGAATTCATTGCAGCTTACGTTCGATTTCCTCGTTGAACTCCTTTTCGAAAACTTTCTTCTTTCCCTCATAAGCCTCGATCTTCCCCCAAACAATCCAATGCGTCCTCGTTGAGGTAAGGCGCCCATAAGTTTCCGTCCGCGTCTGCCACGTGCCCCGTTTCAACTCCTCGGTCCAGTGGGTTTCCATCTTCGCCGATAGCGGGTCGTCCGGCATGATCGAATGGATTTCCCGGCCCACCGAATAGGAAACGAGTTTATGCGGCATAATCTCAACGGAGCCGAAATCATCGACAATCTCGATGCGGACTTCGCCAGTCGCGGGGTTGGTGATTGTCTCACGCTTGTGCCAGGGTTTTTTCAGTTCCTTCAGTTGCGCCGGTTCGGCCGCCTCGGGCGGTTGCCACTCAACCGGGACTTCGTTGGGAATTTCCTTGCGGATAGGTACATGCACAAAAGATTTGCCGGTATAGATCGTGAGCGTCACAGGTTCCGGCGCCGGCCACATCAGCGGAAAATAAGCGGTCGAGATCGAAACGCGGAGCTTGTGGCCCGCGGGCACGCGCCAGGCGATGTCGTCCAGCTTGATCTTCATGCGGTAGCGCCTGCCCGGTTCGAGAGCTTCGGGATGTTCCCGGCTCTCGCGCATGCACAGGTTTTGCAGATGATAGCTGATGCGCGCGACTTCGCCCGTAGGGAATACATCGTTGAGGCGCACTGCGACGAATGCCACCGGCTTGTCCACCGAGAAATCGAGCTCCACGGCGGGCGGGCCCACGATATCCATGTCCGCGATGAGAGCTGGCGAATCGAAGGTAAGTGATGCCGCATCGTCATTGGCCTGGTCGCCGGAAAATTCCGGGCCAAGCCAGATGATGCAGTATTCGCCGCCGTCGAGGCCCACGGTCTGCTTCGACGAAACGGTCAGCGCCTTCTCCGGTCCCTCGCTGCCGCCGATGCCGGTCTCGTTAAGATGCCATTTCTTGGTATCCACGTTTCCGAAACCCCATAAGCCGTCTCCTACCCAGCGGCCGTTGACATGGTCCTTGGAGGTTCCGGGTTTGTCGGCATCCATGATATAGTAGCGAAAGGCTGGGTCGCGTGAGACCCCGGTTGGCTCGCCCTTCAGCCATTGATCCCACCAGCGCAACATTTCCTGAAGAAATCCGATACGCGGTCCCGGAACGGCGAAGTGCGGGTATTTGTGCGCCCACGGCCCGATAATGGCCTTGCATGTGGTGCGAAGCCCCTTCATCAGGCGCGGGACGGCATTGGAATAGGCGTCGTTCCAACCGCCGACGACAAGAGTAGGAGTCTCGATCGCGGTCCAGTCCTCGCACACCGAGCCATGCTTCCAGTAGGCGTCCCGGTGTGGATGCTGGAGCCAAGGGATGATGAGGAAGGGCTCGTTTTTCAACCGGTCCATCCACATCTTGCGCCATTTGTTGCCGACGAGTTTCGGATCCGGCGAACGCGAGGAATAGGCCAGCATGGTTGCAGCCCAGCCTAGATTCTCGTTTATCAGGCAGCCGCCCTTGTAATGAATGTCGTCCTCATAGCGGTCGTCCGTCGAACACAGGGTAACGATGGCCTTGAGAGCCTCGGGCCTGCGCGCCGCGACCTGCAGTGCGTTAAATCCACCCCAGGAAATGCCGAACATCCCGACCTTTCCCGTGCACCAGCTTTGCCGTGCGATCCAGGCAATGACTTCAAGCGCGTCGTCCTGCTCCTGCTTGGCATACTCGTCGAACATCAGGCCGTCGGAAGAGCCGTTGCCGCGCATGTCGACCCGGATCGCGGCATAGCCGTGACCGGCGAAATAAGGGTGTGTCAGGGCATCGCGCCATACCGTCCCGTCCCGTTTGCGATAGGGAATGTATTCAAGGAGGGCGGGCACCGGCGCCTTCTCGGCATCCTCCGGAATCCACATGCGCCCGGCGAGCTTCACGCCGTCCGCCAGGGGAATCCAGAAATTCTCGATCTCCTTAACCTTGCGGGGAAATGCGGTCTTGGTCACGATTGTCATTGGACGCTCAGCTTTGTCAGAGCACCCTGATAGGCGAGCCAACGGCTGGCTTCAACACTGGCGTTAACGTCCTTCCAGGCGGAGCGAAGATGAACGCCAGATAAAGCACCAGAACAGGCTGGGTTCAGGACGGTTTCCCTAAAACTGCGGACATCAACGAAGTTCGAGAGGGGAAATCAGATGTCCAGGATCGCCAAGACCATCGCCGCCGCCGCCGTTTTCGCCGGCCTGTTCACCGCCGCGGCCGACGCCCAAACCTCAACCCAGTTCCCGGGCGTTATCATCGTTCCCGCTTCCGCCAACCCCCACCAGGAAGACGTTGCACCCAAGCGGAAAGAAGCCCAGCCCCAGTTCAAACGCGGCAAGATCGTTGCTTTCGCCACCGCGGCCGCACCGGGCTCGATTATCGTCAGCACCAGTGAACGGGCACTTTATCTGGTCCTCGGTCAGGGCCGTGCGGTCAAATATCGCGTCGCGACCGCCAAGAAAGGTTTTGAGTGGTCGGGCACCCACAAGGTTTCGTCCAAGAACCAATGGCCGGATTGGCGCCCCCCGGCTGAAATGCGTCAACGCCGCCCGGACCTGCCGGTGTTCATGCCCGGAGGCCCCGACAATCCGCTGGGAGCGCGCGCCATTTATCTCGGCTCCTCGATCTACCGCATTCACGGCACCAATGAGCCCAAATCCATTGGCAAGCCGGCGTCTTCGGGCTGCATCCGCATGCTGAATGAAGACGTGACCGAACTCTACCGCTTCGTGAAGGTTGGCGCGGCCGTCACGGTGATCTAGCCCCTAAGGGCCCTCCTTTTTCCTCACTCCCGGTGGTATTGTCCCGGATTGCCGAGAGAGGAGGGTTCATGATCCAAGCAGCCGATATCGCCTGGCCGGTTAAGACGCGCGAAATTCATAATCACCACATGGATTCGAGTGTGTGGAACGGCTTCAAGTTCCGCGGCGATGACATCGTCATCGCCACCTATGCCAAGTCCGGCACAACCTGGATGCAGCAGATCGTTTCCCAACTTATCTTCAACGGTGCCGAAGGGATCGACGTCCCGAAACTCTCTCCCTGGATCGATCTCCGCATCATGCCGCCGGAGGCGATCGCAGGCCTCGAACACCTTTCGCACCGCCGCTTTGTCAAGACCCACCTGCCGGTCGATGCGCTGGTTTTTTCCCCCAAGGCCAAATACATTTACATCGGCCGCGATGGCCGCGACGCCGTGTGGAGCATGTACAACCACCACGCCAATGCCAATGACGGCTGGTATGATGCGCTCAACAACACGCCGGGCCGCGTCGGCCCGCCAATCGAGCGTCCGCCTACCTCGATTCATGAATACTATCGCCAATGGATGGCGAAGGACGGCCATCCCTTCTGGCCGTTCTGGGAAAACATCCGCTCATGGTGGCAGATCCGCGATCTGCCAAACGTCAAGCTGAGCCATTTCAATGATATGAAATCCGATCTCGCCGGGTCGATCCGGGAAATCGGGGATTTCCTTGGCATCGCGCCCGATGAATCCCCATTCCTCAAAATCGTCGAGCACAGCAGCTTCGACTACATGAAGGCCCATGCCGAAATGGCCGCACCCCTGGGTGGTAGCCTGTGGAAAGGCGGCGCCAAAACTTTCATCAATAAGGGTACGAATGGCCGCTGGCGGGAGACACTCTCGGCAGACGAAGTGAAAGCCTACGAGGCTAAGGCCATGGCCGAGCTTGGGCCCGAATGCGCCAAGTGGCTTGCCGGAGGGAAGTCAGGAAAAATCCTGTCCTAACGCGGCAGCATGCCTTCGTGGGCAAGAAGGTGGATGGCTTCCACGATGGCATCGAAACCTTCCATCGCCGGTTTGCTGACATGCCTCGCCCGCATGTAAGAGTGCGCCAACGCTGGCTCGCGCCTGAGCCTCGAGCCAATCCCCGCTTTCTTGAGCTTCTCATGAAAGATTGCGCCGTCGTCGCACAATGGATCGTGTTCGGCCACCGTGATGAAAGCGGGCGGCAGGCCCGACAAATCGGATGCCAAATTGGGCACGGCGTAGGGGTCGCTCCAGCTTTTGCCGCCGCGTGGCCCCAGGAAACTTTCAAGATAGAAGTTCATCTCATCGCGGGTCAGGCAGGGCGCCTGGGCGTTGCGGGTATATGAATTTGTTTCCACATCCGCGCCCAGCACCGGATAGATCAGCACTTGCCCCCGCAATTGCGGAAGTCCGCGGTCGCGGAGCGACAACGCTAAGCCCACGGTCATCTGTCCGCCGGCGCTGTCGCCGGCTCCAATAATGTGGGTGGGATCGATTCCCATGGCGCGGCCCGCCGTCCGCATCCAGTCGAGAACGCTGTGTGAATCTTCCAGTTGGGCGGGATGGGGATGCTCGGGCGCCAGCCGGTAATCCACCACCACGACGACGACATTCGCCCGGTCGGCCATCTCGGCGCACACATCGTCATGTGTTTCGCACGAACCCAACACCCAGCCGCCGCCATGGAAATAGATAACCCCCGGCATGGGCTGATTGCCCGGGGGCCGGAACACCCGCACATGTACCCCGCCCGCGCTTAGATCCTCCACGATCAACCGTTCCGGGCGCGGCGCCCTGAACATACGGCAAACATCCTCCCAGGTCTTGCGCTGCCGTTCCAGCGGCCATTGCGCCGATTCGGGAGGGGTGTGCCGCGAAAGTTTCTCGTAGAACTTCAGCATTCCGGAATCGACGGGAACAGGCGGCATGGTTCTGTATTCCTGCAAGCAAATCTGTCATATGGGAATGATAACTCTGCCCGAACGAGCACGAGCCGTCCATTCCCTCCCATGTTGTGGCCCTTCACCAGGCAATTGACCGCCACGGATGCGAAGCTCCGCGCTGATCCAGCGGGGGAACGCAGCCGCCTCGCCGAATTCGTGCTTGCCTTTCCCGATCCGGTCATGGTGCTGGATCGCAATGCCATCGTCATCGTTGCCAACGAGCCGGTTCGCGGCGTGCTCGATGTGGACCCTTTGGACCAGCATCTTTCCGCCTCCATTCGCGCGCCAGCCGTCCTCGATGCGGTGACCGCCGCCATCGCGGGCCACGCGCCGTCCCGCGTTGAATATGAAGTGCGCGTTCCGTTGCCCCGGCATTTCGATGTTTATGTCTCCCCGGTTCCGGCACTCGCACCCAGCGATCCCGCGGTTCTCCTCGTGCTCAAGGATTTAACCCGCGAACAGCAGATCGAGCGGATGCGTGCCGATTTCGTCGCCAATGCCAGCCATGAGTTGCGCACACCCTTGGCATCGCTCTCAGGCTTCATTGAGACTCTCATGGGGGCTGCCAAGAACGATACCGTGGCCCGCGAGAAATTCCTGGAAACCATGCGCAGCCAGGCGGATCGCATGAAACGTCTCATCGACGATCTGCTCTCCCTCTCGCGGATCGAGATGAACGTGCACCTGCGTCCCTCCGGCACCGTCGATCTCGCCCAGATTGCCCGCCACGTCGCCGATATCATGTCCGGCATGGCAAAGGCCGAAGATTGCGAATTGAAACTTCATTTGCCGAAACCGCTCGTGGTCACCGGCGACCGGGACGAACTCGTCCAGGTCGTTCAGAACCTCGTCGAGAACGCGCTGAAGTATGCCAGCACCGGCAAGGTCATCGAAATTGCCGGCCGCGGCGACAGCGGCCATGTGGAACTGTCCGTTCGCGATCATGGCCCCGGCATCGCCCCTGAGCACATGCCCCGTCTCACCGAGCGCTTTTACCGCGTCAGTGTGCAGGAAAGCCGCTCGCGCGGCGGCACCGGCCTTGGCCTCGCCATCGTCAAGCACTTAGCGCGAGCGCACGGCGGCGAGGCAACCGTCCGCTCGACGCCGAACCAAGGGTCGACCTTTGCTGTCGAGTTGCCCGCCGCGCCGCAGAAGTAAGTCTTCGGATAGCGGTTCGTGTCTCTTACCAACTCATGTTCAGCAGTCCTCAAAGAATTAAGCCCACCAGCTATCTCTTCCAGATGATTCCAAGTCTCGCCATATTTCACAACGGGCATTCCGTGCAAGTCTTGCAGGGCACCAACCAGATCGTCCTGTTTGAAATTGTTAAGCGGCGCGTTCTATGATCGCCCGAGCGCGAGGCGAGTGCCAGGTGACAGAGTGTCATCCCTCGACAGAAGGTCGAGCCGTGTCAGCATTTCCTCACGCACCACGTTGAGTACCACCGCCTGTTTGGACTTTCGTCTTCCCAATTCGTCCGCCAGCCAATATAATAATCGACATCGGCGAAAGTCACTTTCGCCGCTACATTACCTCCCCCGGAACATTTGGTTCTTTGACCCCGCGCCAAGCCAATCCGGAAAGCGCGGAGCCTCCCCAAAAGAAAACTGACAGACGCCGGTTGACGCTTGCCTGGACTTCAGACGGATGAGTGCGGACGCCCTCGCGGTCAAGGTTACGAGCGTCATGACGGTCGGCGACAAAGTTGTCGTGACTGCCGTCAAGTGTCCGGCGGGGTTTCGAGTCAGGGCAACATATCCAATCACTTTCAGGAGATTCAACTAAAATGCGTAAATTACTTTCCGCCTCGCTACTCATCGCCGCCATGTTCGGCGCCGCACTCGCCCAGCAACAACCGATGCCAAGTTCCGCGCCGCAGAACGCGGACAGCAGCATCCCTAACATGGGCCGCGCGCCCGACCAGCCCGGCGGCATCGGTC
>JBKKDI010000081.1:0-11755 GCA_046708645.1 Aestuariivirga sp.
CGAGTTAAGCCGGGCCCGCGTTTCCTCCGTGTCGAGAAATTGCCGCTTGTCGCCAAAGATGTGCTCCAGCCGTTCCCGGTGGATTTTCAGTTTTTCGCTGTCGTCATAACGCCGCGCCACCATCCAGCCATCACCCGCCTTGATCCCGGGCTCACCGGCTGCTTCCCGGCGCACGAATTCGGTGCCGAAGCGGGAGAGGTTGAATAGCGCCTTTGCCGCATCGAGGCCCGCGTGAGCGGAAATCTCATCGAGACTTTCGGCAAACCCGTTCGATACAAAGCCGCCGTTGCGGCCCGAAGCGCCCCAGGCGAGGCTGTTTGCTTCGAGAAGCACCACCCGCTTGCCAGCTCTCGCCAACTCATGCGCCGTGGTCAGGCCCGCAAGCCCGCCGCCGATAACGCAAGCATCGGCTTCCACCTTGCCCGTTAACGCCGGGCGCGGCTGCCCCCGTGGTGCGGTGGCTTCATACCAGGTTTCGGCCGCCGCGCCGGTTGACAGCATGTTCATTCCACGCAATGAGCACCCATGCGTTTCAAATCAGGCAAGGATTTCCGCGAGTGGCCATCGAAGGCCGTGACCATATTCGGCATGTCCGGTGTGGGCAAGTCCACGCTCGCCAGAGTGCTGCAGAACGGCGGCTGGTTCCAGTATTCGGTCGATTACCGCATCGGCACCCGTTACATGGGAGAGCACATCGTCGATAACTTCAAGCGCGAGGCCATGCGAGTTCCGTTCCTCCGCGATCTCCTGTTGTCGGACTCGATCTATATCTGTTCCAACTTGACCTTCGACGATCTGAGTCCGCTCTCGACCTATCTCGGCAAGCCCGGCAACCCCGCCAGGGGCGGCATTTCCTTCGCCGAATACAAGCGCCGCCAGAACCAGCACCGCGACGCCGAAATCCGCGCGCTTCTCGACGTGCCGGAATTCATCGGCCGCACCCATGATATTTATCAGTACACGCACTTTGTCTGCGATTCCGGCGGCAGCCTGTGCGAGGTCGTTAACCCTAGCGATAGCGGCGATCCCGTGCTCAAAAGCCTCTCCGAGAATACCGTCATGCTCTATATCGAGGGCAACCCGCGGCACACTCAAATGCTGGTGGAACGTTTCCGCAAAAACCCCAAGCCCATGTACTATCAGCCCGCTTTCCTCGATGCGAAATGGGCCGAGTACAAGGCGATCAACAAAATCACGCACGACGACGAGGTTGATCCCGACGGTTTCGCCGTCTGGGGTTTCGAGCAATTGTTGCAGCACCGCACGCCGCTCTATGAGGCCATCGCCCGGAACCTCGGCTACAAGGTGCAAATGAAAGACGTGCCCAGCGTTACATCGGAAACGGGCTTCGTCGATCTGCTGTCCAGCGCCATCGACCGGCAATAGCATGCCCATTCGCATTCCCAACGACCTGCCCGCCCGCCAGACCCTCGAGAACGAAGGCGTCATGCTGATGACCGAGGCAACAGCGCTGCGCCAGGATATAAGGCCCTTGCACTTTGGCCTTCTCAATCTGATGCCCAACAAGATCAAGACCGAAACGCAGTTCGCCCGCCTGATCGGCGCCACACCCCTGCAAATGGAATTGACGCTGGTCAAGATCAGCAACCACACGCCGAAGAACACTTCGGCCGAACACATGCTCGCCTTCTACAGCGATTGGAAAGATGTGGCTTCCCAGAAGTTCGACGGTTTCGTCGTCACCGGCGCTCCCGTTGAGCTTCTCGATTTCGAGGATGTCACCTATTGGAAGGAATTGGCCCGTATCTACGACTGGACCCAGACTCATGTGCATTCCACCATGAATATCTGCTGGGGAGCGCAAGCCGCGCTCCATCATTTCCACGGCGTGCCCAAACATCCCCTCTCGAAGAAGGCCTTCGGCGTCTACCGTCACCGCAATCTCAATCCGGCTTCACCCTATCTCCGCGGGTTCTCCGACGACTTTTCGATTCCCGTTTCCCGCTGGACCGAAAACCACCGGGCCGATCTGCCGGCGGGCAAGGGCCTTGAGGTGTTGATGGAATCCGACGAGGCGGGCCTCTGCCTCATCAACGACCAGCCGCACCGTTCGCTCTACATGTTCAATCACATCGAGTACGACACCCACTCGCTGAGCGAGGAATATTGGCGGGACGTGAACGCCGGAAGGACAATCGGTATTCCGGCCAATTATTTTCCCAGGAACGATCCTAGAAGCCAACCTGAAAACCGCTGGCGCAGCCACGCCCACCTGTTGTTTGGCAATTGGATCAACGAAGTTTATCAGACCACGCCCTACGACCTTGCCGGCATAGGGCGTTGACGGCCGCGGTCAGCGCGTCAGGCGCAGCATCGAGGTTTTAATGCGGGTGGTAATCGCATTGAATACGGCGCTGATTTCAGCGCCCGATTCATCCGACTCGAAATAATTTCCTGGTGCGCAAGCCTTCAGGAGATCGGTGACGGCCGCCGCCTTTATGTCGAAAGCGATCGCAAAAACGGTAATGTCTTTCGCGGCCATGCCCTGGCAAACGGTTTTTAAATTATCATTGCCGTTGTCGACCGAACGGTTGCCCTTATCTCCCCATTGCCGCGATGTCTGCACGCCGTCGGTGAGAAGCACCAGGAACTTCTTGGTTTGCTCGTCATCATAGGGGGCGGCTTCGGAGAACGGCGGATCAGGATCGAGGAGATTCCAGCCGAATTCGGCGCCCAGGGGAATATTGGTGTTGCCGACGGGAGTCATCTCCGCCAGCCGCGCTTGGACGGCGGCGGCATCGGCGGTCAGCGGCATGATATCGAGCTTGTTCGTTTTATACTTGGCGCAATCGTACTTTGGTGCGGCGTTTTCGGAATTCCCGACAGGCCAAACGTCGATAAATCCCCACATCGATTCTGGCGTCCCGTTGGGTGTGGCGACGCCAATATTCCATGGATACTGCCTGTCCTGCGTGCAGCCTGTCCATGTTGGCCCGGCCGAGGCTTGTGTTACGTATGCGGCGGACATCGATGTCCTGATCATGGCCGAGAACGGAACGATGCCGAACTTGGCTATCGAGTCTTTCGCGGCGGCAAGCTTGCCAATCATTTTTGTCGCGGCGTCACGCATCCGGATGTATTTGTCGTTCTTTATCATGGACCCTGAATAGTCCAGCACCAGGACGACCTCGACCTTGGTGTCCTTGCTGAGCTCGACTTCAGCCAAACCTCCAACCGGCATAGTGGCGATGCCCGCCAGGCCCATGAGGGTCATTGGATAATCGAATGTTACCGCCACCACGACCTTGTCTTCGTCCACTGTGATCGTGGGCTCAACGCCGCCAAGTTCCGAATTGTGGAAATTCGACTTAAAGTATGTGGCACCGGCCAGCTTTTGTTCGTCCACATTGTTGGTGTCCGCTAGCGCCACGGCCAGGGCCGCGCTGTCCGCAGCGGCCTGAATCTGGGTTCGGGCATGCACCACGCGGATGTAGTCGATCGCCGCTCCGGCCGCCAGAAGCAAGGGGAGCGCCGCGATGGCCAGGAGGATGGAGACGTTTCCACCGGTCTGTCTGGCCAGCTTGTGAATGCTTCTCGACAGCTCTTGGATTACAGCCAGCATCGGTTTGCACCTTATTTTGGTATTCCGTGGTATCAGCAATTCATCTGCGAATTGCTGATTGATCGACTAAAATTTTAAAGAATGACCGGGCCGACATCGTACTGTCATATTGGCGTGGGCAATGAACCTCATGCTCAACCTCATGCTCTTGCGTCATGCCAAGGCAAGCGCGCTTGAAACAGGGCGGGAGGATATCGACAGGCCGCTGAACGGCCGCGGCAAACGCGCCGCCGTGGCCATGGGCAAATACATGGCGGCCAACGGCCTTATGCCAGATATTGTTCTCTGTTCCCCGGCATCGCGGGCCAAGAGGACGTGGGAGCTCGCGGCCAAGGAGCTAGGCGGCGCGCCGAAAGTTTTGTTCGTACGGGATATTTATGATTTCGGTGATGGCGAAGAACTCCTCAACTGTCTTCGCCGCCTCGCCGCTGATGCGAAATCCGTTCTGCTGGTCGGTCATAATCCTTCGATTGCAGGATTGGCTTTGCGTCTTGTGCGGAAGGGCGACAAGAAACTGCGGGACTTGCTCGAAGCAAAGTATCCAACCGCGGCACTTGCCGTCATCAAGCTGGGCGCCGGAAGCTGGGCGGCCGTTGCCGAGGGCGCCGGCACGCTTGCCCGCTTCGTGAGGCCGAGAGACATTATGGAGGTCGAGCGCGGCTAGCGCTTGTTTTCAAAGGCGTCCTGCCGCAAGTTGGCGGCGGTGAAATTTTCCGGTCTTATCGATGGTGGCCGCCTTGCTGCGGGAGGGCTTAGGGACTTCGCGGCGGGACTGGCGAATCCAAGTTTGCGCCTCGGCGTCACCGGCCTGTCGCGCGCGGGCAAGACTGTGTTTATCACCGCACTCGTGCAAGCGCTGTTGAAAGGCGGACGTCTTCCCGCCTTCGCCGCATTGAGCGGTGGCCGGATCAATCGGGTGTTCCTCGAACCGCAGCCCGATGACGATCTGCCGCGCTTTCGTTATGAGGATCATCTCGAGGCTCTGACGGCGCCTGACCGCCATTGGCCCGATAGCACAAGGCGTATCAGCCAGCTCCGTCTCACCCTTGAATATACGCCCATGGGTTTCCTCGCCCGTCACTTAAGCAACGGCCGTCTTCATATTGATATCGTTGACTATCCCGGTGAATGGCTGCTTGACCTCCCGTTGATGAATCTCACCTATGCCGAATGGTCGGCGGCAACGCTCGCCGCAAGCCGCGAGGAGCCACGCCGCTCCCGCGCCGCCGATTGGCATGCCCATCTGCGCGGGCTTGATGCTTCGGCCCCGGCCGATGAATCCGCAAGCATCCGCGCCTCCAAACTTTTTACAGCCTACCTCGCAAATTGCCGGGCCCTGTCGCTATCGGCCCTGCCGCCGGGGCGTTTTCTCATGCCCGGCGACTATGCCGGTTCCCCGCTTCTCGCTTTCGCGCCGCTCGATGTCGCGGCTGATGCGAGGTTTCCAAAGGGTTCGCTTGGCGCGCTCATGGCGCGCCGTTACCATTCCTATGTGAACCGCATCGTCAAACCTTTTTTCTTCGGACATTTTGCCAAGCTTGACCGGCAGATCGTTCTCGTCGATGCGCTTCACCCGCTCAACGCGGGAGCAAGTGCCGTGAAAGATTTGCAGGTGGCGCTGACGCAAATCCTATCGTGTTTCCGTCAGGGTTCCAATTCCTTTGCGTCCAACCTGTTCGGCCGGCGGATCGATCGCATTCTGTTCGCGGCCACCAAGGCCGATCTGCTGCATCATACCAGTCACGACCGGCTTGAGGCGATCCTCCGTTTGATCGTCGGGGCATCGGCCACGCGTGCGGAATTTTCGGGCGCCGCAATCGATGTGGCGGCGATTGCCGCCATCCGGTCGACCAGGGAGGCCCGTGTCACCCGCAAGGGCGAGGAGCTCGACTGCATCGCCGGGACTCCGGAGAAGGGCGAAACCATCGATGCACAGGTCTTCGACGGCAAAACCGAAGCCGCGATTTTTCCCGGCGATCTTCCAGAAAATCCGCACCGGGCACTCGATGGCAGTCTTGAAGGCCATCTCAAATTCGTGCGTTTTCGCCCGCCCTTGCCGAAGCAAGAGATATTCCCCCATATCCGCCTCGACCGCGCCATTGAATTCCTGATCGGAGACAGACTCGCATGAGTGAAGGCTCCCGCAAGCCCACGGCCTTCGCCATCGAAGAGCCGAAGTCCCCGCCAAAGCGCAAATCCAGCGCCATCCCTGGCATAACCTTCGAGGCTGAAGAACTTGTAGGCGAACCCGTAGTTGTACCACCGGTGCTGCCGCCAACGTCGCGAAACCGGCGATGGGGCACCCTGTTGCTGGCATCGCTCGCAAGTCTCTTGACACTGTGGAGCGGCTTGGCGATTACCCGCCTGATCGAGGATCTTTTTATTCGCTCGATTACCCTGGGGTGGATTGCCCTCGGCATCGCCGCACTCGCGGGCTTTTCGGCCCTTGCCATCATCGCGCGGGAAATCTGGAGTTTGGCCAGGCTTAGCCGCATCACCCACATTCAGACCGATGCGGCCCGCGCCATCAATTCCGGCGATGCTCCCTCAGCACTAAGAGCCATCGACGGTCTCATTGCCATCTGTGGCACCCGCCCTGATGCGCGATGGGGGCTGGATCAGCTCCGCCAGCACGAAACCGACATCATGAAGCCCCGGGACCGTTTACGGCTGGCCGAACTTTATCTGGTGTCGCCGCGTGACGCCGATGCCCATCGCATCGTGGCCCGCGCCGCCCGCCGCGTCACGCTTATCACCACGGTGACGCCGGCCGCCGTGCTCGACATCCTTTTCGTCGTGGCCCAGAACCTGCGCATGCTCCGCGAACTGGCGAGGCTTTATGGCGGACGCCCCTCGACGCTGGCCACCCTGCGCCTAGCCCGCATGGTGCTGGGCCATCTCGCCGTCACCGGCGGCCTCGCACTCTCCGACAATCTTATTCAGCATATCGTCGGCAAAGGTTTGCTGGGGCGCCTTTCGGCCCGTTTCGGCGAAGGTGCGGTCAACGGTATCATGACAGCGCGCATTGGCCTTGCCGCCCGCGATGTGTGCCGCCCCATTCCGCAAGAGACATCGGCCAAGGAAACCTTGAGCAGCCTGATGCGCGAACTGGTGTCGTTCGAGCCGTCTTGATTAGGCCCAACCGCCACCTTACGTAGAATTCACCTCCCGAGGCGACGGAACGGGATAACAGTTTCATCTTTGGCTCGATGTATGAACCCAATAGGAGAAATCCATGCAGAAGAAAACCAAGATTGCCCTTGCCGCCGGTGTTTCCAGCTTGCTGCTGATCGGGGGGATTGCCGGCATCGCCAACGCCAACAAGGGTTGGCGCCATGGCGGCGGGCACCACGGCATGATGCAGATGGCGGAACGCTACGACGCCAACAAGGACGGCAAAATCTCTCAGGAGGAGATCGATCAAAACCGCACGGAGCGGCATGGCGAATTTGACGGCGACAAGAATTCCACCCTGTCGCTCGAGGAATTCAAGGGCCTGTGGCTGAAAGCCAACCAGGAACGCATGGTGCGCGAATTCCAGGAATTCGACCGGGATGGCAACGCCCAGGTGACGCTCGAGGAATACAAGGCGCCCTTGGCCCAGATCGTCGCCAACAGGGACCACAACAACGATGGTGTATTAAGCAAGGAAGACCGCCGGGAAAGGCACGGCAAGCGCGGCAATCGCATGAAAGGCGGTGACGCCCCGGCCGCCACGGAGGACAACAATACGAGCGGCGGTTAATCGGAATTCCCGATTCGCTGCGGCCCGGGCGGAGAAATCTCCCGGGCCCTATTCTTTTTCGCCGTTACCACCCCTGCGCTTGACGCATGGTAAAACCGTTCACCCGCCGCTGATGCCTCTGCTATAGGGGGCCATGAGCGAAGACCCAACGCCCGCGATCAAAGCCAGTGGCTGGCGGACGCCCTTCATGGCGCTGGGCCTGATGGCCGCGGCCAACGGTTTCGCCTACTCGACCTGGAACGCGCTCCACACCAATTATGCCGTGGATGTGATCGGCTTCGGCGGTGCCGAGCAGGGCATTCTTCATACGGTTCGCGAGATACCGGGCTTCCTCGCCTTCGCCGCCGTACTGCTGTTGATTTTCATGCGTGAGCAGACGCTGGGCATCCTCTCGGTGCTGACCATCGGCATAGGCGTTGCCATCACCGGATTTTTCCCATACGCCGCGGGCTTCTATGCCACCACCGTTCTCAAGTCCCTGGGCTTTCACTATTACGAAACCGTGGCCCAATCCCTGGCGCTGCAATGGTTCGACAAGGCCAATGCGCCAAGCCGCATGGGCCGCATCTATGCCATCGCTTCGCTTTCGACCATCGCCGCCTACGGCCTCATCTTCATCACCTGGAAGTGGCTGAAGCTCGATTACGTGTGGGTCTTCCTCGCAGGGGGCCTGGTCGCCGCGGCAATTGGGCTGTTTGTCTGGATCGTCTTTCCGCGTTTCGAAGGCAAAGTCGCTCAGCGCAAGAGATTGGTGCTGCGTAAACGTTACTGGCTTTACTATGTTATCACGTTCATCGGCGGAGCCAGGCGCCAGATCTTCATCGTCTTCGCCGTCTTGATGATGGTTCAGAAGTTCGGATTCAGCATCGCCGCCATGACCCTGCTGCTGCTTGCCAATGCGGTATTTACGACGCTCATAGCACCCCGCCTCGGCCGTTTTATCCAGGATTGGGGCGAGCGGCGCTCGACCATCATCGAACATCTGGGCCTGATGGCGGTCTTCGCTGCCTATGCGCTGGTGGACAACGCCTGGATCGCCGCCGTTCTTTATATGCTCGACAATGCCTTCTTCTCCATGTCGATCGCCCACCGGACCTATTTCCAGAAAATCGGCGATCCGCAGGATATGGCGCCCACGGCAGGAGTGGCCTTCTCAATCAATCATATCGCCGCGGTTTTCATCCCGATCCCGTTGGGGCTGCTGTGGGACATTCATTATACGTGGGTGTTCTGGATCGGCACCGCCATCGCCGCCGTGGGGCTGCTCTTTTCATTCCTCGTGCCACGGGACCCAACTGCCGGCAACGAAGTGGCCTGGGGCTCCTTCCGCCTCAATCCTGTGACGGCAACTTCATGACGGCGGGCCCGGAAGATATTGTACGCGTTCAACAAGAACGCTGGGGGCGTCAGGCTGACTATATCCGCAGCAACTCCGGCTTCTATCGCGGCTTAAGACTGACCGGCCGGATCGAAGAGTTGGCCGGCCTCCCGCTGACCGGCAAGGATGCCTTGCGGGACGACCAGCAAGCTCATCCGCCCTTCGGCAGCTATCTTGCCGCAAAGCCGGAAACCGTGTCGCGCATCCATCGCACCTCGGGCTCCACCGGAGCTGCGATGAACATCGCCCTGTCCGCCGCCGACGCCCGCATGTTCGCCGAGGTGGGCGCCCGCGCCATGCGACTGTCCGGATTGGGGCCGGGTCACCGCGTGGTGCACTGCCTCAATTACCAGCTTTGGATGGGCGGCTATACGGACCACGCGATCCTTGAAGCGAGCGGCGCCACCGTCATCCCCTTTGGTGTCGGCGCCTCGGAGCGGCTGATCTCGGTGATCCGCGATCTCCAAGTCACCGCCATACACTGCACGCCCTCCTACCCCGCGGTGCTCGAAGGCATCATCGCCGACCGCTTTCCCGGCCTTAGGCCCCGCGATCTTGGATTGAAGCTCGGTTTGTTCGGCGGCGAGGCAGGGCTTGATGAGCCCGCTTTTCGCGCGCGTCTTGAGGATGTCTGGGGGTTTACGGTCCGCAACGCCAACTACGGCGTTTCCGATGTCCTCACCATCATGGCGGCACAGAGTGAAACGTCGAACGACTTGCATTTCGTCGCCGCCGACGTGCTCTATCCTGAAATCGTATCCCCCGAAGATGGGGGACCAAGAATTTGGCGGGAGGGCGAGACCGGGGAGCTGGTGCTGACCCACCTTGCCCGCGATTGCCAGCCGCTTGTCCGCTTTCGCACCGGTGATCTCATTGCCATCACGGGCACCGCAAACGGCTTGACGCGATTTCGCGTCGTGGGGCGGGCCGACGATATGGTCGTGGTGCGGGGCCTGAACATGTTTCCGGCAATGGTGCAGGGCATCGTCAGCCAGTTCCGCGAGCTTTCCGGAGAATACCGCATCACGCTGCGAGCTCCTCCTCCCTACGATTCACTGCCGCTTGAAGCGGAACTGAGCGAAGGTGCAAATGCGGAAGGCGTTGCCGCCGCACTCGAAACCGCGATCAAGCGCCAGCTTGGCGGCAGCGCGCGGGTGACCATCTCGCCGCCCCGGTCGCTTCCGCGCAGCGAGGGAAAAACCCGCCGGGTGATACGGAGTTATTGAGGAGATATCATGTACCAGACCGTTCTGAGTGAAACGGGGCCTGGCGGGGTCCGCACAATCACCCTCAATCGCCCGAAAAACCTCAATGCCATGAACCGCAAGCTCATCGACGAACTGGCCCATGCTTTCGATCATGCCAATGCCGAGGATGCGACACAGGTGATCATCATGACCGGTGCGGGCCGCGCCTTTTGCGCCGGAGACGATCTGGGCGAACACGTTCAACCGGCCAGCGAGGCGGCGGCGCGCGAGCATGTCCGCGCCATCCAGCGTGTGAGCGAGGCGATCTGCTTCGGCAAAAAACCAGTTATAGGTGCCATCAACGGCTGGGCGGTGGGCGGCGGATTCGAATGGGCGATCAATTGCGATTTTCCCATCTGGGCCGAGAGCGCCAAGGCCTTCTTCCCGGAATTGAAATGGGGCATGTTCGTCACTGGCGGCGTAACCTCGCTGCTTCCGGCGCTCGCCGGCCTCCACGCCGCCCGCGAAATGATGGTGTTCGGAGAGCGCTATGGCGCGCGGACCCTCCTAGACAAGGGCGTCGCCTGGCGGGTGGTGCCCGATGACAAGCTGATGAGCGAGGCGCACGCCGTGGCGCAGAGGCTGGTGGCGCTTTCGCAGCGCTCGTTGCACGCCATGAAGCGGGCCCTCAATCACGTTGCGTCGGTCGATCTCAAGCGGAGCATCGAACTGGAAACCGATATCACGGTCGAAAGCTTCCTTGATCCCGACACCACCCGGCGTATCGCCGAATTTTCAAAAAACTAGAATGATGGCGCTCTTTGCGCACAACCCTGTTGAGCTATAACATTTTCCCATGACCACTCTCGTCCGCTCCAGCGATCCCCTGCTCCAGCCTTACCGCCTGAAGCACCTGACACTAAAGAACCGGATCATGTCGACGGCCCACGAGCCGAACTACAGCGAAGACGGGATGCCGAAAGACCGCTACCGCCTCTACCATGTGGAGAAGGCGAAGGGCGGCATTGCCCTCACCATGACGGCGGGCTCGGCCGTCGTCTCGCGCGATTCACCTTCCGTCTTCGGCAATCTTCTTGCCTACAAGGATGAAATCGTGCCGTGGCTCCGCAAGCTCGCCGATGAGTGCCATGACTATGGCACTGCGGTGATGATCCAGCTTACCCACTTGGGCCGCCGCACCGTGTGGAACAAGGACGATTGGCTGCCTGTCCTCGCGCCTTCATCCGTGCGCGAGCCCGCCCACCGGGCCTTTCCGAAAGAAATGGAAGACTGGGATATCGAGCGCATCATCAAGGACTACGCCGAAGCCGCCGAACGCATGAAGGCTGCCCATCTCGATGGCTTTGAGCTCGAATGCTATGGCCACCTCATGGACGGCTTCTGGTCGCCAGCCACCGGCAGGCGCGGCGATGAATACGGCGGAACGCTTGAAAACCGGATGCGTTTCGGCTTGCGGGCGCTGAAAGCCATCCGCGAGCGTGTTGGCCCGGATTTTCTGGTAGGCCTTCGGATTGCCGCAGACGAGGACTGGGAGCAAGGGCTGAGCCGCGCCGAGGGTATCGAAATCTGCCAGCGCTTCAAGAACTCAGGACTCATCGACTTTCTCAACATCATCAAGGGTCGCATCGACCACGATACGCCGCTGGCGGAGGTTATTCCCGTGGCGGGCATGAAGGCCTCGCCGCATCTCGATTTCGCGGGCGAGGTGCGCAGCCTCACCAAATTCCCCGTATTCCATGCGGCCCGCATCAATGATGTTGCGACCGCGCGCCATGCCATAGCGGAAGGCAAGCTCGACATGGTGGTAATGACAAGAGCCCACATGGCCGACCCACATATCG
>JBKKDI010000082.1:0-8588 GCA_046708645.1 Aestuariivirga sp.
TCCACCGCCAAGCCCGGCGCCGACCACGGAAAGCCCGTGAAAAAATGCCCGCGTAGCCATTCAACGCCTGCCAGCATCGCGGCGAATCCCATGACCAGCGGCAATCCCCGGAAGCCAGCGGCATTCACCGCCAGCCCCGCCAATCCCCAATAGACCGCCATGGCGGCGGCGAGGCCCATGACCGCGAAGGGCATCATCCACAGGTAAGTCGCGGCATCGACGAAGAAGGCATAACCGATCCAGTGCAGGGCAAGGATGAAATAGCCGGCGCCGAAGAGCCAGCCGGTGAGAAAGGGTGCGGCAAATGAACGGGGTGGCAGCCCTTCGAGCAGCAGCAGCACAACCGGCACGGCAATGAACAGTGCCGGCCAAAGATCGACGGGCGGCATCGACAGCGCCGCCGCCATTCCCGCCGCCAGTGCAACGAGCCCGCGGCGCCAGCCGGTCAGCCGTCGGATCGTGCCGGCAAGTCGATTCATTTGATCCCCAACTCGTCATCCCGGCGAAAGCCGGGACCCACGGTGCAATTCGCGTGATTCATCGTTGAGGAACCGTCATGGGGAAGAATGGGTCCCGGCTTTCGCCGGGATGACGCCATGGTTATTCACGTCCCCCGCCGCCGCGCCACGTCCTCGGCCATCGAGCACAGGATTTCGAACATCATGACGGCGCCCGCATAGGCCGTCATGCCGGAGGGATCGAAGGGCGGCGAGACTTCCACCACATCGGCGCCAACGATCTGCAAACCCCTCAGTTCACGGAGCATCGCTTGCGCCTGGAACGTGGTGAAGCCGCCGATTTCCGGCGTGCCGGTTCCCGGCGCATAGACGGGATCGAGCATGTCGATGTCGAAACTTACATAGACGGGGCCATCGCCGGCGATCTTGCGCGCCTCCGCCATGATCGCCTTGGGGCCCTTTTCCATCGCTTCTTCGATGCGCACGAGCCTGACGCCCATCTTCTCGCCGTATTCGAAATCGTCGAGATCGTACATGGAGCCGCGAAGCCCGATCTGGATGGTGCGTTTGGGATCGAGCACGCCTTCTTCGATAGCCCGTCTGAACGGCGTGCCATGAGTATATTTGAAGCCTCCGAAATAATCATCATAGAGATCGGTGTGGGCATCGAAATGAATCATGCCCACCGGGTGCTTTTCTCCCAAGGCGCGCAGCACCGGCAGCGAACAGAGATGATCGCCGCCCGCCGTGAGCGGCCGTATGCCCTTGCCCACGAGTTTCTTGAAATAACCTTCGACCCGCTTAAGCGCGTCGTTGACGTCCGCCGGATTGACCGGGCAATCGCCGAGGTCAGCCACGTTGGCGAGATCGTAGGGAACCACGCGCGATGTCTGGTGCATGCGCCTGACCATGGAGGACTGGTCGCGCATCTGCCGGGGGCCGTGGCGGGGGCCGGGCCGATTGGAGGTGCCGCCATCCCAGGGGATTCCGACGATACCGATGTCGATGTCCTTTGCCTGATCGAGCGGCACATGGGGCAGGCGCATGAAGGTGGCGATGCCGCCGAAGCGCGGCGTTACGAGTCCTGATACTGGCTGGTTGAATTTGGCCATGTGTGATTCTCAATTCTTGATGACGAGCTGCCGGGGCGTCTTGCATAAGCATTCGGTACCCGTGGGCGTGATCAGGATGGTTTCCGATAGTTCCAGCCCGCCATCGTCGAGCCACAGCGCCGGTATGAAGTGCAGTGTCATGTTGGGTTCAAGGATGGTGGTGTCACCGCGCCGGATGGATAAGGTGCGCTCGCCCCAATCGGGGGGATAGGAGAGACCGATGGAATAGCCGGCGCGCGAGTCTTTCTCGAAACCCCGCCGTTTCAGCGTGTCGAAGAAGACATCCGCCACCTCGCCGCAGGTTTGGCCGGGCTTGCACATGTCGAGACCTGCCGCGGTGGCCTCCAGCACGGCTTTTTCGGCATCGAGGAATTTTTGCGGCGGCTGGCCGAGATAAACCGTGCGCGACAGGGGCGCGTGATAACGGCGATAGCAGCCGCCCAGTTCAAAGAACGTGCCTTCATTGTTCTGGAAGGGCCGGTCATCCCAGGTGAGATGGGGAGCCGTGGCATCCGCCCCCGACGGCAGCATGGGAACGAAGGCGGCATAATCGCCCCAGTTGCCTTCCGCACCCAGAATGGCTTGCTTCTGGATTTCCGCGACCAGCACATTCTTGGGCAAGCCGGGCTCCACCAACTCAAAAACTTTCGCATGCATGGCATCGACGATCCGCGCCGCCTTGCGGATGAAGGCCACCTCATGATCGCTCTTCACCGTGCGCTGCCAGTTCACCAGCCCCGTCGCATCGGAAAAAGTGGCTGCCGTGAGACGATGGCGCAGGGTCTCGTTGGCCGCCGCGGAGAACCAGTAATTGTCCATCTCAACGCCGATCCGCGCTTTTTCCCAGCCGCGCGCCACGATCTCGCGCGCCAAATGATCCATGGGGTGGCGTTCGGGCGACTGCACGTAGTGGTCGGGGTAGCCAGCGATATTGCCGGGGACCATGAACACGGTGCGTTTGGCGCCATTGCCGTCCATGGCGCGGCCCCACCACACGGGCTCGCCCTCAAGGCCCAGCAGCACCGCCTGATGAACATAGAACGACCAGCCGTCATAACCCGTGAGCCAGGCCATGTTGGAAGGGTCCGACACGGCGATGAGATCGAGGTGGCGTTTGGCCATGGCGGCGCGCGTCTTGGCGATGCGGCGTTCATATTCGGCGAGGGGAAAATGCAAGGGAACATTTGTCATGGGAGCGGCAGATTGGCCAAAGCCGCCTTCTTGCGCAAGAGGCGCGCCGCCGGATATGGGAAGCCATGACTGAGTTCGACATGATCGTCATTGGCGCTGGCATTGCCGGCGCATCGGTGGCGGCGCATCTGGCGGAAACAAGCAAGGTTCTCGTGCTCGACATGGAAGAAAGGCCTGGCTTCCATTCGACCGGACGGTCGGCTGCGTCCTATGAGCCCAATTACGGGCCGCCATGCATTCGCGCACTCACTCGCGCCTCAAGGGCGTATTTCAGCGATGGCGGATTTTTGACGCCGCGCCAAACATTGTTCCTGATGCCCGACGGACAGGAAAAAGACTTCGACACGTTGATGGCGGGACAGCAAGGCTTGCAAGAGATCACCGCGATTGCAGCGCAAGCCAAGTTTCCCTTGCTGCGCCAGAGTTACATCAAGCGCGCCATTCTCGATCCCGGCACCGCCGACATCGATGTCGATCTTCTGCACCAGAGCTATCTGCGCCTCTTCAAATCGCGCGGCGGAGCGGTTCTCTGTGCAGCACCCGTCGAGGCGCTTGACCGCGGCAACGGAGGCTGGTCCGTAACGACACCCAAGGGAATTTTCCGCGCTGCCACCATTATCAATGCGGCGGGTGCCTGGGGCGATCATATCGCGGGATTGGCAGGGACAAGGCTCGCCGGATTGCAACCCAGGCGCCGCTCCATCGCCGTCATTCCGGTGCCGGACGGCATGGACCCCGTGGCCTGGCCGTTGGCGGGCGATGTGGGCGAGACCTGGTACTGCAAGCCCCAGAGCGGCAAGCTGCTGGTATCACCGGCCGATGCCGAACCCGTCGATCCCCACGATGCCTTCGCCGATGAGATGACGCTGGCCGAGGGCCTCGATCGCTTCCAGCGGGCTGTGGATTTCGAGGTGACGCGCGTTGAACACAGCTGGGGCGGACTCCGGTCCTTCGTGGCCGACGGCAATCCGGCCGTTGGCTATGACCCACGGCTTGAAGGCTTCTTCTGGCTTGTGGGCCAGGGCGGCTATGGCATCCAAACCTCGCCTGCCCTCTCCCTCCTCGCGGCGGCTCTGGTTCGCGGGGAGCCCGTCCCCGCTGAAATTACCGGCGAGGGGTTGGCGCTAAGCGATATGGAGCTGCTTCGGTTCGGGTGAACGCCAGCGACTATTCCTCATGCTGGAGACTTTTGCACGAAAGCGCCTTCTCCCGCCGAAGGTGGGAGAAGGTGGCTTGTGCAAAGGCCTCCAGGGTGAGGTGCTTTGCCGAAGGCGAAGCCTCGAAGCATTGGCGGTATTGCGGCAGACCCTTCGAGGCCGCGTTCCGCGGCACCTCAGGGTGAGGTATTTTGAATTTTTGATCGCCCGGAAAAAACGTGCTTAGATGTTTTTACGCCCCGGCTGGGCGTCCAAAAAAATCAGGGAGTACGTATCCATGAAACTCACCAAACTCTTCGGCGCGGCATTGCTTGTATCGACAATGCTCGCCGCGGGCGCCGCCAATGCAAAATCGCTGGTCTATTGCTCGGAGGGTTCGCCCGAGAACTTCACACCCGCCATGAACATCACCGGCACCAGCCTTGATGCCGCGCGGCCCGTCTTCAACCAGCTCGTCGAATTCGAGCGGGGCTCAACCAATGTGGTGCCGGGCCTTGCTGAAAGCTGGGAAGTATCGCCTGACGGCAAGACGGTCACCTTCAAGCTGCGCCCAGGCGTCAAGTTCCATTCGGGTGTCAACGGCTTCACGCCCACGCGCGATTTCAACGCCGACGACGTGGTCTGGTCCTTCGAACGCCAATGGAAGGCCGAGCATCCCTACAGCAAGATTTCCGGCGGCGCTTATGACTTTTTCAACGACATGAGCATGCCGGACCTCTTGAAGTCGATCGAGAAGGTTGACGATCTCAACGTGAAGTTCACGCTCAATGAGCCGAATGCGCCGATCGTTGCCAACCTCGCCATGGATTTCGCCACCATTCAATCGGCTGAGTACGCCAAATATCTCTCGGACAAGGGCACGCCCGAGCAGTTCGATCAAATCCCGGTCGGTACCGGCCCCTTCACATTCGTTGACTACCAGAAGGACGCGGTGATCCGCTTCAAGGCATTCGACGGCTATTGGGGCGGCAAGGCCAAGATCGACAATCTGATCTTCGCCATAACACCCGATCCAACCGCGCGCTACGCCAAGCTCAAGGCCGATGAATGCCAGGTGATGATCGCACCCAATCCGGCCGATCTCGAAGCCATGGGCAAGGACGAGGCAATCACCCTGCTCTCGCAGCCTGGCCTCAATGTCGGCTATCTGGCCATGAACGTGGAGAAGCCGCCCTTCGACAAGAAGGAAGTGCGGCAGGCCATCAACATGGCGCTCGACCGCGATTCAATCCTGAAGGAAGTCTATCAGGGTGCCGGGCAGAAGGCGAAGAACCTGATCCCGCCTACCATCTGGTCCTACGATGATAAAGTCACGGACTATGAGTACAACCCCGAGAAGGCCAAGGAAATGCTCAAGGCCGCGGGTGTCGAAACGCTTGAGACCGATCTCTGGTGGATGCCGGTGCAGCGGCCTTATAACCCCAATGGCAAGCGCATGGCGGAGATGATGCAGGCCGATCTTGCCAAGGTTGGCATCAACGCGAAACTCGTCTCCTACGAATGGGGTGAGTATCGCAAGCGCATGCAGGAGGGCGAGCACCAGATGGGACTGCTCGGCTGGACCGGCGACAATGGTGATCCGGACAACTTCTTCTTCCTGAGAAGCTGCGCCGCTGCCCGCAAGGGCGGCCAGAACCTGTCCAAATGGTGCAACAAGGAGTTCGACGACAAGCTCATGCAAGCCCGGACGCTTTCGGAGAAGCCGGACCGCCAGAAGCTCTATGAGGAGATGCAGGCGATCCAGAAGGAAGAAGCGCCTGACGTGATCATCGCCCACTCAACCGTCTATCAGCCGGTGAGCAAGAAGGTCGTCGATTGGAAGATCAGCCCCTTCGGCCGCAACGAGTTCTATGGCGTCGATGTGACTGAGTAAGACAACAAGCACACCTTCCCCCCTCGCGGGGGAAGGTGGCGCGAAGCGCCGGATGAGGGGGCGGTTCAGCATCTCGACTGCATGAACGCGACACGCTGAACCAGCCCCCTCATCCGTCTCGCGCCCCAGCCGCCAAGCTCGCGCAGGCTGCGCAAGCTTGCCTGCTTTGCGCGATCCACCTTCCCCCGCGAGGGGGGAAGGGGCAGGGGCGGATATGGTCCGATTTTTATTAAAGCGGCTGGCTCTTACCCTGCCGACCTTCTTTGCGCTCATGTTCGTCACCTTCATGCTGATCCGCCTGGTACCGGGCGATCCCATCGAGGTGCGCCTGGGCGAGCGCGGCATTTCGCCGGAGCGCCTTGAGCTGCTGCGCCGCGAAATGGGCCTCGACCAGCCCATCTGGAAACAGTTTGCCGATTACGTCTGGGCGCTGCTGCACGGCGATTTCGGCGTCTCGGTCATCTCCAGGACGCCGGTCATCCATGAGTTTCTGACGCTGTTTCCTGCCACCCTCGAACTTACCTTCTGCGCCATGATCTTCGCGATAGCGCTTGGCATTCCCGCGGGCGTTATCGCCGCCTCAAAGCGGGGCAGCGTTTACGATCAGTCGATGATGGGCCTGGCACTCACCGGCTATTCCATGCCGATCTTCTGGTGGGGGCTTATGCTCATCCTCATCATGTCGAATACTCTGCACCTGACACCGGTGTCGGGCCGTATCGATCTCATTAAATATTATTTCCAGCCGGTCACCGGCTTTATGCTGATCGATTCGCTGGTTTCGGGTCAGAAGGGCGCCTTTGCCGACGCGGCGCGCCATTTGATTCTGCCTACGATCGTGCTCGGTACCGTGCCGCTCGCCATCATCGCCCGCATGACGCGCTCTTCGATGCTCGAAGTGCTGGAGGAAGATTATGTACGCACCGCCAGGGCCAAGGGCTTGGCCGTGCGCCGGGTGATCGGATTGCATGCCTTGCGTAACGCGCTTATTCCCGTGGTCACCGTCATCGGCCTGCAGATGGGCACTTTGCTCGCCGGGGCGGTTCTCACCGAAACGATTTTCTCATGGCCCGGTGTGGGCAAGTGGCTGGTCGAATCAATTGGCCGGCGCGATTATCCGGCGCTTCAGGGGGGCATCATGCTGATCTCGACCGTCGTCATCGTGGTCAATTTGATCGTCGATCTGCTCTACGGCCTGATCAATCCGAGGATCCGCCATGGCCAATGACGTAGCCGCCGCCGTTCCCACCGCGCCGCCGGGGCCGCTCATCGCCTTCTGGCACGCCTTCCGCGAGAATCGCGGCGCCGTCATGGGGCTGGCTGTGGTGACCGTCATCGTATTCACCGCGATCTTCGCAGGCGTCATAGCACCGCACGATCCACTTGAGCAGTATCGCGGTTTCACCAAACTGCCGCCAATCTGGCTGGACGGCGCCGACAGCCGCTTCCCCCTCGGCACCGATGCCGTGGGCCGCGACATGCTCTCGCGCATCATGTATGGCGCCCGCGTTTCGCTGTTCATCGGCCTTTCCGTCATGGCGGTGTCGATGATCTTCGGCATCGCTCTCGGCCTTGCCGCTTCCTGGTTCGGGGGTATTGTGGATGTCATGATCATCCGCGTCATGGACCTGATCATGTCGATCCCAAGCCTTGTTCTCGCGATCCTGATCATCGCCGTGATCGGCCCCAATCTCACCAACACCATCGTCGCCGTTACTATCGTCGGCCTGCCGTTTTATGTGCGGCTGGCGCGCGCCGCGGCCTTGAGCGAACTCACCAAGGACTATGTGACGGCATCCAAGGTCGCGGGCGTAAGGCAGTTCCGGCTGATGACCGTGACGGTGTTGCCGAATTGCCTGGCACCCCTCATCGTCCAGGCAGCCCTAGGCGTTTCCGACGCCATTCTGGCGGCGGCCGGCCTCGGATTTCTCGGTTTGGGCGCCCAGCCGCCGACGCCCGAATGGGGCTCCATGCTGGCCGATACCCGCGATCTCATGAGCTCGCATCCCTGGGTCATGGCCTTCCCGGGCATCGCCATCCTGATCACCGTGCTGTCGATCAACCTGATGGGCGACGGCTTGCGCGACGCGCTCGATCCCAGGCTCCGGCGGAGCTGAGCGTGCCGGCCGGCAGCGTCACAAACATTGGCAGCTTGAGCGGCTTTGTGGATTATGTGCGCGAGGGTGAGGCCTTGGGTGCGTTAATTCTGGCAATCGCAGCCACGTTGGCGTGGATATTCAACAAGTACTACGCGTATTTATATTGGAGACACACCAAGGACATCGAAATCATCGAAAATCTGATCGCGCTGAATACCGAGATTACTCAGAATACAAAATCTTTTCGCCACAACTTTATACTGAAGACTTACAGGCAGGCCCTCGCCAACGCACGCGCCATGGTATTTTCCCGGGAGCGCCAGCCCATGATCACGGGAGAGGCGGGAGAGAATGCCGTCTTCGATTCCATCAAGTCGAGAGTGACGATATTGCCGACGGACATTATCGAGCCGGTTATCGCGTACTACACAAAGGAAGCGGAGTTCACCGCCTCCTATGCCTCGCTTTCAAATCCCATCCTCGCCAAGAGGCATATTGAAATTACACTCAGCGTGATCAGAACCACGCACCTCGACGCCATAAAATGCATCAAGCAGGGGAACGCGACCGCAAAAAAAATCGCGGACAAAATCCGCGAATTGGATCGAGGCATTCAGGTTCGAATTGTGTTGAACGCCTCGCTGGGTTTTCTGGCAATCGCAGCTTTGCTGGCGACAGTCAGATGGTGACTGCAACCG
>JBKKDI010000083.1:0-2857 GCA_046708645.1 Aestuariivirga sp.
TCCACGTTGTGGGCCTGGAGCCACTTAATGGTCTCGGCGATGGTCGCGCGCAATTGATCGATCGGGACAAACGCAAGCGCATCGTTGGTACCGACCTGCCAAAACAGCAGATCGGGCTCGTGCAGCGCTACCTCATTCTTGATGCGGATCGCAGCGTCGGCAGCAAGCTCGCCTGTAACGCCGCGATTGATAATGACAACATCGAGATCCTGAATGGCCTTCTCCAGAATTTGCTCGATCTGCTCTGTGTAACCACCTCGCCGCCCCCGCCGCCCCGCCGTGGCCGCCGCGCCGATCGCCAAAATTTTGATGACTTTACGCTTTTGCAGGGCAGCCGCAACGTTGGGTAGCGGCTGTTCGCTCATGATCGAAGTGCTGCCGACTTGGCAATCCTGGGAGAAAGGTACGGGTATCGGCACAGCATCCTGGGCATGAGCAATGAAGCTATAAAATAACACGGTTACGACGAAGGCGCCGCCTGCTTTGCACCCCGTCGTGCCCTTAAGCTTTCGCGCCATTCCGGCAGCCATGCAGTGAGCGCCATGATTGCGATACCCATGACTACCACGATGGTATCGATGGCAAAACTCCCCCGAAACAGAAAGTGGATAATTTGGCCCGTTAAGCTGAGAATCGAGCTGACGTAGTAGACATAGAGTGAGTTGCGGCCAAGCAGGGATAGGAAGTCTACCGGCAACCGTGCAACCTGGCGGATATACGGATAGGTCACCGACATCACCGCGATTAACGCCAGGAATTGAATTATGCGCGGCGGCGTCAGATAAGTCTTATTGAGCAAAAAGAATAGTTTCGGATGCGGCACTTGGGTGGGGTCAAACCACCATCCATTCACCATCACGAACACGCTGCCGATCACGATTGGCAGCGCGATGATGCGGATCGGTGTAAGATTTCGTCGCAAGAAGCCACCGATGCCATCCACCCCCGCCATCACGAACCCAAGCACAAAAAGAAGCTGCCAAGCGAGTGGATTGAAGAACCACTGGCCCTCGACCGGCCAAGTCGGGATCGCGATCTGGAATCCAAGCGTTAAGCCATAGATCACCAGCGAGAGTGGCAGGACCAGCGTCGGTGCGTAACGGTCCAATAGCACAAAGACCGGCGCCATCACCATCAATACAATATAAAGCGGCAGGATATCGAAGTAGCCAAGCTGATGCGTGACTAAAGCGAGGCCGATATGCGTCGACACTGGATCGTGGAAAACGGCGGCTGCGTTGTGCCATTCTAACAGGAGAGGGTTGTCCAATACGATAGCAACGGCGGCGAGCATCGCGAGAGCGATCATCGTGATTACGATGTGCGCGGCATAGATCGTAAATGCACGACCACCCAATCGCAGGATCAGATACCAAGGCGCTGGCTGTCGGTCGCGGTCACCGACCAGCTGCCGGAGCGCCCAGCCGGCCAGAAATACGAACAAGTCAGCGGAATCGGAGATCGAGTAGGCGGTGTGGGTAAACTGGCTGTAGTAGATCCCTGGGATGTGGTTGATGAAGATGGCGACCAGCGCAAGGCCACGCCAGAAATCGACGGGGTTGGCTTGGCGGACCATCCAAAAACTCCGAGCCGGAATTCACCTTCGTACAACGTTAGGGAACGCTCGCGTGCTTGAAAAGTCCACCGCCGCAAGCTTTCACAAACGATACATGACGGGTGCGTTCCATTGCCTCAACGCCCACGCGGGTGACAGCTATTCACGCTGATGCCGAATCATGACAAGCAACAACGGAGCTCGAAGCTGAGCGATGCAAGGATGTTGCCGGTCGCGTTGTTCAGTCTATTGAAATATCCGTACGACTTGCCAAGCAGCTAACGCAAGCACCAGCACCGCGATGGCTAAGGTGAGATATCGTGCCGGCGCTAAACGTGCGATGAAGCCCGCGAGCGGTGCGGCGGCGAGGCCGCCCACGACCAACCCCGCGACCTCCATTGCGTAAGCTTTAACATCGATCGGAAGTTTGCCACTCAACAGCGCGATGACAAAGGCCGCAGAGATGGCTGACGTTACGAAGAACTCGGCAAGGCTGACAGTCCCCACCACGGTACGTGGAACTTGCCCGCCGCCCAAAAGCGTTGAAGCCACCACCGGCCCCCACCCGCCGCCCCAGGAGTCAAGGAAGCCTCCAATCCCGCCGAGAGGGATCGCCCAAGTGAGGCGTGCCGGGCGGTCTTGACGTTCGGAGCGCACCACCCGACGGAGCAGCAACACGCCCATAGCAGTCAAATAAACCGCGACGAGCGGCCCCACGATGCCGCCGGGGGCTTTGACCATGATGTAAGCTCCTAGCAGCCCGCCAAGGACGCCTGCTGGGGCCAGGCGAGCGAAAAGGCGCCAGTCCACGTTACGGTGCATCACGTGGCTCGCCCCAGCGGCGCCTGTCGTGAACACTTCAGCGGCGTGCACAACGGCAGAGGCTTGGAGCGCCGGAACACCGCTAGCCGAGAGAATGGCGATGCACGATACCCCGTAAGCCATACCAAGCGCACCGTCGATCAGCTGCGCGGCGAAACCTACTCCGCAAAATAACCAGAACTCCGGCGAGGAGAGCACGTCTAGAAACTTCAAGATCTATCCTCAAATCTGAAATCGCTGCCATTGCGAGCGAGCGTTGACGAGCAGACCTATCGGAATGGAAGACGATGGTGACGTGGCGAATGCCACACCCAGTCTACCTGTGTTGTAGATGAGAAGGTGAAGGAAAACTACAAAGCTTGCCGCCTCAGCGCGGTCCTGAAGCGCTTGTGTCGCGTCGTCGAGGCAAGCCCAGCTGCGCGACGGTGTCGGCGGTCAAGATGATCGGCGGTGTCCCGCCGCACTTCGTGCGGACCGGGT
>JBKKDI010000084.1:0-3100 GCA_046708645.1 Aestuariivirga sp.
CTCCTACCCCATCATGCTTCGCATGATGGGTCCCCTTCCTCTCCCCGCTCACGCGGGGCGAGGACATTACTTCACGGCGGCTTTGAGGGCTTTTGTCAAATCGGTCTTTTCCCAGGAGAAGCCACCATCAGCTTCGGGCTTGCGGCCGAAGTGGCCGTAGGCGCTGGTGCGCGCGTAGATGGGGCGGTTGAGGCCCAGGTGCTTGCGGATGCCGCGTGGGCTCAAATCCATGACGGATGCGATGGCTTTTTCCAGTTTTCCTTCCTTCACCTTGCCGGTGCCGTGGGTGTCGACATAGATCGACAAGGGCTGGGCCACGCCGATGGCGTAGGAGAGCTGGATGGTGCAGCATTTGGCAAGGCCTGCCGCCACCACGTTCTTCGCGAGATAACGCGCCGCATAGGCGGCGGAACGGTCGACCTTGCTCGGGTCCTTGCCTGAGAAGGCGCCGCCGCCGTGGCGGGCAGCGCCGCCATAGGTATCGACGATGATCTTGCGGCCGGTGATGCCGGCATCGCCATCGGGGCCGCCGATGAAAAACTTGCCGGTGGGGTTCACGTGCCAGACCGTGTCCTTGGTGATCCAGCCCTTGGGCAGTGCCTTCGTGACGTAGGGCTTCACCAGTTTGAAGACGTCCTTCGATGTTAGGTTTTCGTCCGTGTGCTGATGAGACACGACGATCTGCGTGGCGCCCACGGGCTTGCCGTTTTTGTAGGCGATGGTGACCTGGCTCTTTGAGTCCGGACCCAGGGCTTTTTCCTTGCCGCTGTGGCGGGCCTCGGCCAGAAGTTTCAGTATGCGCTGGGCGTAGTAGAGAGGTGCCGGCATGAATTCCGGCGTCTCGTCGCAGGCATATCCGAACATGATGCCCTGGTCGCCCGCACCTTCGTCTTTCTTCTCGGCGGCATCGACGCCCATGGCGATGTCGGTTGACTGGGCGTGCAGCAGGATTTCGAACTTGGCGGTTTGCCAATGGAAGCCTGACTGGGCATAGCCGATGTCCTTGATGGCCTGGCGGGCCACCGCTTCGATCTTTTCGTGGGTGGCCGAGGAGGGGCCGCGCGTTTCGCCGGCGATGACGACGCGGTTGGTGGTGGCCAGCGTCTCGCAGGCTACACGCACCAAACTGGGATCCATGCCCTGCTCCAGCGCTTCACGGTAGAAGAGATCGACCACCTCGTCGGAAATGCGGTCGCAGACCTTGTCGGGATGGCCTTCGGAAACGGACTCGCTGGTAAACTCGTAATTCTTGCGCAGCATGTTTGGAAATTCGTCCCCCTTGATGGCGCCGCGTATTTGGCAGTGATGGAGAGTGCGGTCAAGCGGGCCATGCTTCGAGGCTCGCGGGCGTCCGCCCGCTCGCACCTCAGCATGAGGAAAGATCATATTCCTCACCCTGAGGTGCTTGATGCGCCAGCGTCAAGCCTCGAAGGGCCTATTCCTTGGAATCGGCGATGAGGCGGGCCATCGTGGAGATGAGTTTGCGCTTGCCGTTGCTGTCGGCATCGCGGAAGTCGCGGGCGAGCGCTACGCCGTCGAGATTCATCAACGCCGCCATGACCGAATCCTCCTCCTGCGCCTCGCCGAAACCGGCATTAGTATCGACGCCGGGCAGATCGTCGAAAAAGAATTGCGCCGGAACCCCGAGCGTCTTGGCGGCATAATACAGCCGGCTGGCGCTGATGCGGTTGGTACCCTTTTCGTATTTCTGCACCTGCTGGAAGGTGATGCCGAGCAGTTCGCCCAGTTTTTCCTGGCTCATGCCGACGATCTGGCGGCGCATGCGGATGCGGTTGCCGACATGGACGTCAATGAAATTGGGGTCGCGCCGTGCCATCTCCATCCTGACATAGTGGAGTCGCGAAACCCGCGCAATCGAATTAGAGCCAATGCTTAACCCGAATTAACGCCGCAAATACAAGAGAAAAACAGAACATGACGGCAAATACGCCATCGCCGAAACGGCTGTAGAGCGTTCCCGGCAGCGCTGCCGGAAGCGCTGCGTCGAGCACGCCCTGTTGGCCAAGCGCCAGGGCGGCGCGGATGCGGCCATAGGGATCGATCACCGCCGATATGCCTGTGTTGGCCGCCCTGGCCATGGGCAGCCCCTGCTCGATTGTCCTGAGACGCGCCTGGGCCAGGTGCTGCCAGGGGCCGGTGGAATGTCCGAACCAGCCATCGTTGGTGACGTTGACAAGCCACTCCGGGCGCTGGCGCGGATCGGTGAAACCATCGGGGAAAATCGCCTCGTAACAGATCGACATGGCAACCGGAGGGGCCGCCGGAATATGGAATGTCACCGGGCCGGGGCCGGGCGTGAACGTGCCGGGAATGGTGACCACCTTGCGGAAACCAAGCGGCTCCAGCAGCCATTCCAGCGGCAGGAATTCACCCCCTGGCACAAGACGCCACTTGTCATAGCGCTGGACCACCTGGGCCAGGCCGTCGAAGACAATGATGCTGTTGTGGACGGGCATACCGTCGGCAGGCTCCAGCTTCTCGAGGCCGCGGCGGAGCGCTCCGGTGACGAGAACCGTGTGGCCGCCAAGCAGCTGGCGGAGTTCGCGGGCGGCGGCACCGCCTTCATCGATCAGAAAAGGCACCGCCGACTCGGGCCAGATGACATGGGTGCGCCCGGCAACGCCTTGCGGGCTTTCGGCCGTGGCCGCCGCTGATAGCGATAGCAGCGTATCGAAAATCGCCCGCGCATTGTCCTCGCGCCACTTTGCCTCTTGGCCAATGTTCGGTTGCACGATGCGGAGTCCGACGTGGGCGACATCGGCGTTCACCGCCGTCGACAAACGATAGAGGCCGTAGCCCCAGGCGAGCGGCAGAAGCAGCAGAAATCCAGCCGCCGCGATCCGCTGGCGCTGGCCAATGAAAACCAGCGGCAGGCCCGCCCACAGGACGATTAGCAGGGATAGTCCCGTCATGCCGATCAGCGAGGCTACCTGCGCCACCGCCCCCATGCCATCCACCGCCAAGCCCGGCGCCGACCACGGAAAGCCCGTGAAAAAATGCCCGCGTAGCCATTCAACGCCTGCCAGCATCGCGGCGAATCCCATGACCAGCGGCAATCCCCGGAAGCCAGCGGCATTCA
>JBKKDI010000085.1:0-8076 GCA_046708645.1 Aestuariivirga sp.
CGCGCCCTCAAGCAGGTGTTCATCAATCTCCTGTCGAACGCGGTGAAATTCACGCCCGAGGGCGGCCGCGTGAAGATTGCAGCAAGCCAGGATGACGGCTGGGTCACCATCCGTATCATCGATACCGGCATCGGCATTCCGCCCCGCGACATCGACAAGCTGGGCCGCCCCTTCGAGCAAGTCGAAAACCAGTTCACCAAAACGAAGGGCGGCTCCGGTCTCGGTCTTGCCATCTCGAAATCACTCATCGAATTGCACGGCGGCAGCCTCGAAATCCGCAGCACCGTAGGCAGCGGCACGGAGGTCACCGTCCACCTGCCGCGCATCGCCGAAGCGACCGCGGCGGCTTGAGCTAAATTAGCGAAGCATCCAGCAATTCCTCTTCTCCCCTCGCGGGAGAAGGTCCGGCGAAGCCGGGGATGAGGGGGTGGTTCAGCATGTCAGGTGCAGGACGGCGCTCACTGAACAGCCCCCTCTTCCGTCTCGCGCCTGCGGCGCGATCCACCTTCCCCCGCGAGGGGGAAGGGAAACGGATGGCAACTACTTCCGCTTGCCACCCTTGGCCCGTTCGCGGATGCGCTGGGCCAATTGAATTCGTTCCTCCGGGGTGAGGCGGGTGATGAAGTCGAGCGCTGCTTTGGTCCCGATGCCGATTTGGTCAACGCCATTGCCGGTGAATTGATCGAGCACGGCGCGGACACGGGCCTCGTCGTAGGGTGCGGCATCGAGGGCATCGGCCAAACTTTCCGCCACAGCCCGCGATTTCTGCTGGCCTTCACGGAAGCGGTCACGATAGCCGCGGACATGGGCAACAAGCTCTTCGCGGCGCGGTTTGTCGAGGTCGGCGAAGAATTTCCGCGGAACCAGGTGCAGATAGCTCATGCCCACCATGCGCTCGGGGTGCGGATGGTAAAAAAAGCGCGTCGCGGCGGCGGCTCCAACCACCACGTTCAGAGCCAGCGAAGCGATCAGAACGGCATGCCACCATGTCCAGCGCCTGCCGGTGGGCTGCTCAGCCGGCGCAAGCTCGGTCATGACAGCTGTTCCCCGGAATAATCGGTGGCTTCGGTGACACCGCTGACATCGCTGTCATCGTCTTCCACGATGGCGTCATCGCTCACCACGGAGGGAAGCAAATCATCGAGCGTGCCCATGGCGCCCAGATAGATGCCGAGAGCGAACGAGGCTGCGAGCGGGAGTGCTGCACTCCAGCGCAGGGAAAATCTGGCAGGAGCGGCCCTCCTCGTGATGCTGGATATCAGCCTGCCCTCCAGACCGGCGGCAAGCGAAGGAGCGGCGGCGAGGTCAAGCAGCTGGTCGATGAGCCGGGCATCGCGCAGAGCATCGTCTGCCGGCTCAAGGTGCGGCAACAACCGGGCGCGCTCCGAGGCGGGCCAGCGCGCCGGGTCGGCGCCGTAGCTCGCCAGAACCGCCTCAATCCGCTGTTTCATCGCCGCGTCCATTTCCGCTTCCTCACGTTCCGGCATTTAAGCCATCCAGCAAATTGCGCCAGTCCGCTGAAAGGCTGTCCCGCAAAGTTCGTCTGGCGCGCGCCAGTAAAGACTCAACTGCTTCAACGCTGGTTTCCATGACGGCGGCTGCCTCAATATTCGAGAACCCTTCGTAATAGATCAGCGCCAGGGCCAGCCGCTGGCGCTCCGGCAAGGCGCCAATGCGGCGTTCGACGTGGCGGGAGGCGGCCTGCCGGTCGAGCCCCGCGTCCGCCGGCGCCATGGGATCGGCCACCTCCGGTGTCGTCTCGAGATCGGCGTGGACGCGCCTGCGGCTCCGGTCGATGGCCGCATTGGAAGCTACGCGCATCAGCCAGCCTTTCAACGCGCCCGCCTCGCGCACCTGCGCCGGGTTCCGCCACAGCTTGAGAAATGCCTCCTGTGCAATATCTTCGGTATCGGCGTGGCCTCCGGTCATGCGCAAGGTGACCCTGTAGACAGGTTTATAGTAGCGGTTCACGATCTCACCGAAGGCCACGGCATCGCGGCGGGCGGCCGCCAGAAGAAGCTCCGCATCGCCCGCCGAATGAAGGTCCACCGGCCTTTCCGTTTTGCCACCTCGCAAATTCACGTGGGCCGGTAGCTCCCTGGTTCAATTGGCTTCGCCCTCCGGCTTCGGCAGTTTTACAATCCTGAAATCGCGGGCCTCCTCAAGGCTGACGCCGCCATCCTTGTCGGCGTCGGCGCTATTGAACATGGCGTCGACCAGCTTGTCGAGTTCGGCAATGGTGATCACGCCATTCTTGTCACCGTCCATGGCGCCCAGCATCTTGTCGCGCCGCTGTTCGAGGCGCTTCTGCAAATAGGCGTCGATTTCGGCGGTAGAAATCTCATTATTCTTGTCGGCGTCGAGGCGGAGCAGCCGCTTCTCCGCCTTGGGCTTGATCTCCGCCAGCGTGATCTTGCCGTTTGAATCCGCGTCGATCTTACCGAACACTTTGGGATTGCGTGGGAACGAGGGTTCAACGGCAAGCGCCTGGCCAGCCAAAAGTCCAGCGCTGAGGAGGCTTACAATAACGATCATTTTGCGTGTCATGGGGGCTTCCTGTTCTGTTACGGCGATAGGACGGAGAACAGGAAGTGAATCCGTCGCTCCGCTTTATCTCCCTCCCCCTTGCGGGGAGGGAGATATGGGAAAGGGGTCATCGCCGAGCCAGGCCTAGCCTTGTTTCAGAATCTCGAAGTCCTCTCCCCCGTTCACGGGCGCGGACAAAACCCAATCATTTCATCGAAGATGGCGGCCACCCGCGCCTGCGTGTCGTGAATGAGAGACTCCGCCGTGGCGATGTCGGGACAAGCCGCGGCACTGGCGACAATGCGGTTGAGGCCCGCGGGTGAGGTTGCCGGGCCGTAGGCCCCGCTGACGCAGAGCCGCAAAACCTGGGTTAGCCTATGGTACAGAGAGCAGGCTTGGCGAAGCGCCTCGCCATCGCCTGCTGGAAGGCAACTGGCGGCCACGAGTTTTTCCAGGGCGCCCAAGGTGTTGGTATCGAGCACCGCCGGTTGGCCCGGCGCATGGATCAGTTGCAAAGTCTGGGCGATGAACTCGATTTCGACCAATCCGCCACGCGCACGCTTGAGGTCCCACAGGCCGGTAACCCCCTGCTCCCTAAGCATCAGCTTCCGCATGTCGAGAACATCGGCCCGCGTTGCTTGCGGATCGCGCTTCATGCAAAGGGCGCCGCGGATCGCCGCTTGCAGCTCGGACCGCAAACTTTCGTCTCCACCCACGGGCCGGGCCCGTGTCAGCGCCAGCTTCTCCCATGTCCAGGCATGCTCCCGATGATAGGCGCGGAAGCTTTCGAGGCTTGCCGCCACAGGCCCCTTGCTGCCCGATGGCCGGAGCCGCATGTCGGCCTCGTAGAGCACGCCTTCGGCGGTGGGCGCGGTGATGGCGGCGATGAAGCGCTGGGTCAGGCGGGCGAAATATTGGTTGGCGGCTTCATCCGCATCATAGACAATGATGAGGTCGAGATCGGAGGCCGCCGTCATTTCGCGGCCACCGAGCTTGCCCATCGCCAAAACGGCGCTGCGCCCACCTGTCACGGGGCCGTGGCGGCGGGTGGTATCCTCGTTCACAGCCCCATGCAGGCGAGCCAGCAACAGTTCCGCCAGATCCGAGAAAGCTGTTCCCGCATCGGTGGCGCTCACGGTTTCCGACAGCACGCGAACGCCAATGCGGAAAGCCTGCTCCTTTCCCAGGACGCGGGCGCGGTCCACCACCTCATCCAACGGCGTTTCATCGGGAATGACGGAGGCGATATTGCGCCGCAGTTCCTCCGCCGTCGGCAGCGGACCGAAGAAGCCGGGGTCGAGCACCGCGTCGAGGACCTTTGGCCGCCGGCTCAACTGCTCGGCCAACCGCGGCGCGGTTCCAAGAATGGTCGCAGCCAGATCGAGGAGCCGGGGATTGGCCTTCAAGAGCGAGAATAACTGTACACCCGCCGGCAGGCCGCCGAGAAAGCGGTCGAAGGCGAGAAAGGCCTGGTCGGCATCGCCGGTCCGCGCCAATGCGTTCAGCAGCGCCGGCATCAATTCTGTCAGCAGTTCCCTGGCGCGGGCACTGCGGGTGGCGGAATAGCGGCCGAAATGCCAGCCGCGTATGGTTGCCGAGACTTCGCTGGCGCCCCGGTAACCCATGCGGGTGAGCGTCTCAATCGTTTCTGGATCGTCTTCGCCGCCCGTGAACACGAGACTGCCCGTATCGGTTCCCAGTTGGGCTGCATCCTCGAACAGCGCCGCATAGTGGCCTTGCACGCATTCGAAGGTTGCCCGCAACCTCGCCTCGAATGCGGCGGATGACTCGAAGCCCGCAAATCGAGCCAGGCTTTCGAAGGCTTGCGTATCGTTGGGCAGCACATGCGTCTGCTCATCGTTCACCATCTGCACCCGGTGTTCGATGGTGCGAAGAAAGCGGTAGGCGTCTTTCAACTCCCGCGCCGTCTCAGGTGCGATCCATTGGGCCTCGGCGAGCGCATCCAACATGGCAAGCGTGCCGCGGCCCTGGAGATTCGGATTGCGGCCCCCGGCGATCAACTGCTGGGTCTGGACGAAAAACTCGATCTCGCGAATACCCCCGCGCCCGAGTTTGATGTTGTGGCCGTGGACGGCAACCGCGCCGTGGCCCTTCACCGCGTGAATCTGCCGCTTCAAGGATTGCACATCGGCGATTGCCGCGAAATCGAGATACTTGCGCCAGATATAGGGTCTCAGTCGGTCGAGGAATTCCGCGCCAAGTGCCATGTCGCCGGCGGCGGGCCGCGCTTTTATCATGGCGGCGCGCTCCCAGTTCTGCCCCATGTTCTCGTAATAGATGGCCGCTGCTTCAACCGAAATCGCAACTTGCGTGGCGCGAGGATCGGGCCGCAAACGCAAATCGACCCGAAATACGTAACCGTCTTCCGTCACATCCTGCAGAAGAGTTACGAGCCGCTTGGTCATCCGCACGAAAAAGGTCGCAGGCTCCACGCCGGGCGCCAAACAATTCTCTTCCACATCGTAGAGAACGATGAGGTCGATATCGCTCGAGTAGTTAAGCTCGAAGGCGCCATGCTTGCCCATGGCGAGAACGGCGTAGCCGCTGTTTTTGGCGGGATCGGCGCTGCCGGAGGCGGCGGCCTGGCGCAACAGCCAATTGATTGCGGCCCCAAGGCAAGCATCGGCAAAGCGGGTGAGCGCATCCGTTACTTTGCCGAGGGGCCAGGCTTGGCCCACGTCTGCTACAGCGATGAGAAGTGCCGCCCGCGATTTGGCTTGGCGCAGCGCCCGCATGAAGGCTGCCTGTTCCTCGATACCTACTGCACCAGCCACATCGTGCAGCAGTTGATCGAACAGGGGACCGGAATTTCCGGAAAGAGCCAGCGCCGCATAGGCGCCATCATGCAGCATCAGTTGACGGAGATATGGCGAAGCTCCGGCAATGGCGCTGGCAAGGTGGCGTTTCGTTGCATTCTCGATCGTAAAATCTGCCTCGTGCCAAAAATGCTGCACCGCCGCTTGGTCGAGCGGCGGCGGCAGGATGGCGTCATCGGCTGGCTCCGGCATGCCCGGTTGTAGCGCGTGATCATCTGCAGAAAAAGTACCGCCCACGGATCGCCACATTCACATGGCTCCATCGGATCCATGCGAGCGCTGACCTTTTTGGTTCTCTGCGGCTTGATGTTAGCGGCGCCCGTTCCCGCCCATGCCGATGTGCGGTCCTATTGCGAAGCCTATGCGCGCGATCAGGCGGATCACCGCCTGTCGGGTGGCGCCATTCTCGGCGCCCCGTCCAACCTCACGGCCGCAGAGAAGAAAGAGCGCAATACGCTCGCCTTGGCCGATTGCCTGACGCTTTACACGCCGAAGTTAAGGATAGAACCGGTGACGGCGGAAATCCCAGCAGTAAACATCGCGCGGGAGAAACCGGTCACCGCTGTTCAGCCGAAGCCACCCATGCGGGCGAAGGCGAAAACCGCCGTGCCGGCGAAGCAGAAAGCTGTCGCAGCGCCAAAGCTGCGGAAGACCGTGATCGCGAAAGTCCCCGCAAAACAAAATAAATCAGTATCCAAAACGGCGGCATCCGTCGGCGACCCGTGGAAAACATTCGACGATCAAACAAAAATCTTGAGTCCGAGATGAATAGGACCCGAATGTCCTCGCCCCGCGAAGCGGGGAGAGGAAGGGACCCATCGCGAAGCAATGGGGAGGAGAGGGGCTAACGGTCATTTCGAAGTTTTCCTGCGCGGGGCATGGCCCATTCACCAGTAATGAAGGGAGAGTGGCATCGATGAACCTAAGCGCCGGAGTCCGCTGGCCCCTCTCCTCCCCCATCGCTGACGCGATGGGTCCCCTTCCTCTCCCCGCTGGCGCGGGGCGAGTACATCTTGAAGCGCAGCGTTTTATCCGCCAGCTTCGTGCAGCGGAAGGACCAGTTTGGCGAGCAGGCCGGGCTGGTTATCGTCGAGTACCAGTTGGCCGCCGTGCAGCTTGGTGACGCCCGCCACGAGGCTCAGGCCCAGGCCATTGCCGGGGCGTGAACGGCTTTGATCCAGCCTGACGAAGCGGCCAATGACGCGCTCGCGATCCGCCGCCGGAATGCCGCCGCCGCGATCGCCCACCGCAATCACCACTTTGCCATCCGCCACCGTGCCCGACACGGTAATGTCCGGGCCGCCGCCCTCCTTCGCGCCGTACTTGAGGGCGTTATCGATGAGGTTGTTGATGGCTTGCGCCAGAAGCTGGCGGTCCGCCAGCACAGGCAATTCACGGGTGATGTCAGTGCGTAAATGGCCGCCCTGCTCTTCCGCCATGGGCTGATAGAGTTCGGCGACATCGGCGAGAATGGTCCGGGCGTCGACGGCTTCCAGAGCCGAGCGCGACTGCCCGGCCTCGGCGCGGGCAATCGAGAGCAGCGCATTGAAGGTTTGCAGCAGCTGGTCCGATTCTTCCACGGTCTTTTCCAGCGCCTCACGGAATTCGTTCTTGACGCCCGAGCGCAAAGCCCCCTCGACACGGGCCTTGATGCGGGTCAGCGGCGTCTTGAGATCGTGGGCGATATTGCTGGAAACTTCCTGCAACCCGGCCATCAGGCGGCCGATCTGGTCCAGCATTTCGTTGAGCGCCAGTGCCAGCCGGTCGAGTTCATCGCCCGTTCCGGAGACCGGCATCCGGCCCGCCATATTGCCGCCCATGATGGAACGGCTGGCGGCGGTGATGGCATCGACGCGTTGCAGGAAGTTGCGGCTCATCAGCAAACCTCCGCCTAATCCCAGCACCAGGGCGATGGCGATGGCCCCAAACAGGGTCTCGCGGATGATCCCCGCAAACTGTCGCAATGCCTCCACGTCGCGGCCCAGGACGAGCTCGTAACCGCCACTCAAATTAGCATGATAGGCCCGCGCGATATGCTGTTCCGGCGCATCGCCCCGGCGCACGACGATGGGAAATTCAATCCAGTCCTCGCCGGCGCTTGCTTGTTCGGGCAGAAGATCGAGATTGCCGGCGACCCGCCGGTTGGCGGGATCGGTCAGCAGATAGATCGATCCCGTGTCCTCACGGCTGCGGCGCTGGATGGTTTCGATTATGCCAGGTAGGCCGCGCAGGCGGTAGAGATCGGCCAGGCCCTGCACTTCGGCGCGGATCGTCTCGTCGGTCTGGCGTTCCAGCAGCACCGCCGTGTTCCAGTAAACGTAAGCCAGCAACGCGCCCACCGACATCGCAAACAAAATCAGATAGAGTGCGGCAAGGCGGAAGGTCGAAGTCTGAAGCAGCTTGAAATTAAGCTGCACGGATCATGTATCCGGCACCACGCACGGTTTGAAGGATCGGTTCGTCAAACCCCTTGTCGATCTTGGACCGCAATCTCGACATATGAACGTCGATGACGTTGGTTTGCGGATCGAAGTGATAGTCCCAGACATTTTCCAAGAGCATGGTGCGGGTGACGACGTGGCCGGCATTGCGCACCAGATATTCAAGCAGCTTGAATTCGCGCGGTTGCAGTAGGATCGGGCGGCCCATGCGGGTCACGTTGCGGGTGAGAAGATCGATTTCGAGATCGGCGGCGCGCAGCTTGGTCTCCGGC
>JBKKDI010000086.1:0-6495 GCA_046708645.1 Aestuariivirga sp.
GCCTTGAAGGAGGCCATCGACCAGTTGCCCTTGCAGCCGCAGATTTCGCGCACGAAATTTTTGAGCAGCCGCGCCCCATCCGGGGTGTGCACCACTTCCATGTGGAATTGAGTGGCGTAGAATTGCCGAACCTCGTCGGCGATGGCGGCGAAAGGCGCGCCGTCGCTGGTGGCGATCACCTTGAAACGGGCGGGAATCGCCGTGATGCGGTCGCCATGGCTCATCCACACCTGATGCCGCTCGCCCCTTTCCCACACGCCATCAAACAGGGCGTTGGGCTCTTTCACATCAACGAAGGCTTTGCCGAATTCGCGATGGTCGGAAGGCTCCACGTGGCCGCCAAGCTGGGCGCACATGGTCTGCTCGCCGTAACAGATGCCAAGCACCGGCAGGCCGCGCGTAAACACCCGCTCCGGCGCGCGGGGGCTTGCCGCTTCATGCACCGAGGCGGGGCCTCCCGAGAGGATAATTCCCTTGAGTCCCGGCCAATCAAGAGCCTTTTCCGACGACTGGAAGGGCACAATTTCTGAATAGACGCCCACCTCGCGGATCCTTCGGGCAATGAGCTGGGTAAACTGGGAGCCGAAATCGACGATCAGAATGCGGTCCTGCATGGCGGGCCTTTAGGGGACAGCGCCAGAGTCCGCAAGGTGGCGCGCTAGACCAAAAGTGCCGTTCCGTACATGACGCCAAGGCCTGCGATAACGCCGGCGGCGACGGGCGGCGAAAGCCATTGCCCTGCCCCGGAACGGCGCGCCAGAAGGCTCGCGACTTCGATGATGACTTGCAAAATCGCGCCTGCGCCTATGCCAAAGCAGACGGCGATCCACAAGGGGCTGACAGCCTGGGTGCCGAGGATAGTACCAACAATTGCGGGCAACCCCGCCAAAGCCGCAAGCCCAACGAAGTGAAGAAATCGCGGGCGCTCATCAGCAAGCGGCACCGCGATTCCAATGCCCTCGGTGACATTGTGAATGGTGAAGCCGATCACCAGAAAAGTCGCGAGCGCGGCTTCTCCAGTGGCGAGTGCGGCGCCGACCGCCAGGCCCTCACCCAGATTGTGCAGACCGATGCCGAGCGCGATAAAGGTTGCCAGCCGCAAGCCCTCGGGTGCCGCCCCCTTGGCGCGGCCCAGCGCCAGAAGCACGAGCGTGGTGACGGCCAGCATGACCCAGAACAACACCGTTCCATGCAGCCTGCCGATGGTCCCTTCCGCCGCCTCCAGGCCTTCACCGATTGTATCGATGAGCAGGAACGCAAGAAGGCCAATCGTAAGCGCCAGCAGGAAATTCATCGTGCGCGGCGAGAGCGAGCGCATGGCGGGCCATGTAAGCAATCCTGTCGCGACTGGCACAGCTCCGAGCAACAGGCCCACAATTGCCAAAAGTGCCAGCGATTCACCAGACAGGATGGGTGTGGCGGTGGCCACGTCAATCGAATGGTCGATAATGGCTCCGGTTGATGTGATCAGCGCGATGTGATGCGCCTCGCCCTCGACCCATGGATAAGGAATGTCGATCCGAGTGCGTCCTAACCGCGATCCCGTGGACGCGGGTGTTGCTTTGAACAAACGATAGGCCGTGTCGACTTGCACCTGGGCGATGGTGACCGGTTCCGAACCATCGGTACGGATATCGATGGAGATCAGGCCCGGCGTCAGGTTGACCCGTTCGATCGCGGCCTCTTCAACGGGCGGCGCTTGCTGAGACAACCGGTCGAGCGGACGCCATACCAGCAGCAATGCCACGATCAGCACCAGCACAGCGGCGGGCAGAGCGAGCCAGAACCAGTTCCTGCGCATCACACCACCTCGAAATGGCTCATCCAGCCGAGTTCGGCGAACTCCGACTGGTGGGCGTGGAACATGTAGATGCCGGGTTCATGCTCGGCGAAGGTCATCTCGATGATGCCGCGCTGGGCCTGGCACATCATTACCGTGTCGATGGTGCGGTGGGTCGGCGTAAGCGTCGTGCCGTGATCGTAGAAGTCGAAGAAATTCGCATGCACATGCAGCGAATTGATCGGGTCGAATTCGGTGAGATTAACAAGATAGATGCGCAAAGGCCGTGTGCGGTCGATCCGGATCGGCTTGTCGAAATAGGCGAAGGGAATTGTATTGACGCAGTAGAACTCATTCTCATCATCGAAATTGGTGTCGAAGGCGTTCATCACCATGACCATTTCCTGCCAAGGCGCATTCTCCGGAGAGCCCCGAAGGCGCGATGCCGCGACCGCGCTAGCTTCCGGGTGTCGCGCCGGATCGGGATCGACGATAAACGTGCCGTAGAGACCCTTGTGGATATGGCGCTTCAGTGGAATGGCGTGACAATGGTAGAGATGGCAGCCGAAGGGCTTGGCGTCGAACTCGTAGATGAATTCCGCGCCCGGGTCGACCATGCCGGCACCCGGCACGCCGTCCATGCGCGCCGCATGAATGCCGTGAAAATGCATCGAGTGCGAGTGGGTGCTGCCGTTGATGAATTTGATGCGCAGCCGGTCGCCTTCGGTGCAACGCAGCGTCGGGCCGGGGATGCGGCCATTGTAGGACCAGCCCGCGAATTTAACGCCCGGAGCAACTTCGAACTCATGATCGACGGCGGTGATGGTCCATTCACGCAAGGTGCGCCCATCGCTTGCAGTTGAAACCGTTCCGGGATCGAAATCCCACAGCAACTTGTGCGGGTCGAAGCCGTTCGCCGCATGATTGACTTCACCAACGAGCCGGTTACCGAATTGGTCATGTCCCCCGTGGCTGGCATGCGTTTGCGCCAGTGCGGTGCCCCCGGCCAAAGGCACCAGTGCACCTGCGGCGGCCGCCCGGCGCAAAAAACCGCGCCGATTGAATTCGAACAAGGGTGGAGGGCCAGTCATGTTTCCGAATTTTTAGCATTGGCTAAACTATAGTCAATAGGCTAATCTTTTTGCGAAAGGGAGCCCGGTCCATGGCTTTGGCGCAAAAGAAACGACCGTCGGCCAAATTGCGGTCGGCCGCCTTTAAGCGCGTCCGCGCCGATCATCAGGTGGAATTGGCGGGCGACTACGTGGAACTGATTGCCGATTTGATCGACGAGCGTGGCGAAGCCCGCGGCACCGACATCGCCATGCGCCTCGGCGTCGCCAATGCCACCGTGGTCAAGACCTTGAAAAGATTGCAGGATCAAGGTCTGGTCAACCAGGAGCCCTACCGCGCCATTTTCCTCACCGAGGACGGCATGAAAATGGCCGACGACGGCCGCCGCAAGCACAGGATTGTCGAGGACTTCCTGCTTGCCCTTGGTGTGACGGCCGATACCGCCCGGATCGACTCAGAGGGCATCGAACACCACGTAAGCCACGAAACCCTCCGCGCCATGGCGAGATTTCTGGCGAGGGGTGACAAGTAACAAATTCTGTCATTGCCGGGCTTGTCCCGGCAACCCATTTCTCCCTGATCTCCGGCGCCAAAGATACTGAACCATGGGTCGCCGGAATAAATCCGGCGATGATAAAAAATTTAAAGTCACTTCCGCCGCATCGCCGCAATAAAAAACCCGTCAGTTTCATGCCAGGCCGGTGTCAACAACAGGGTGTCCCTTGAACCGTCCGCTGAAACGGGAACATCTCCGCCCACGCCCAGCGGCCATTCCTCAGCATACGGAATGATTTGAAAATCCTGGTGCCGGCCGAGAAATACCTGGACCTGGGCGCCGTTCTCCTCCGGCAGCACGGAGCATGTTATATAGACAAGCCGCCCGCCGGGCTTAACCAGCTTGGCGCCACGCTCCATCGCGTCTCGCTGATCGGCGATCCGCTGCTGCAATTGCTTCTGTGTGAGCCGCCATTTCGCATCGGGCTTTCGCCGCCATGCGCCCGAGCCCGAGCATGGCGCGTCGATCAGCACGCAATCGAAGCCGCCAAAGGTTGCGAGCTTGTCCCCGTCATCCGCGGCGATCACCTCGACATTCGCCGTGCCTGCCCGCTGCAAACGCTCGAAGATCGGGCGCAGGCGGTGCCGGTCCGGATCGTGGGCGATGAGCCTCCCCTCATTCTGCATCATGGCGGCGAGCGCCAATGTCTTGCCCCCTGCGCCTGCACAAATATCCGCGACAGTCTCGCCCGGTTTGGCGCCAGACATAAGTGCCGCCACCTGGGAGCCTGCGTCCTGCACCTCGTAATGTCCTCGTCCATGGGCGGGTTCCGCTTCGACATTGGCGTTGCGCGCCTCCGGTCCCGGCGGCGGAATGCGAACGGCCCAGGGCGATAGCGGCCCCGGCACGGCGCCGAATTTCCGCAGCGCCTCGAGCACCTCATCACGGTTCGCCTTCAAGGCGTTGGCGCGGAGATCGATAGGCGCGCGCATCGCCAGGGCCGCACCTTCTTCCGCGGCGCGTTCTCCGAAAACCGTATTGAACGACGGCATCAGCCATTCGGGCAAATCGCCCTTCACATGAGCCGGAAGATCGTCGCGTAAAACCCGCGCCAGCGCGGTCTTTTCGGCGTCCGTCACCGCTCCCGGCCCGTGACCATCGGTGCTCAACGCCACAATATGGTCGGCGGCCACATTCCAAATGTCGCGCAGCGCACCCAACACCAGCGCCCGTGGCCGTCCGTCGCCCATGCGGGCCGACAGCGAATTGCGCTTGCGCAGACAGTCGAACACCAGCGTTCCAATGGCGTGGCGGTCCGTCGAACCAGCGAACCGATGGGCTTTGCCCCAGTCCTTAAGCGCCTCGGAGGCGGGCCGGTGGCGTTCAAATATTTCCGTGAGAATCTGGATTGCCGCGGATACGCGGCCGGGCATGCGCATGAGTCAGCCAATCAAAAAAAGCCGGAGGCCGAACCAGGCCCACATCAGTGCGACGCAAGCAAACCCGGCGAGGAAGGCATAAAACCTGTTGATGACGGCATTGCCGCCCGTGTGAATGATGCTGTGAACGATCCGCGTGCCAACGAAGGTCGCCGACAGCACGGCCGCCACGCCATCGGCAAAACCGGTAGCCAAAAGCAGCGCCAGCACGGCGTAATAAAGCACCGGCAATTCGAACTGATTGCGGTAATTGTTGGAAAGCGCTCGCACATCCGCGGGCCATTTGGTTGGATCAATCTCGACGTCCGCGAGCATTACCCGCCCGCTGCGCACCGCACGCACCCGGCCGCGCCCCATGCGGGCGGCAATCGTCATGACAAGCGCCACATGCACGAAAGCCGGCAGCAACAGGAGTTGTGTCTCCGTCATCCTAGCCCTGCTGCTGATAGTTCGGCGCCTCGCGCGTGATCATCACGTCGTGCACATGGCTTTCGCGCATGCCGGCATTGGTGATGCGGATGAACTGCACCCGTTCCTGCAATTCGGAGATGCTGCCGGCTCCCACGTATCCCATGGCGGCGCGAAGTCCGCCCACCAGTTGATGCAGAATACCGGCGACGGGTCCCTTGAACGGCACCTGGCCCTCAATGCCTTCCGGCACAAGCTTGAGGCTGTCCTTCACCTCCTGCTGGAAATAGCGGTCGGCGGAGCCCCGCGCCATGGCGCCAATCGAGCCCATGCCGCGGTAGGCCTTGTAGCTCCGTCCATTGTAGAGATAGGTTTCGCCCGGGCTTTCGTCGGTTCCCGCCAGAAGCGAGCCGATCATGGCAACGCTGGCGCCTCCTGCAAGTGCCTTCGCCAGATCGCCCGAGAGTTTGATGCCGCCATCGGCGATGACCGGCACATTCGATTTTGCCGCTTCTTCGGCACAGTCCATGACGGCGGATAGCTGCGGCACACCAACACCCGCCACCACGCGCGTGGTGCAGATGGAGCCCGGCCCAATGCCAACCTTCACTGCATCCGCTCCGGCGCCGATGAGAGCCTTGACGGCCTCCGCTGTCGCCACATTGCCCGCGATGATCTGCACCTTGTTCGAAAGCTTCTTGATGCGCCTCACCTGCTCGATCACATGGATCGAGTGGCCGTGCGCCGTATCGACAACAATAGCGTCGGCCCCCGCGTCGATCAGCATCTCGGCGCGGGCAAATCCCTTATCCCCCGTGCCCGTGGCGGCGGCAACGCGCAGCCGCTCGCGTTCGTCCTTCGCAGCGTTGGGGTGATCGGCCGCCTTCTCCATGTCATTGACCGTGATCAGCCCCACGCACTTGTAATCATCATCAACAACAATCAACTTCTCAATCCGGTATTTGTGGAGCAGCCGCTTCGCCTCGTCGCGGTCGACGCCCACCTTCACCGTAATCAGATTGTCGTTGGTCATCAACTCGGCCACCTTGGCATTCATGTCAGTGGCAAAACGCACATCGCGATTGGTGATGATGCCGGCAAGTTTGCCGCGATGATCGACAACGGGAATGCCGGAAATCCTGTGGCGGTCCTTGAGCTTCATGACATCGGCCAGCGTTGCATCGGGTGCTATGGTGATGGGGTTCACCACCATGCCGCTTTCAAACCGCTTCACCTGACGCACGTGTTCGGCCTGCACATCCGGATCAAGGTTTTTGTGTATGACACCAAGCCCTCCCGCC
>JBKKDI010000087.1:0-7686 GCA_046708645.1 Aestuariivirga sp.
TACGTGGTCAAGATCATCGCAAGCGGCGTCCGCAAGGGCAATGTCATTGAGCATAGCGATGGCAAGCTTTACGTCGTGCTCAAGGCGGAAAGCATGCATCCCGGCAAGGGCACGCCGACGACAACCATCGACATGCGCCGCATCTCCGACGGGGTGAAAACCAACGTGCGCTATAAAACGACGGACACCATGGAGCGGGCCTTCGTCGAAACCGTGACGCACGGCTATCTCTACCAGGACGGCGAGATGTATGTGTTCATGAACCCGGAGAGTTTCGAGCAGATCAGCCTTTCCGCCGACATGCTGGGCGAGCAGGCGGCCTTCCTGCAGGAAGGCATGGAGTGCCAGATCGCACTGTTCAACGGCGTGCCTATTTCCATCGAACTGCCCCAGCGCGTGGTGCTGGAGATCGTCGACACGGAACCCGCCATCAAGAACCAGACGGCATCGTCCTCGTTCAAGCCCGCGGTTCTTTCCAACGGGGTGCGCACCATGGTGCCGCCCCATGTGGCGTCAGGTACGCGCATCGTGGTGGCGACGGAAGATGGCTCCTACGTCGAGCGGGCCAAGGAATAGTCCGCAACTAAAGAGGCCCTCACCCGCCCTTCGGGCACCCTCTCCCATGCGTTCCGCACGGGAGAGGGCGACAATCTTCCAGAATTTCGCCTTCTCCCGTGCCGCGAGGCATGGGAGAAGGTGGCCGAAGGCTGGATGAGGGCTTTACACTTTCCTGAACACCGCGACGGTCTCGACGTGGGATGTCCATTTGAACTGGTCGATGGCGGTGACGGCTTCAATCCGGTAGCCGCCGTCCATCAGGATCTCGGCGTCGCGCGCCAGTGTTGTGGGATCGCAGGAGACGGCGACAACGGTCTTTACTTTCGATTTGGCAATCTGCCTTGCCTGGGCTTCGGCACCGGCGCGTGGCGGATCAAAGACCAGTGCATCGAAATCCTTCAGTTCATTTGCCACCAAAGGCTCGCGGAAGAGATCGCGGACGGCGGTTGCGAGCGGTTTGAGGCCGGGCGTGACGCGGACGGCTTGAGCCAGTGCGGCAATCGATGGCTTGTCGTTGTCGAACGCTGCCAGGCGAGCGGTCGAGGCCAGGCGCAGGGCGAAGGGTCCGCAGCCGCAGAACAGGTCGGCGGCCGATTTCGCGCCGCCGAGTGCGGCGCCAACGCATTCCGCCAGACGCATTTCACCTGCTTCGGTCGCCTGCAAGAACGACGAGGGCGGCAGCACGACATCGCTCCAGCCCATCTTCACCGATGGCGTGCGCCGCGTGACGATGATGTCGCCATTGACCGTGAGGCGGGCGAGATCGAGAACATGGGCGAGACTTGCAAGCTTCGGCGCTTCGCGCTCGGCGATCTTGCGTTCGGCTTTCACCGATGCATCGATGCCGCCGGCGGTCGCGGTTAGCGCCACATCGCAATCGCCGAGTTTTCCGCCTAGCGTTCGGGCAATGGCTGTGGCGTTGGCCAGGGCGGGTACCAGAATGGGGCAGTGTTCGATATCCAGCAGAATATGGCTGCGCGCTGCCATGAAGCCTGCCGTAACCTCGCCCTCTTTGCGGCGAACGTGGAGACTCACCCGGCGGCGGCCTTTACCGTGGGCATCGATCAAATCGCCCACAGGAACTTCGATACCACGATGGCGCAGAGCCGTTTCAACCAATCCGCGCTTCCAGATGCCGTAGGGTTTTTCATGCCAGTGCTGCAACTGGCAGCCGCCACAGACGCCGAAATACTGGCAGAACGGCGGCACCCTTTCGGGCGAGGCTTTTTCGACGCGGACGATCCCCGCCCGTTCACCGTCGATATTGGCGAAGATTGTTTCACCCGGCAGCGTATAGGGCACAAAAATGTTGCGCCCCTCGTGCCGGGCGAGCCCTTCGGCGCGGCGGCCAAGGCCGATTATTTCCAGACGATGTTCAGTCATTCGCCGGGCGAGGATAGGCGATGGCGATGGCGTGGCCTGCCCGAAGCGTAATGCGCACGGGGCTCAACGCCACATTTGAAAGCGTCAGCGTCGAGCCCAGCGGCACATCGCGGTTGACCAGCGGCCACTTCACGCCCTCAAGATCGAGCCCGGCAAGATCGGTGAACGGAACAATGCTGATGCGGCTGTGCCGGGGCAAATCGATTTTCAAGGTTCCGGGAATGACCGGGTAGGCCTCCTCATCGCCACTGGTGATGAAACTGGCGAACCCGGCATTGGCCAGATGCAAGACCTGGCCAAAATGCCCTAGCGTGTGATCGGCCTGCCCGCCCAGTCCACCCACGAGAACAAGCTCCGTGGCGCCGCGCTCCAGGGCCACGGCGATGGCAAGGCCACCATCGGTCGCCGCTTTCTCGGGCGGATGAACCTGGCGCGGGACGCTGGCGTATTGAACCGCCAGTTCCGATCCCGCCGAATCGAAATCGCCCACCCATAATTCCGGCGCCAATTCCAAGGCCGCCGCGTGGATCATGCCGCGGTCGGCCGCGATAACGCGGGCGCCTTCAAGCTGCTTTCGCAAGCGCGCCGTGGCGGTCAAATCGCCGCCGAGAAGAATGGCAAAACGCGTCATGGAGCCCTTGTAGCAAACGAGGCTTGTCAGCGCACCCGGCAAGGCCTATTGCTCGCCCCGCTCTCAACGGGGTGCCGCAGCGAAGCGGCTGAGACGGGCTAGCGCCCAAACCCGCTGAACCTGATCCGGATCATGCCGGCGGAGGGATTGATAGCGGAGTTCCCGAAACTCCAGTCTTCCATCCAACGGCGCATGGAGGACCTATGATGAAGTTCATCGCAGCCTTGTCTATTCTTCTGGCTTTTGCCGCACCCGCCGCGGCCAAGGAGACGCTGACGATCTATACCTATGACAGCTTTGTCACCGAGTGGGGGCCGGGCGGCAGGATCAAGGCCGCCTTCGAGAAGACCTGCGATTGCGTCGTCGAATGGGTGGCCCCCGGCGATGGCGTGGCCGTGCTCAACCGCCTCAAGCTCGAGGCTCGGAATACCAAGGCCGACGTGGTGCTGGGACTCGACACGAACTTGACTTCGGAGGCCGTTGCGACCGGACTGTTCGGCAAGCATGGCATCGATCCGGGTTTGGCGAAGACACCTGTTCCGTGGGCTGATGAATATTTCATGCCCTTCGATTTCGCCCATTTCGCCATCGTCTATGACAGCCAGACGATGACACGGCCGCCTGCCAGCCTCGATGAGCTGGTGAACGGTGATCCCGCCCAGAAGATCGTGCTGCAGGACCCGCGTTCGTCGACGCCGGGACTGGGCTTTCTGCTGTGGATGAAGTCTGTCTATGGCGATAAGGCCGATGGGGCCTGGGCCAAGCTCAAGCCCCGCATCCTGACGACGGCGCCGGGCTGGACGGAAGCCTATGGGCTGTTCACCAAGGGGGAGGCGCCGATGGTGCTGTCCTACACCACCTCGCCCGCCTATCATGCGATCGCCGAGAATAGCCAGCGCTACAAGGCGGCGGAATTTGCCGAAGGCCACTATCTGCAAATCGAGGTGGCGGGTTTGATTGAGGCTTCGCCGCAGCGGGAACTGGGCCGGAAATTCTTGCAGTTCATGATGCAGCCAGGATTCCAGGATCATATCCCCACCAACAACTGGATGTTTCCGGCGGGGACGACCTCGGCCCCGCTGCCAGACGCCTTCGCAGCCCTGGTCAAACCATCCAAGTCGCTTCTGTACACGCCAGAGGAAGTGGCGAAGAACCGGCGCGCGTGGATCGACGAGTGGCTCAACGCCATGGCGAAATGAACGGATTCACCGACAGGCACCGGCGCACACCGGCCATTTTGGCGCTCACCGTCATTGTTGCGCTGGTGCTTGCCGGCTTCCTTCCCGTTCTGTTTATTGGAGTGCGAGAAGGCCTCGCCTACAGCGATCCCTATCTTGCCCATGTTGCCAGTTTCACTCTGTTACAAGCGGGGCTTTCGACCTTCCTTTCAATCGTCTTGGCGGTGCCGGTGGCCCGGGCGCTGGCGCGGCGGCGGTTTCCAGGACGCGGCATCATCATCCGGCTGCTTGCCCTGCCCTTGGCACTTCCCGCCATCGTGACTGTACTGGGCATTGTCGAAATCTACGGCAGCCAAGGGTGGCTTGGCGGGCTGTTTGATATTTATGGGTTGCCGGGCATCTTGCTGGCCCATGTGTTTTTCAATTTTTCGCTGGCCGCGCGGATGATCTTTTCCCGTCTTCTCGCCGTTCCGCCCGAGAGCTGGCGGCTGGTGGCGCAACTGGGATTCCGCGACCGCGATGTGTGGGCGCGCATCGAGTGGCCCCAGATTCGAGCAGCACTTCCGGGCATCGCCATTCTCATTTTCCTGCTGTGCACAGCAAGTTTCGCGGTGGTGCTGACACTCGGCGGCGGGCCCGGTGCTACAACGCTGGAAGTTGCGATCTACCAGGCGCTGCGCTTCGATTTCGATCCATCCCGCGCCGTAAGCCTGGCTCTGGTCCAGCTCGTTATTTGTTCGGTGCTGGCGCTTCTCGCCCATCGTTTCGGCGGCCAGATGCACGTGCTGGAAACCTTCCGCTACATTTCCAGGCGCTATGACGGGGCAAGCCCAATCGCCCGATTTGGCGATGGCCTTGCCATCGTCATGGGACTGGCGATCCTCATTCCACCCATTGCCGCCGTTTTTCTTTCCGGCATTGCCCATGTGGAATTCGGAGCAGACGTTGCTATGGCAACGGTTACAAGTCTTGCAATTGGCGTTTGCTCCGCTACTCTCAGCCTGGTGCTGTGCTGGCCGCTGGCGCAAGCGGCGGCGCGGCGGCCGGGCTGGCCGGGGCTTTCATCGCTCGCCGTTGTGGCCGGGCTGGTCATGCCGCCCGCCGTTCTGGCGACGGGCTGGTTTCTCCTGATGACCCGCGCTTCCGCGTTCGCCGTGCCGCCACCGGCACTGGTCATTGGCATGAGCGCCCTCATGGCGCTGCCCTTCGTCTATAATGCACTGGCCGCCGCCGTTGCTGCCTCCGCCCGGCAGCATGACCGGCTGTGCGCCAGCCTTGGCATTTCAGGCGTCAACCGTTTCATGCGGATCGACGTGCCGTCGCTGCGGCGGCCGCTGGGATTTTCATTCCTGATGGCCGCCATTGTGTCGCTGGGAGATCTTACCGCAATTACGTTTTTCGGATCGCAGGGGTTCACCACGCTCCCCGCGTTGATCTATCGCCAGATGGGCAGCTACCGGATGGAGACGGCGGCGGGCACCGCACTTGTTCTGGCGCTCTTCACCCTGGCGCTGGTGATGCTCGCCGAACGCTGGAGCGGCCGGAATGATTAGCCTCCAAAACGTCGCGTTCCAGTATGAAGACATGGCGATGCGCTTCACCCTTGAGGCGCCGAAGGGCTCGCTCACCGCTGTCATCGGGCCAAGCGGGGCGGGAAAGTCGACGCTGCTCTCGCTCATCGCTGGATTCGATGTTCCTCTCTCGGGCCGCATTGCTATCGAGGGCCGCGACATGGCGGATGTTCCGCCGGATCGGCGGCCCGTCAGCATGATTTTTCAGGATAACAATGTTTTCGGCCATCTCGATCTCCGGCAGAATGTAGCGATTGGGCTCTCGCCCAGCCTGAAACTCACGCCCTCCCAGAATGCCGCGATCGACGATGCCTTGCGGCGCGTGGGGCTTCACGATTTGCAGCACCGCAAGCCCCAAGAAGTTTCCGGCGGCGAACGGCAGCGCGTCGGCATCGCGCGGGCCCTGGTGCGCGACAAGCCGGTGCTGTTGCTCGACGAGCCTTTCGCCGCACTTGGCCCGGCGCTCAGGCGCCAAATGCTCGATCTTCTGCGCGAGGTTCAGTCCGACAAACACCTCACTGTTCTCATGGTTTCGCACCAGCCGGAAGATGCGCGCTATGCCGCCAGCCATACGGCGTTCCTCGAGGCGGGGCGGGTTTTGGCAATGGGGCCCACGAAAGAATTGTTCCGCACCAGGGATTTGCCGGAGTTGCGGGACTATCTGGGGGACTGGAGAAGCTGAACGCATTCGGCTATCGCAGCGCTGCCATGGCCCGCCCTATCCTCAATCTCCGCGATATTCATCTGACGTTCGGCGGCAAGCCCTGCCTTGAAGGTGCCGGCCTCACGCTTGCCGACGATGAACGGATCGCTCTTGTGGGGCGCAACGGGTCCGGCAAGTCGACGCTGCTCAAGATCGCCGCAGGCCTCACTGAAACCGACAAGGGCGAGCGCTGGCTGCAACCGGGAACGACGATCCGCTATCTGCCGCAGGAGCCGGACCTGTCGGCCTTCGCAACGGTGCTCGACTACGTCCGCGATGGGCTTGGGCCCGCCGACGACCCACACCGCTGCACCTCTCTTCTGCAACAGCTGGGCCTTGATGGATCGGAGCGGCCTGACCGCCTCTCGGGAGGTGAAATCCGGCGAGCGGCGCTGGCGCGGACGCTGGCGCCCAATCCCGACATCGTGCTGCTCGACGAACCGACCAATCATCTCGATCTGCCGGCCATCGAGTGGCTGGAAACGGAACTTGCCAGCCTGCGTTCGGCCTTCATCATCGTCAGCCACGACCGGCGCTTTCTCGAGAAGCTGTCCAACCGCACGGTGTGGCTGGACCGCGGCACATCGCGCCGTCTCGATCGGGGCTTTGGAGATTTCGAAACCTGGCGCGACCGGGTGCTCGATGACGAAGCGACTGCGCAAGCGAAACTTTCGCAGCAGATCTCGACGGAAGAACACTGGATGCGTTACGGCGTGACCGCGCGCCGCAAGCGCAATGTCAGGCGTGTTGGCCTTCTGCAATCCATGCGCAAGGAACGGCGCGAGCACGATGGTGTCACCGGCGATGTGAAGATTTCGGCTTCCGCTGGCGATCTCTCCGGCAGGCTCGTCGCGGAATTTAAGGGCGTTTCGAAAACCTTCGGTAAAAAGGCAATTGTCGCAAATCTCAGTCTTCTGGTCATGCGCGGCGACCGGCTGGGCATCGTAGGACCCAATGGCGCGGGCAAGACGACGCTGGTCAAGCTGCTGACGGGCCAGTTGGAGCCCGATGGCGGCACCGTCCGGCTGGGCACCAATTTGCAAACCGTGATGCTCGACCAGAGCCGCCAGAGTCTCGATCCCGGCGACACATTGGCGAATGTCATTACGGCTGGCCGGGGCGAAACCGTCTCCATTAACGGCGAGTTGCGCTACGTCGCCGGGTACATGAAGGACTTCCTGTTCCGGCCGGAACAGGCGCGAATGCCCGTGTCGGCGCTATCGGGCGGGGAACGGGGCCGCCTGATCCTGGCGCGCGAACTTGCCAAGCCCTCCAACCTTCTGGTGCTGGACGAGCCGACGAACGATCTGGACATAGAGACACTCGATCTCCTGCAGGAGATGCTTTCGGACTATCCCGGCACAATCCTGCTGGTGAGCCACGACCGGGATTTCCTCGACCGCATTGCCACTTCGGTTCTGATGTCGGAAGGCGATGGCCGGTGGACGGAATATGCCGGCGGCTACAGCGATATGCTGGCACAACGGGGCTCGGGCGTCGAAGCCCGCGAGATCAGAGCCGCCGCACCTCGAGCCGCGCGGATGCGGGTGGCTGATGTTCCAAAGGCACAGCGCAAGCTGTCGTTCAAGGAAAAGCACGCGCTCGAAATGCTGCCCGCCCGCCTGACCAAGCTGCAAACGGAAATCAAAACCATCGAACTGG
>JBKKDI010000088.1:0-35856 GCA_046708645.1 Aestuariivirga sp.
ACCACGATCTTTGTAAATCCAAAGCAGTTTGCCGCCCACGAGGATCTGAGCCGTTATCCCCGCGATGAAGCCGGAGATGTGCGAAAGCTGGGATCGGCGGGCACGCATCTCGTGTTTGCGCCGCCGCTCGAAGAGATCTATTCCGCAAATTTCGCCACGACGATATCACTCGCCGGACCCGCCGATGTAGGTCTCGAAGACAAGTTCCGTCCCCAGTTCCTTGTTGGTGTTGCGACCGTGGTTGCCAAGCTGTTCATACAAACGGGTGCGGATTTCGCCATGTTCGGCGAGAAGGATTACCAGCAACTGAGAGCCGTCGCTCGCATGGCGAAGGACCTCGATATGCCAATTGAGGTGGTGGGCGTGGCGACGGTGCGCGAGGCGGATGGCCTCGCCATGTCCTCGCGCAATACCTATCTTTCGAAATCCGAGCGCAATTTGGCGCCCGTTATCTTCCGCATCCTGGCGGAGACGGCAGCGAAAATTCGCGGCGGGGCGGGCATAGAAACCGCCACGCGCGCCGCTCGCCGTTCGCTCGCGTCACAGGGTTTCAAGGTCGATTACCTGGCGGCCCGCAAAGCCGAAACGTTGGCCGCTCCCACAAGTAATAGAGAAGCTCTCCGCCTCCTCGCGGCCGCCTGGCTTGGCAAGACGCGGTTGATCGATAACATGGCCGTATAAATAGCGTTACAGGAGCCCCAGTTCCGAAAGTTCGCGCCGCATTTTTTCCGTGATGCCCTTTGCGGCCGCACCCTTCGGGAGATCGCGGGGCGCATCGGCGGCTTCCAGATAGCGCCAGCCCTGAAAGGCGCGCCGCGGTGCTGGGAATACCGGAATGATTCTCGCCTTGAAGTCGATACGGCAGCGTTCGATGCCATCCTTGCCCTTCACCGCCACCAGATCGGCAATCGGCTGGCGGCAGAGGATCAGCCCGCGGATGACCCAGTACAGCGATCCGCCGCGGACAATCTCCTTGCGCCGCCGCGGAAACATGCGGGTCACATGGTCGAGCGTATCCCGCCCCGCCTTGGCCTCGCGGACCCAATGCTCGAGTTCCTCGATTTCGCTGACGCCGACACAAAGCTTGATAAGGTTGAGGGCCATGGTTTCCCAAAGTGGATGACGAACCGCTATCATATGGTAGCATGGGGCCGGAGAAAACGACTGGCGCGCGGTTTTCCGCAGGCCAGATTCAAGAGGAGAAAACCATGTCCAATGCCGTCGCCAAGGTCATCGAACTTAACGCCGCCTCGCCCAAGAGCATCGAGGATGCCGTGGCCAACGGCATACGCCGCGCCGATGCCACGCTCGATCAGGTGGAGGGCGTGTGGGTCCAGGATATCAAATGCGTGGTGAAGAACGGTAAAATCGCCGAATGGCGTGTGAACCTGAAGGTCACCTTCCTTCTCAAGGAGTAACGAAGCCTCACGCAGCTGTGAGCATGTGGGCGGCCATTTGATTGGCCGTCAAGGCCCTTCCTTGCCATGTTGCGGTTATGGCGACGAACTGCACAAGACCCTCTCTCGGCTTTGGATCGAGGAAACCTGCCAGTCTTCGGTCCGCCGTTCAGAAGGCCGGTCTGGACGGCAAGCTCACGGAGTTTATCGCCAACGATCATCCAAAGCTCAAATGCTACATGGGCGAATCGAATTTCATCAGCCTCGCCAACGCCTATATATCCCTGCACCACTCAACCCAACCCAACGCCCGCTGGTATTCGCGCCATCTAGCCGATTTTCTGCGGAAGTCTCCTATTTACGCGCGGAAGCCCGAACTCGCAGAACTGGCCGACCTCGAACGCTCTCTCACCGAGGCCTTCGCTGCCGCCGATACGCCGGCCGTCACCATGAGCGCACTTGCCGCTCTCGATCCCGATCAATGCGGAACCATGGTTTTTGATATTTCTCCTTCGGTCCGCCGCTTCAAGGTCCGCACCAATGTCACCAGCCTGTGGGCAAGCCTGCGCTGCGATGAACTCCCCCCCCATCCCAGCAAGCTCGACGCCGATCAGGAAATATTGGTGTGGCGCCAGGGCACGTCGTCTCGTTTCCGCATGCTTGGAAACGAAGAGGCAATGGCGCTTGATGCCGCCCAGGAGGGCGTTTCTTTCGCGGTCATATGCGAGATGATCGCCACCATGGACGATCCTGAGACGGCAGCGGTGCGGGCTGCCACTTACTTGCGGGGCTGGATCGAGGCTGAAATCATCGCAGGGCTACGCCGGGACGGCCCTCGCGGCGGAAATAATCCGGATCGAGCTGCTTGATCTGGTAGGATTGCAGGACGCTTACTCCAACGTTATGGCGGATCATCAGTTCGGCGAATTTGGGCCCATCCACAAGCACCACGCGGCGCGAAACCTGCTGGCAGAAACTTGCAGCCGCCGCGGAAAAATGGCTGGTCGCCACGAAAATACCCTTGTTCGCCCGATGGGCATCGAGGCTGCCGGCAAAATCGCGCACCTCGGAGACGGGCACGGCGTTTCCCGGTTTCAGCCGCTTCGCCTGCAGGTAGATGAGGTCGAGCCCCAACTCATCCGCGGAAATAAGCCCATCCACGCCGCCATCACTGCTGCGGCCCAATCTGCGGGCGAGGTCGCGCCGGCGCGTGCCATAGCCCATGGCAAGAAGGACATCGATCACCAATTCCTCAAAGAAAACGGGCTCCCGGCCGTGAATCTGACTTAAAAGCTCGGAAGCAAGAATTGTCTGGGCGCGCCACATGGCCAGCGCAATATCAGTGTCCGATCCCTTCGCTTCGGCGGGACCGGCCTTGGATGTACTGCCGATTGTTTGAACATCTTCTGGATGCCGCTGCGGTATTAAACGTCGATATTCCGCCAGCATCGATCCACCCCCCGGCTAAATTGACGTTACTTGGGTGTCACGTTAAGTGTACTTGCATTAATCGGAAGATAAACCGGTCGCGAAATTTTTAACGATTAATCACCGTCCAGGGATCAGAAGGGTTAGCTTTCCCTGGCCACGCCTTCTACCAGCGGGACGAAACGCACAGCCGCAAGATGCTCGCTGTCGAAACCCTGTCCGGTGCGGGTGATGCGGTGAAGGTCCTGTTTTCCAGGTTTCTTCTCTAGCGGGATCACCATAATACCCTCCGGCGAGAGTTGGTCCAGCAGCGCTGGGGGGATCATTTTCGCCGCCGCCGTCACGATGATGCGCTCAAATGGCGCTTGGCCCGGCCAGCCGTTCATACCGTCGCCCACGATTTGTGTGATGTTGCCGATCTTCAATTCGTGGAATCGCGCTTCCGCGGCTTTCGCCAGCGTCCGGTAGCGCTCCATGGTATAGAGGCGGCGGCACAAATGACTCAGGATCGCCGCCTGATAGCCCGAGCCCGTGCCGATCTCCAAGACCTTGTGGCGGGCGCCGACCTTGAGCCGGTCGGTCATCAGTCCGACGATGAAGGGCTGGCTGATGGTCTGTCCGCAGGCGATGGGGAGCGCCCGGTCGGCATAGGACTGGTCCGCGAAACTCGGCTCCACGAAGAGTTCGCGTGGCACTTTTTCGATGGCCTCCAGCACGCGCATGTCGCGCACTCCCTGATTGCGGAGCGACATGAGGAGCTGGATCTTGCGGTGATCCATTAGGCGCCGTCGAGCACCTGGCGCAGGGCCTCCATGGCCTCGACCTGAGTCAGATTCATATGTAGCGGCGTTACCGAGATACGTTTGTTGAACACGGCCCACAGATCGGTTCCCACCGGCGGGTTGCCGCGCTCGCGCTGGAAGCCAAGCCAGTAGTAGTTGCGGCCGCGCGCATCGATGCGCTCATCCACCGTCAACAAATTCTGATCGCGCTTACCTTGTCTTGTGACTTCAATGCCCTGCAATTCATCGGCGCGGCAATCGGGGAAATTCACATTCATCAGCACGCCCGGACCGAACTCCATGGCAATCAGTTTCTTGATAAGATTAGCGCCATAATGTTCAGCTACCGCGTAGGTGAACCCGTTGCCATGAATGCCCGTGACCTGCGAGAGCGCAATGGATTTGAAGCCGAGACTGGTTCCTTCCATGGCGGCGGCGATGGTGCCCGAATAGGTGACATCATCGGCGATGTTCTGGCCACGATTGACGCCCGATAGCACCAGGTCGGGATTGCCCGGCATGATCTTGCGCACCGCCATGACCACGCAGTCCGTGGGCGTTCCCGCCACTTCGAAGCGCCGCGAGTCGATTTCGCGGTAGCGGATCGGGTCGGCAAGCGACAGCGAGTGCCCGGCCCCCGAATGCTCCTCGGCTGGGGCGACGACCCAGACATCGTCGGCGATCGACCGCGCCATGCGTTCCAGCGTTTCAAGGCCTGGGGCGTGGATGCCGTCGTCATTGGTGACGAGAATGCGCATCAGGGGCGTACGATCTTTTCTTGCCCGCCCATGTAGGGCCGCAAGACATCGGGAATGGTAACGCTGCCATCGGCATTCTGATAATTTTCCAGAACCGCAATCAAGGTCCGGCCCACGGCAAGGCCCGAGCCATTGAGCGTGTGGACGAACCGCGTGCCTTTGCCGTCGGCGGGCTTGTAACGTGCTTCCATGCGCCGCGCCTGAAAATCGCCGCACACCGAGCACGACGAAATTTCACGGAAGGCATTCTGTCCCGGAAGCCAGACTTCAATGTCATAGGTCATTCGGCTGGCAAAGCCCATGTCGCCGGTACACAGCTTTATGACGCGATAGTGCAGGCCGAGGCGCTTCAGCACTTCCTCGGCGCAACCGGTCATGCGTTCGAGCTCGTCGCGAGACTGTTCCGGCGTGGTGATCGACACCAGTTCGACCTTGGAGAACTGATGCTGGCGGATCATGCCGCGCGTATCGCGTCCTGCGGCACCGGCTTCGGCGCGGAAGCACGGCGTATAGGCGGTGAGGCGGAGCGGCAGGTCTTTTTCGTCGAGCGTTTGTTCGCGCACCAAGTTGGTGAGCGAAACTTCCGCCGTGGGGATCAGCCAGCGGTTGTCGGTGGTCTTGAATAAATCATCGGCGAATTTTGGCAATTGCCCGGTGCCGAACATCGCCTGATCGTTGACCATGTAGGGCACGTAATGTTCGGTGTATGGGTTCTTTTCTTTCTGTGTGTGGAGATCTAGCATGAATTGAGCCAGCGCCCGCTCCAGCCAGGCCAGCTGACCTTTCAACACCACGAAGCGCGCACCGGCCAGCTTCGTTGCGGTCTCGAAATCCATAAGACCCAGCCGCTCACCGATGTCGAAGTGCTGGCGGAACGGAAATCCCGGAGGGAACGAGAATGACGGTGGGCTACCCCATTTTCTGACCTCCTCATTGCCGCTTTCGTCAGCGCCGTCTGGAACTTCGTCAAGCGGAATGTTGGGGATGACGGCGAGCTTCTCAGCTATTTGATTGGCGAGCCGTTGTTGCTGATCCAAAAATAAAGTGATGTTTGGCTTATAACTGATGCTTTGGGCTTTCAAACTATTCGCCAAAACGTGATCGCCCGACCGTATTGCAGCGCCAATTTCTTTTGCTACGGTATTTGCGCTTGACTGCGTGATCTGCAACTCGGTTTCGCCTTGTCGCCATTTTTCATTCAACTGAAGTATCTCTGCCGCAAGCGGCGGCAGGCCTCGACGCGCCAGGCCCTTGTCAAAAGCGTCGGGATTGTCGCGAATGGCCTTGATGTCGTGCATGGCATGATTCCCCGGTTGGCCCTCTATAGGGCCTCGCCCGGGCTGTCTCAAATGGCTCAAATTTCCTCACCCTGAGGTGCCCCGCGTAGCCGGGCCTCGAAGGGTTCTCTTTCCAAACACTCGGGCTATCCTTCAAGGCTCGCTCCGCTCGCACCTCAGGATGAGGACGGAGAAATATGATCAGGCGGCGGCGTCGCGGGCGGCGTCGGCCTTCTTGCGGCGGTTTTCGAGGAAACGCACCGCTTGTACCGAGACTTCGTAGAGCCCCAGGAGCGGTACGGCCATGGCGATCTGCGATATGGGATCGGGGGGCGTGAGGATCGCCGCGATCACGAAGACGCCGACGATGGCAAACTTGCGGCCGCCTTTCAGTTGCTCGTAACTCACGATGCCGATCTGTCCGAGCAGTGTCAGGATCACCGGCAATTGGAAACACAGGCCGAAAGCCAGGATCAGCATCATGACGAAATCGAGATAGGCTTCGATGTCCGGCATTAACTGGATGGCATCCTGGCCATTGGTGCCGGTGCCCGCGGCCAGCGAAAAGAAAAAAGCGATCGCCGTGGGCAGCAGGAGGAAATAAACCAGCGACGCGCCCAGCAGAAAGAAGAACGGCGTGGCAATGAGATAGGGCCGGAAGGCATTGCGCTCATTGCTGTAAAGTCCCGGCGCCACAAAACGGTAGATCTGTATGGCGATCAAGGGGAAAGCGATGAACAGCCCGCCGAAAAACGCAATTTTGATCTTGACCAGGAATACGCCGAGCAGCTTGATCGAGATGAGAGTGACGTCCGACGATCCGGTGCCCCATTGGAAGGGCAGAATGAGATAGTGCAGGATATCCGAAGAGAAGAAGAAGCTGACGATGAAGGCAATGACAAAGCCCGCGACACATAACATCAACCGTTTGCGGAGTTCGATCAGGTGCTCGATCAGCGGCGCTTCCGAGGCGTCGATTTCGGACTTGCTCATGAAGCGTCCGGAACAGGCTTCACATCCGCCGCATCGCCGAAATATTTGCTGAAATCATTGTCGGGCTTTTTCACCGGCACCGGAGGGGATTTCGCGGCCGGCTCGATGTTGCCGATGTTCTTCAACGACTGAAGATCCTTCTTGACCTCATCGAGCCCGGCATCGCGGATGGCGCCATCGAGATGGCCCTGGAATTCCCGCGCCATGCCCCGCATCTTCGCCATCGTCTTGCCAAAGGCCCGCAGCACAGCCGGCAAGTCCTTGGGGCCGATCACGATGATCGCCACTACGGCAATGAGGAACATTTCGGTATAACCGACGCCGAAGTCGAACATGGGATTCTCAAGCTGCCCGTAGGGGCCCTAGCGCTTGGCCTTCTCCACTTCTTCCTTGCCGGGAACCGCGGCTTGCTGTTCGAGCGGCTTGGTTTCGCCGGTCGCGGCCACCGGCTCATCGTCGGCCATGCCCTTCTTGAAGCTCTTGATGCCCTTGGCGACATCGCCCATCAGGTCGGAAATCTTGCCGCGCCCGAACAGCAGCATGATCACCACGATGACCAGCGCCCAGTGCCAGATCGACATCGAACCCATCTTACAAACTCCTGTTGAACGGAGAGGGCCTTCCCTCTCGTGATCTCGGGGCGCAATATCGCAGAAAGACTTCGCTGCTGCAACAAAGCAACGCCATCCCTCAAATGGTGCCGGTAGGCTCCCTGGGGAAGATCAAAACATGCTCCGGATCGACATTGAATAGGGCCGTGGCACCTTTGGGCGGCGCCTTGCGCGCGGGAATGCGGGCCATGACGGGATCCTCCAATCCCTCGAACATGACAGTGCACCGGGCATCGTCGCCTTCAAACCGGCTTTCGAGAACATAACCTTCGATTCCGCTGGGAGCGTAAGTAACGCCCACGCCCTGGGGCCGCAACATGACGAGAACCGGCTCTCCTTCCAAGCCTGCTGGCACCTGAAAGGTGCCAAGCGGCGTTTCCACGGTAAGACCGTTGGCGCGGGCCGCAATCTCGTTGGCATCGGAAAAGAATCGTGCTGTCGCGGCATCGACCGGGTGCTTGTAAAGTGCCTCCGGCGTTCCAGCCTGGATAAGACGGCCCTGGCGCATGACGAGAATACGGTCCGCTACTCCCATGGCTTCCACCGGATCGTGGGTTACCAGCAGGCAGGTGGCGCGCGTCTCGCGGAGCAGGGCCAAAGTCTCAGCCCGCACCGATTCGCGCAGCCGCTGGTCGAGGCCGGAAAAGGGTTCGTCCATCAGCATGACCTGGGGTCGCGGCACCACGGCGCGAGCCAGCGCCACGCGCTGCTGCTCGCCACCCGAGAGATTGTGGGGGTAGGCGCGTCCGAATTCCGCCAATCCCACTCTTTCGAGCGCATGGGCGGCGATCTTGAGCGCCTCGGCGCGGCCGAGGTCGCGCAGGCCGAACGCCACATTGTCGATGATGGAAAGATGGGGAAACAGCGCGAAGTCCTGAAACATCAGGCCGATGTTGCGCTTCTCCGGGGCGAGGAAGCGGTTGGGGCCCGCCACCTCTTCGCCGTCCAGCAGAACCCGCCCAGAAGTTGGCCGGTCGATTCCCGCCGCCACCCTCAACAAAGTCGTCTTGCCACACCCGGAGGGACCCAGAAGGCAGGCGATCTCACCGGGCTGCAATTCAAATGAAACATTACTAACGGCATCGGTGGTCTTGAACCGGCGGGACACGGTTTCAAAGGCCAATAACCCGGCGATGGTGGCACCCGCGGTTCCGCGCCTGCCCCAGCGCGCCGGTTTGCCTTCGGTTACTGTTGAGGCGCCCTGCGTCATGGCAGCGGCATCTACACTACTTCTCTTTGTGGGGGAAAGCTTCGCTCGACAGGGTTTTATCTACGCCGCCGCAAGGATGACGCGATTGCGGCCTTCGCGCTTGGCCCGGTAAAGAGCCTGATCGGCGCGCTTCAGAATGTCTTCAACCTTGTCGCTGGAACCTAGGAGGGTTGCAATGCCCGCTGAGATCGTGACACCGAGGCCGGCGCTCAAGCCCGCATTGAAGTGCTTATCCGCGATAGACTGCCTTAAGCGCTCGCCAATCCTCTCGGCCACTTGCACATCGGTTGCCGGCAGCACGATGACGAATTCCTCGCCCCCGGTGCGGCAGGCCATATCCATGGTGCGGATATTCGTTCTGATACGGCCGGCCAACTCCTGCAGCACCCTGTCTCCAGCGTCATGGCCGTGACTGTCGTTGACCGCCTTGAAGAAGTCGATGTCGAAAGCCAGGATCGAGAGGGCCTTGCCGCGGTTGATCGAATGTTCGACCAGATGGGTTAGATGGGTTTCAAGGTAGCGGCGATTATACAGGCCGGTGAGAGGGTCGGTGACGGCCATTTCGATTGAAGCCTGCACGCTGAGGCGGAGCTGTTCGGTATAGCGGCAGCGGCGGATCTGCGTATTCACCCGCGCCAGGAGCTCCTGCTTGTCGACGGGACGGATCAGATAGTCGTTGACGCCCATATCGAGGGCGCGCAGCAAACGCTGCTGGTCGTCGGGGTCGACGATAATCAGAATGGGAGTTTGCCGCGTGTTCTCGAGGGATTTGAGCTGCGAGCACAGCCGCAATGCGTCGAAGCCTGCCATGTCAAGATTGACAACGATCAGCTCGAAACGTTCATCTAGTTCTGCCGCTAGAGCGACGGCTTGGTGGGGGTCCTCGGCCACCGTCACATCGTGATGGCCGGCAAGAGCGATCCGGATGCGTTCGGCAATCGAACTGCGGTTGTCGATGACCAGAACCTTTCCAGGCTGGCTTGCTCCATCGGGCTTGCGCAAGGCCATGATCCGCATCATGTCGGAATCCGGCGAGCGCGTGCGAAGTTCGTCGGTGAGCATCTTCAGACGGACGAGGCTCTTCACCCGGCAAAACATCGAAATGTCATCGACCGGCTTGGTCAGGAAATCGTCCGCACCCGCCTCGAGCCCGCGCACCCGGTCCCCGGGCTGGTCGAGGGCGGTGACCATGATCACCGGAATATGCTGGGTTTGCGGATTGGCCTTGATGCGCCGGCACACCTCGATGCCGTCAATCCCCGGCATCATGACATCGAGCAGGACAATGTCCGGTTTGGTGCGTTGGATCGTTTCCAGCGCATCGGCGCCGTTCATCGCGGTTACAACCTCGAAGTATTCGGCCGCCAGCTTGGCTTCGAGAAGCCGGACATTGGCCAGAATATCGTCGACCACGAGGACGCGGGCTGTCATTTTGGCTGCTTGAGAAAACTGTCAATCGTCTGCAGGAAGCCCACAACGGAAATCGGCTTGGAAATATAAGCTTCGCAGCCGCCTTCGCGGATTTTCTGTTCGTCGCCCTTCATGGCGAAAGCCGTGACGGCAATCACCGGAATGCTTTTCAGGTCGTCGTCTTCCTTGAGCCACTTCGTAACTTCGATGCCGGAAACCTCCGGAAGCTGGATATCCATCAGGATGAGGTCAGGCCGGTGCTGGCGGGCGAGATCGAGAGCCGATAGGCCGTCGCGAGTCTGGATCACCGCATAGCCATTGGCCTCAAGCAGGTCGTTGAACAACTTCATATTGAGTTCGTTGTCTTCGACAATGAGAACCCGCTTGGGGCTTTCCGGTATGGCGCCGGGGGTTTTCATTTCTGCTACCGATGTTGAGACTGAAAAACTCATACGGCCCTCTGTTACATGCCAATAGGGCAACCTTCCGGCGGCCGCTTTGGCAGGTTCCCTTATTGTTAACGCGATTGTGGGCTTTCCGGGTAACCAACAGCTTAACCCACGGCCGCCCTTGCAGGCCTTCAGGGCTGGGTGGTTAACTATGGGCGAAAATGTCGAGAAAATCCTCTATAACTCATGATGAAAGCCAAATCATCGCCTTGAAGGCGCTCGCTTTTCTGGCGAGCGATCCAGACCGCCTGGACCGCTTCATGGGACTAACGGGGATTTCGCCTGAGACGATTCGCGCCAGCGCTGGCCTACCGGACTTCCTCGGAGGCGTGCTTGACTATCTGGGCGGCGACCAATCCCTCCTGCTGATCTTTGCCGAATCGGAAGGCATAGACCCCGATTTGATCGACTCCGCCGGCCGGTGTCTTGCGGCGGCGCATTAGGGCTGCTCGAATTCGCGGGGCGGGGGAATATTGTGGTAGCGCTCACGAATGGAAATGTAGATGGCGCAGGCAATGAGGATGCCGACGCCGACAAAGGTCCACATGTCGGGGAAATCGCCAAAGAACCACCAGCCGGCGGCCACGGCCGCGATCATTTCGGTGTAGGCGAGCGGCGCCAGCAAAGAAGCTTCCGAATAGTCATAGGCCCGCACAATCAGATAGTGGCCAAGGCCGGCGATGAAGGCCAGAAGCACAAAGAGTCCCCATTGCGAAAGAAGCGGTGTTTCCCAGACGAAGACGACGGCCAGGCTGGTGAGCAGGGTGCCTGCGAGATTGGTGTGGAACGTCGTTACCATGGCGCCGGCGCTGCCGGCGATTTTCCGGGTCATCAACATATAAATGGCAAGCGACGTTCCCGAGGCCAGCGCCATGGGCGCTCCGGGGTTGAGTTCCTGGAAGCCGGGACGGATGATGATCAGTGTTCCGATAAAGCCCACGACGACGGCGCTCCACCGCTGCAGGCCCACTTTTTCACCGAGTATAAACGGCGACAGCATGGTAACGACGAGAGGTTGCACGAAGAAAATCGCCAGGGTGTCGGCGATCGGCAGATAGTGCAGGGCCCCGAAGAAAAGACCGGTGGCGCCGATGAGAAAGCCCGCGCGGAAGGTGTGAAACACCGGCATGGCCGGCACGAGGCCTCTCTTTCCCCCCTCCATCAGCGCAAAGGGAAGGGTGAGCAAGCAGCCGAAGCTCATGCGTGCCCAAACGACCTCTATGACCGGAACGCCCTGTTGTCCCAGCACTTTGGCTACGACATCGAGGAACGGCAGAATCGCCATCGCCGCCAGCATTAAAACGATGCCGGCAAGGGGAGGATTTTGGAGGTGTGGAGGTGGTGAGGTCATGGAAGAGGCGTGAACCCGGCTTGGTAGGGTAACGGCCCTTTATTGGCAATTTGTTTACACTTTGAGTCCATCCTGAAGGTTCGTGAGTAATTCGGAGCTTTGTATGTACGACTGTGTCGGAATACTCGCTCCGGGCCCCGCCTGACCTTCAGGGGGTTGCAAAACCTCCAGCGGCGCCCCGGACGGCGAGACTGGAGGTTTTATGTTAAAATACCGTCTTTCCATACCGACTTTACTGCTGTCCGCGATGGCAATGTTTTGGGCCGTGCCGGCACAGGCCCAATCGGCCTGCGGCGAACGGGCGAAATTCATTGAGACCCTGGCAAAAAATTATCAAGAGTCGCCATCTGCCTTCGGCATTGCCGGACAAAGGAATCTCGTCGAACTTTTCGTTTCCAAAGCGGGAACCTGGACCATGCTGGTGACTCATCCCAGCGGCATGTCGTGCATCGTGGCCGCAGGGCAGTCGTGGGAGCAGTTCCCGCCGGCAACCGCGAAGATGACGGGGCTTTAGGATTTCGGCCGTGCATTTGCGGCGTCCCAGACTGGTTCCGGGATCAGCCTGGCCGCGCGGCGCTCGTTGAATACCAGAACCTCGAATTGAGTTCCGGGCGCGGTAAGCTGCGGGTCGACATAGGCGAAGGCCAGGGATTTGTTGACGTTGTGGCCATACCCGCCCGATGTTGTAAGGCCCACGATCTTGCCGTTCCGATAGACCGGTTCATTGCCCACGCAATCGGAATCGGTGTTGTCGATTTCCATGTAGATGAGTTTCATGCGGGGCCCGCGCTGCTTCCTGGCAAGGCTCGCGCTCTTGCCGATAAAGTCTTCCTTGTCGAGGCGAATGAAGCGTTCCATCGAGGCTTCGAACATATCGATCTCGGCGGTGAGTTCCGATCCCCAGCCGCGATAGGCCTTTTCCATGCGAAGTGAATTCATCGCATGGGTGCCGAAAAGCCGGATGCCAAGGGGCTCACCCGCCGCCATCAGCGCCTCGAAAACTTTGGGCATATCCGCCATGGGCACGTGCAGTTCCCAGCCGAGTTCACCCACATAATTCACCCGGAGCAGGCGCACGCCCTTCACGCCGGCCACCGTTGTTTCCTTCCCCGTCAGCCAGCGGAATGCAGTATTGGAAAGATCGGCCTTCGTGCATTGCCCGAGGACATCGCGCGCCTTTGGACCTGCCAATACAAGAACGCCATAGTCATTCGTGATGTCGGCGATGGTGACGCGCTCGCGCTCCTGCTTCCGCCAGTTCAACTGGTCGAAATCTTGAAGCTGCGCGGCGGCGGCCGACAACACATAGAAATGTTCGGCCTCGAGACGCGTGATGGTGATTTCAGATTCGATGAAGCCATTGGCGTTGAGCAAATGGCCGAGAACGATGCCGCCGTCCTTGACAGGAATTCTGTTGGCGCAGATGCGATCGAGAAAAGCGCAGGCGTCCTTGCCCTTCACGTCGAATTTCGCAAAGGTTGAGAGGTCCATGAGGCCAACACGCTCACGCACCGCCAAGGCTTCCTCGCGAACCGGACCCCACCAGTTAGAGCGGCGGAAGGAAAATTTTTCGCCTTCCCCCGTCTTGTCATACCAGCGCGGCCGCTCCCAGCCGAATATCTGGCTAAACTGGGCGCCTTCGGCCTTAAGTCTGTCATGGAGCGAAGATTTGCGAAGTCCGCGGCCGACCTCATGCTGCTCGGCGGGCTTGTAACAATAATACATATGATGATAGTCGGCGACGGCGACTTCAGCCGTATAATCTTTTGTGGCCCAGCCGCCGAAGCGGCGTGGATCGAATTCCCGCATATTGATCTCGGCCTGGCCTTGAACCATCCATTGGGCGAGGTATTTACCGGCGCCGCCGCCCTGGCAGATGCCGATCGAGGCACCACAGTGCATCCAGTAGTTTTTCGGCCCCGGTGCTGGACCGGAAAGATAAACGCCGTCCGGTGTATGGGTGATGGCGCCGGAGATAATGGACTTGATGCCGGTCTGGCCGAACAGCGGCATGCGCTCGGTGGCGCGCTCAAGCCACGGCATGAGGCGGTCGAGTTCGGGCGCCACAAGTTCGTTCTCGAAATCCCAGGCGGGCGTCATGCCGTCCCAGCAGACGTGAGCCGTTGCCGTCTCATAGGGGCCCACGAGAATGCCGTTGGTCTCTTCGCGGATATAGGCATGGGCATAGGGGTCGCGCACCACCGGCAGCTCGGCTGCCAGTTCAATCAGTTCCGGCAGCGGCTCGGTGATCACATAGTGGTGCAGCATATTGGCGATGGGCACGTTGTGGCCGGTCCAGGCCCCCACGGCATCGCAGTAGGAACCGGCGGCATTCACCACATGCTCGCAAATGATGTTCCCCTTATCCGTAACCACGAGCCATTCGCCAGTGGCCGTTTGTTTGATGTCCGTCACCAGGGTGCGACGATGGATTTCAGCGCCAAGCTGGCGCGCACCCGCCGCCATGGCGTTGGTGATGTCGGCGGGCGCCACGTGCCCGTCATGCACCGTGCGGAAGGCCGCCTTCACGCCGAAGGTTTCGAGGAAGGGGTGATGTTTCTCAATCTCGGAAGGCCCGATGATTTCGCAGTCGTATCCCGCCAGCCGTGAAATGCCGTAGACGTATTTGAACCAGTTCACTTCCTCATCGGTCGTGGCGAGGCGCAAACCGCCGCAGCCATGCCATGACACCGCCTGGCCAGTGAGTTTCTCCAGTTTGGGATAAAGCTCCGTCCCATAGACATGTACCTTGGTCATGTTGAGGGAGCCGTTGAAATGCGGGCACTGGCCAGCCGCGTGCCAGGTGGAACCCGACGTCAGCTCGCCTTTCTCGATGAGCGCGATATCGCTCCAGCCCTCAAGCGCCAGGTGGTAGAGAAGCCCCACACCCATCACGCCGCCGCCAACGATCACCACCCTTGCATGTGATTTCATGGATTCCAAAACCCCGTCATCCCGGCTACTCGCAAATTCTCTTTAAGGCCTGCCATTGGCCGGCATCGAGCACCGGGCGCGGCGTTATGCCTGCGGGCAGGGGATGAATTGACTCGATCCGTTCCCGCGTGCCGGGATGGGTGGCGAAAGCTCCCTCGATCTTGCCAAATGGTCCGCTCCAGGCTTTGCCTTCCTCCTTGAGCACGAGTTCGAAGAAGCGTTTGAGGCCCAGGGGATCGATGGCGGCGTTCTCCATGGTCTGCAAGGCGAAGGTGTCGGCTTCGGCTTCGGCCTGGCGCGAATAGCGCAAGATGGTGGCCAGGCCCGCAAGTGAGGAGATCGTATCGCCGCCACCGCCGCCGGTGGCAATGGCGATCAGCAGCTGGAGACCCGTGGCGCGGATGAGCTGCGCTTCGGAATGGCGGTGAACCACATGGCCCAATTCATGTGCGAGAACACCCGCAACTTGCTCGGGCGTGTCCGCCTTTTTGATCAATTCACCCGTGACGACGATGCGGCCGCCCGGCAGGGCGAAGGCATTCATGATGGGAATGTTGTATACGCTGATGGCGATCGGCGGCAGATCTGGATTCCCTTCCACCAACCGCGCGGTCATGGCGGAAACGGCTGCCTGGCCGGCCGCTGTTGCGCACAGCTTCGCTCCGCCCGTGAGCGAGCGCTCAATTTGACTGCCGATTCGGTTGCGCCAGGAGTCGGGCAGCAGGAATGCGAGTGTCTGCGGCGCCAACTGCAGCACGAGGTAGACCGTCAGAGCCAGGACTGCCAACCCGCCGATGATCCATGCGGCGGCCTTGCCCGCGCGCCGCGGATTGAAACCGCCACGAAGCTGCGGCGCCCGGTTCAGAAGTTCGGCAATGAACACCGCATCATTGACAATCAGCCGCATGCCCGGACGGTTCACGTGGGTCAGCCGGAACGGCCGGCCTGGGTGGGGCGGATCGACGGCTTCGAGATCGGTGAAGCTCCAGTCCTGCGGAAGAATTTCGCCGCCCGAAATAGCCAGTTCGGCGTCCGCAAAACGCACGGTGATGGCACGATCGGCGGCGGTTTCGCCGTCGAAGAAAGTTCCCTCCGTTTGCATCAAATGCCACCCACATCAAAGGCATCGGCCAAACCTTCGCCCAGCTTGTCGAGCGGCGCCTGGGATTGCGCGATTTGATCGGCGTCGATGGTGCCATCGACCTTGATGCGTTCGCACAGGTACCGGACAAGGCGCTGGCGCACATAGGGAGTGCCGATGCCAATCGTGAAAATCCAGATCAGCAGGTTGCCGATCATCAGCCGGATGAGGTTGCCCGCCGTTGCATCCATGGTGAAACGGGCGTTTTCGAACGTTGTGTAGCTGGCGAAAACCCTAAGCTCGCGCGCCGAGTAAAATGACCAGATGATGGAATAGAGCGCCCCCAGCAAAAGATAGATCGCAAAAAGCGCGATCACGATGCCGGCCACTTGACGGACGGTGGGCTCTGTCTGCTCGCTGAAAATGTCGCTGAGGGTTTGGACCAGATTGGTGCCCGCCAAAACTCCTGCGATGACGACAATGACGGCGATGACGGCCCCGACAGTCAGCAGCCAGCAGAGGGCGTAGGCTGGATAGAGCGGCCCGGCGCGGCCCTTGAAGGGGAATGGCCGGTCGCCAAAGCGCATGTCGCCGATCATCATTTCCTGCAAATTGAGGTTCATGATGGGCGTGGACCACCCGAGCGTAACGCCGCGCGCCAGGAGAGCGCCGAAATTGAGCAGCGAATAGGCCAGCGAGGATCCCGCCAGCGTGCCTCTGATGCCGCGCCACAGGGTGCGGGACAGCTGATAGCGCCGGGCCCGGTAAATGGCGGCACCCCACAACACCGCCACCAGCAGAAACAGCAGGGCCTGAACCGCCAAAAGTGCGAAATGGTCCGGGCCGTAGAGGATGCTGACCGCCGTAAGCAGGATAACAGCGGGTAAGCCCAACACCAGGAATACGATCGGCGCACCCAGGAACAGTTCGACCCCGCGGCCGGTATATTCCAGCGGTTGGCCGTTAATGTGGACGCAACTCCAAATGTGCCGGCGGACGTTGGTTTTGGCCCAAAAACGGTAAAGCGTCAGGGTTAACAGGCCGAGCGTGAAATTAATGAGCGACAAGGCCAGTAACCCTTGCCGCGGTACATATTCAATACGGATCGGTTCACCGCCCGATTGCGGCGGCGCTGCGGCATTTTCATTCATGGCGGCGATAGTAGAAGAGAATGGTCGAATCGCCAATGAACCCGGATCAACGGCCCGCAATCCGCCTTGTTGCTTTCCTGCAACAGCAGAACGATTTGTACACCTCGCCTAAATCCGCCCAGTTTTGAACCTTTCATCCGCCCAAATTGGCCAATAGCGTCAGCACGTTCAAGGGGCGGTCACAGCCTCACAGCCGCCTGGCGGCTGTTTCGGGTGCGGTAACGCACCCCAAAGGATCGTTAAGAAGGTGTTTGCCACATTCTCCGGAACCAGATTGCACAGCATCGCGGTGCGAACCGCGCGGGACGCCGTGCTGGCGCTTTTCGTTACGCTGTTCCTACTGGCGCATCTTTCCCCGGCCCGCGCCGAGGATACGGGAGTCATGGCTGATTTCTACTCCTATCTTCCGGCCGCTCCAGAGATCAAGCTGCCCGAAATAAGCATTCCTTTCTGGACCGACGACCTCAAGAAGGCGAAGAAGGCTTACAACAACGGCAAGTATGAGCGCGCGCTGAAATTCTTCCGCCGTGCATCCGAGGACGGCAATATCGTGGCCGACTGGTATCTCGGCCATATGTACCGCCTGGGCCGCGGCGTACCGCGCGACGATGCCACGGCCTACTCCTACTATTCCCGCGTGGCCGAACTCTATGAATCCGATGAAGCAGACCAGAACCGGCTGCGCATCACCGTCGACGCCATGGTGCGCATCGCCGACTATCAGCGCACCGGCGTTGCCTCCGCCGGCATTGCGCAGAATCCGGCCGGGGCCGCCCGCACCTATCTCAAGATTGCCACGACCTATGGCCATCCCGCCGCGCAATACGCCCTGGGCGTCATGAGCATCAAAGGCCAGGGAATGAAGAAGAATGCCCAGCAGGGCCTCAAGTGGCTTATCGCGTCCGCCCGCAAGCGTCATGCGACCTCGGAGGCCTTTCTGGGCGAACTTTACCTGGAAGGAAAGCTGGTGCGCGCCGACCGTACACGGGCCATCATGTGGTACATTCTCGCACGGCAGTCAGCGCGGCCCGAGGAAAACCCCGAGATATTCGACCGCGCCGCACAGCTTGAAGGCAGGGTCTCCGACGATGAACGGCTGGAAGCGGAAGCGCGCGCGCGCGTGTGGAACGAGCAGTATCCCGCCAACCGCCGCATGAACGTCGCCGCCGAACAATAGCCTGCCATCAAGTGCCACCCTTGTGAGTCTTGCTAAACGCCGCCGGTTCATGCGATCAACTTCCGGCCATGGCAAGCCTCGAACCTAACGGTCCTTTCAAGCCCTCCGGAGCAGAAATCAAAGCGCAGCCGTCGTTTTTCGGCAGGCTCAGGGCCTATTTCTTCACCGGTCTGGTGATCACGGCGCCGATCGCCATCACGGTATGGGCAACCTATTGGTTCGTCACCCTGTTCGATGCATGGGTCAAACCCTTCATCCCGGCAGGCTACAGCCCTGATACCTATTTGCCATTCCAGTTGCCTGGTTTCGGCCTTCTCTTCGCTCTGGTGGCGATCACGCTGATCGGCGCGCTGGCGGCAAACCTCGTGGGCCGCACCCTCCTTGGCGTCTGGGACAAGCTGCTCGACCGCACGCCGGTAGTGCGTTCGATTTACAAGGGCTCGAAGCAGATATTCGAAACCATCTTCTCCCAGAAAGGGACTTCATTCCGCCATGTCTGTCTCGTCGAGTGGCCGCGCCGGGACACTTGGGTGCTGTCCTTTGTCTCGCGCGAGGTCGATGGTGGGCAAATTGGCCTCGAAGTGGGTCGCGCCATGTATGCGGTATATGTGTCGACCACGCCCAACCCAACCGGAGGTTATGTGTTTTTCGTCGATGTGGACGAGGTCAAGATTCTCGACATGAGTGTCGAAGACGGCTTGAAGCTGGTGATTTCCATGGGCCTGGTTTTTCCCGACCGGCCATTGGAGGCTGCGGAGGAAACCGTCCTTGCCGAGGTGCGCAATGGCAGTGTTAACCAGCGCCAATCAGCTTAACGGCCCCTATCCTTTCACTTTCATCATGCCCGCACTTGATCCACTGCTGTCCGTTAGGAAGATCAATCACCGCGTGGGTTTGCGGACTCCTGGCCGGATCGAAGCTCAAAAACTTTTTCCCCTTCCCCCGCGAGGGGGGAAGGGTAAAAGCGGGCAGCTCCGCAACTTGCCATCCTGCATCGTTCCTAACCGGACAGCAGTGGACTTGATCAGGGCATCCTCTTTCGCGCCCCGGAGCGATGGCCGTGTCAAGCACGGCCATGATGAGGCTGAGGGTGTTAGCCAGCGGCAATCAGCCTAGCGGCCTCGTCGCGCTCAAACAGGTAAAGCAGGATGCGCAGGGCCTCGCCGCGGGGGCTTGTGAGTTTGGCATCGCGGGCGAGGATCAACCCGGCATCGTCGCGCGCCGCCGCCAGCAGATCGCCATCGGCGGCGAGATCGGCCATCCGGAAGAGCGGAAGTCCTGACTGCTGTGTCCCCAGCAATTCGCCCGCACCCCGGAGCCGCAAATCTTCCTCGGCGATGCGGAAGCCGTCCTCGGTCTCGCGCATGATGCGGAGCCTGGATTTGGCCGTCTCCCCAATGGGTTCCTGATAGAGCAGGAGGCAATTCGACTTTTCCGTACCGCGCCCGACGCGTCCGCGCAGCTGATGCAATTGCGCCAGGCCGAAACGCTCGGCATTTTCAATCACCATGACATTGGCCTCCGGCACATCGACGCCCACTTCGATGACAGTGGTGGACACGAGCAGCGACAGCTCGCCCGATTTGAACGCCGCCATCGCCTTATCCTTCTCGGGTCCCCGCAAGCGGCCATGAACCAGTCCCACTTGTCCCGGAAAGCGCTTGCTGAGTGCGGTGAAGCGGTTTTCGGCCGCGGCGAGGTCCACCGCTTCGCTTTCCTCAACCAGCGGGCACACCCAATAGGCGCGGTGGCCCTGAGCCAAGCCCCGGGTCAAGCCCTCCACGACCTCATCCATGCGCGCCATCGGCAAGACACGCGTATCGATGGGAAGCCGACCCGCGGGCTTCTCCGTAAGTTTCGAGACATCCATGTCGCCAGAGACGGTGCGCGCCAGCGAGCGGGGAATGGGCGTCGCTGTCATCACCAGAAGATCGGTGCCGGTACCGGCTTTCGCTTGCAGAGCCAGGCGCTGATGCACGCCAAAGCGGTGCTGTTCATCGATAACGACGAGACCCAGGTCTTTGAATGCTACACCTTCCTGAAACAGCGCATGAGTGCCGATGAGGATGCCGATTTCGCCCGATGCGAGCTTCGCGAGCACCACCTCGCGCGCCTTGCCCTTCTCGCGGCCCGTGAGCAGCGCCAAAGTAATCCCCGCTCTATCGCAGAACTGCTGGAGAGTCGCCATGTGCTGGCGCGCCAAGATTTCCGTTGGCGCCATGAAGGCTCCTTGCGCGCCGCTCTCAACAGCGGCGGCAAGCGCCAGCAGCGCAACCACGGTCTTGCCCGACCCGACATCACCTTGAAGCAGCCGCAGCATGCGCTCAGGCGCCGCCATGTCGCGGAGTATTTCTTTAATGGCAACCTGTTGCGCGCCCGTTAGTTTATAAGGCAGCGCTGCCACGATTTTGGCCCGCGCATCGCCGGTCCCGCGCAGGCGTCGTCCGGCAGCCCGCTTCATGTGCGCGCGCACCAGCGACAGCGCCAGTTGGTTGGCGAGCAACTCATCATAGGCGAGCCTCCGCCGTGCGGGTGACTCGGGCCCGATGACAACGGGCGTTTCCGGATGATGCAAAGCGCGCAACGCTTGCCCGAAGTCCGGCCAATTATGGCGCTGCCGCCAGGCTTCATCCTGCCATTCTGGGAGAGTTGGAACCTTGTCGAGGGCGGTCCGAACGGCGCGGGCAAGAATCTTACCCGACAATCCTTCCGTCAGTGGATAGACTGGCTCGATCAACGGCAGAAGGTCGAACTCATCTGCAGTTACGACATGATCGGGATGTACGATCTGCGGTTCGCCGCCATACCACTCGATGCTGCCGGAAATGAAACGCCGCTCGCCCTCGGGCAGCGAGCGTTTCAAATGATCGGCGAAAGCGTGAAAGAAAATCAGAGTCAGCCGGCCCGTGTCGTCGAAAACCTCGATCCGGTAAGGCACGCGTTTGTTATGGGGCGGGGGCGGCTTGTGGCGCCCCACCGTCACCTCGATGGTGACAATGCCCTGCTGCGGCAGATCGGCGATCCTCGGGCGAAAACGGCGATCGACCACTCCCGTAGGCAAATGGAACAGCAGATCGATAATACGCGCCCTGTCGGTGGTCTCGCCCTGCGAAGGCCGCAGGAAAGCCGCGAGGGTTTTGTCCAGCTTCTGGCCGATGCCCTTGATGCCGGCAGCGCCGGCGAACAACGGATTGAGAACCGATGGACGCATCAGCTCTGATTAAGCCAAGCGGCCTCTCAAGCAATCACAAAAAAGGCGCCACGGGCTCCTTTTGAGACGTGGCGATGGCATTGGCTTCCGCGAAGGTGAAGGCGCCGCCGAACAGGGCCTTGCTGGTGATAACGCCCGAAATACCCGGCAGATAGGAGAGGGTGGAAATATCGTGGATGGATTTGACCAGGCCGCTGGCGATCACCGGAATTTTCACATGGGTGGCAAGGTCGGTGGTGTGAGAGAAGCTGCTTTCAGCAAATCCGTAGGCGTAGTCGATGTCGGTATAGATAATCGCCGCAAGGCCTATGTTCTCGAACTGGCGCGCGAACTCGAGCGGCGTGAATTTTGTGGTTTCCGTCCAGCCTTCCACAACGACGCGGCGTCCCTTGGCATCGACGCTCACCACCACACCTTCGGGATAGGCGGTGGCCGCAGCCTTGACGAAGTGGGGATATTTCACCGCCGCCGTGGCGATGACGACCCGGGCGGCACCCGCGGCCATCCACATATGCACCTTGTCCATGGCACGGATGGCGCCGCCCACCTGCACCTTGCATCCAGCCTTCCGGATGATCTCCTTGATGAGGTCGGTGTTTTCGCCCTCGTTGAACACCGCGTCGATATCGACCACATGCAGCCATTCCGCCCCTTGCGCGGCCAGATCGCGGGCACACTGGACGGGCTCAAGGTCGTAAACGACTGGGGCTTCCATCCTTCCGTCACGCAAATTGACGAGACGGCCTTTCCGCAGTTCGAGATCCGGATAGATGATCATGACGGCCTCCCTCGTGATTTTTCACATCCTGCAACAAAATTTCAAGCATGGAAAGCGTGCTTGTCCTCTCCCCACTTGAGCGGGGAGAGGACAACGTCCTCTCAACTTCATTGCGGCAAGCTCCACCACCGTTTAATGAGGCGCGGCATGACCTCCGCTGAAAATCCCGATGTCCGCCGCAAGCGGCTGCTGTGGCGCGCCAGCCATCGCGGCATTAAGGAAATGGATTTGATTTTGGGCGGTTTTGCCAAGACCCGGATCGCCGTTATGGACGAGGCCGAACTTGATGAATTGGAAGCGATTATAGAACTTCCCGATCAGGAACTGCTGAGCTGGGCCACGAAAATGGCCCCCGTACCGGCGGAGCATGCCTCCGAGCTCCTGCTGGAAATCCTCGAACACCGGCCATGATCGATCTCACCCGTCTCAAGCCCCGCCTTGCCGTGCCGGGCCGCGTGGAGCTGTCCGGCGTGCCGCAGGGCCTCGACGCCATGCTGCTGCCGAAGATCGCCGCCGCACTTGCGGGCAGGGCGCTGGTGCATGTGGCCCTCGACGATCAGCGGCTCTCCGTCCTGGCGGACCAGCTCGAATTTTTCGCCCCGCAACTCGAAATCGTGCGTTTCCCGGCCTGGGATTGCCTGCCCTATGACCGCGTGTCGCCCGCCGCCGAAATCAGCGCGCAGCGCCTGGCGGCACTCGCCCGACTGACGCAGCCTATCACCAAGCCCCTCATCGTGCTCACCACTATCAACGCGGTGTTGCAGCGTGTCGTGCCGAAGGCTTTGCTCGGCGGAGCGACATTTACCGTGGCCCCAGGCCAAATGGTGGACAGCGGAAAGCTGCTGGCCTTTCTCGCGGAGAATGGATTTTCCCGCTCGGGCACGGTGATGGATCCTGGCGACTTCGCGGTGCGGGGCGGCATCATCGATATTTTCCCGGCGGGCGCCGAGCTGCCGGTGCGGCTTGATTTCTTCGGCGATACGCTGGAATCGATCCGGAGCTTCGATCCGGAGTCGCAACGCTCGACGGTAACTCTGAAACGTCTCACCCTCAATCCAGCCAACGAAGTATTGCTGACGCCCGAGTCCATCGGGCGTTTTCGCAAAAATTACGCGGTGGTCTTCGGCGGCCTCGACACGTCAGACCCGCTCTATGACAGCGTCACGAACGGCCGGCGCTATCAGGGCCAGGAGCATTGGCTGCCGCTGTTCCACGACCATCTGGAAACGTTTTTCGATTACCTCCCCGATGCCGCGATCAGTCTCGATCACACCGCCAGTGAAGCCGTGGCCGCCCGTTTCGACCAGATCGAGGAATTCTACAGTGCGCGGCGCGAAGCTCTCGACAAGCCGGGTTTCGGCGCCGCCCCCTACAAACCGCTGAGGCCCGAGGCGCTCTATCTTACCGCGCGCGAATGGGCCGAGCGGCTGGCGGATCACACTACGCTCGCACTGTCGCCGTTCGAGAGCCCCGAGTCCTCCGCGATCTCTTTTGGTGGCAAGCGCGGGCGAAGCTTTGGCCTGGAGCGCGGCCAGCCGGGCGGCAATGTTTACGAATCGGTGAAAACCCACACGGAGGCCCTGCGCAAGGCGGGAAAGCGCGTCGCCATCGCCACCTGGACGGAGGGCTCGCGCGAACGTCTCGAAGCCATCCTCAAGGATCACGAACTGGCGCCTCTCGCCGCCGCCGACAATTGGGAGGAGTTGCAAAAGCGCGATAAATCCATCGTCAGCCTCATTGTCCTGGGCGTTGAAGAAGGCTTCGAGACGGAAGATTTCGCGCTCATCGCCGAACAGGATATTCTGGGCGACAGGCTGGTGCGCAAAGCCCGCAAGCATCGCAAAGCCTCCGACTTCCTCTCCGAACTCTCCGCCCTGTCGCCCGGCGATCTCGTCGTCCATGTCGATCACGGCATCGGCCGTTTTGAAGGCCTCAAAACCATTGAGGTGCAAGGCGCTCCCCATGATTGCCTGCACATCATGTATGCGGGCAACGACCGCCTGTTCCTGCCGGTTGAAAACATCGAGTTGTTGACGCGCTATGGCTCCGAGGAACAGGCCGTCAATCTCGACAAGCTGGGCGGGGGCGCGTGGCAGGCGAAGAAGGCCAAGCTCAAGGAACGCATCCGCGAGATGGCGGAGCAACTCATCAAGACCGCGGCGGCGCGCGAGTTGCGGTCGGGCGACATTCTGCCGCCGCCCGACGGTGCGTACGATGAATTCTGCGCACGGTTCCCCTACGAGGAAACCGAAGACCAACTCAGTTCCATCGAGGCGGTGCTGGACGATTTGCAGAAGGGCCGGCCCATGGACCGCCTGGTCTGTGGTGATGTAGGCTTCGGCAAAACCGAAGTGGCGCTGCGTTCGGCCTTCGTGGCCGCGATGAACGGCAAGCAGGTGGCCGTCGTGGTGCCGACGACGCTGCTGGCACGCCAGCACTATGCGACATTCACGGCGCGCTTCAAGGGACTGCCGCTCAGTATCGCCCTGGCCTCGCGGCTGGTGGCGCGGAAGGAACTGGAGGCGGCCAAGGCGGGCCTCGCCTCCGGCGACATCGACATCATTGTCGGCACCCATGCGCTACTGGCCGACAGCATGAAATTCCGCGATCTCGGGCTTCTCATTATCGATGAGGAACAGCACTTCGGCGTACGGCACAAGGAGCGCCTCAAGGAGATGCGCGCCAATGTCCATGTCCTGACGCTGACGGCGACGCCGATCCCTCGCACTTTACAGCTCGCCTTGTCCGGCGTCCGCGAATTGTCGCTCATCACCACGCCGCCGCTCGACCGGTTGGCGGTCCGCACGTATATTTCGCCCTTCGATCCCGTCATCATCCGCGAATTCCTGCTGCGTGAGCATTTCCGCGGCGGCCAGAGTTTCTACGTATGTCCGCGCATTTCCGAGCTCGACGAGATCGCCGCTTTCCTTCGCGCCAGCGTCCCCGAAATAAAATTCCGCGTTGCCCACGGCCGCATGCCGCCAACAGAACTCGAAGACATCATGTCCGGCTTCTACGACCGCAAATTCGACGTGCTGCTGTCGACGACGATTGTCGAGTCGGGCCTCGATATCCCGACCGCCAACACGCTTATTATCCACCGGGCCGATATGTTCGGCCTGGCCCAGCTCTACCAGCTGCGGGGCCGCGTCGGCCGGGCAAAGCAGCGGGCTTATGCGCTGTTCACCACGCCCGCCAACCGGCCGCTGACAGCAACGGCGGAAAAGCGCCTCAAGGTTCTCCAATCGCTCGATTCACTGGGCGCCGGGTTTACCCTTGCTAGCCATGATCTCGATCTCCGCGGCTCCGGCAATCTTCTGGGCGAGGAGCAATCCGGCAACATCAAGGAAGTGGGCTACGAGCTTTACCAGTCCATGCTGGAAGAGGCCGTGGCCAAGCTCCGGACTGGTGCGGATACGCTGGAGGAGGAAGGCGCATGGTCGCCGCAGATCAATATCGGCACCTCGGTGCTCATTCCGGAATCATACGTTGAGGATTTGCAGGTGCGTCTCGGCCTTTACCGGCGTCTCGCCGATCTCGCCGATCAGGCGGCGGTCGATGGCTTTGCCGCCGAGCTGCATGACCGCTTCGGCCGCCTGCCGGAGGAAGTGCATCATTTGCTGGAAGTCGTGTCGATCAAGCTCCTGTGCCGGGCCGCCAATGTGGCGAGCGTCGATGCCGGGCCCAAGGGCGCGGTCATCGGCTTCCGCAGCGATGTATTCGCCAATCCTCCAGCGCTGATCGATTGGATCACCGGGCAGGGGACACTGGCGAAACTTCGCGGCTCCGACATGAAGCTCGTCATCATGCGAAGCTGGGAAAAGCCGGAGGACCGCCTCAAAGGCACCCGCCGGCTGATGCAGACGCTGGTGAAACTGGCGGCGTAAGCGCAGGTCCAAGCCTATCTCGAACGTGACGATCTAACAGAAAAAGCAGGGCTCTTACCCTGCTTTTTCCGTCCGGCTAGTTCCTCCCCAGACCTGGGCATTACGTTCAACGTGGCGCCGTAGTCCTGTTCTTGTGGGCTTGAGGCTAACACAATCGCGATCCGTGTCACGTTAAAAATGGCGCGCGACCGGCCCGATCTTGTGTTCCCGGGGCTTTCCCGTAAAAGAGCCCAAAACCAGAATATCCGGGGATTCCGATGCGCCTTTCCCAATATTTCATGCCGATTTTGCGGGATGATCCCAAGGAGGCGGAGATCGTCTCCCACAAGCTGATGCTGCGCACGGGCATGATCCGGCAGGAAGCGGCGGGCAGTTATTCCTGGCTGCCCCTGGGTTTTCGGGTGCTCAAGAAGATCGAAGACATCGTGCGGGATGAACAGAACCGGGCAGGGGCCATCGAAGTGCTGATGCCGACCATCCAGTCCGCCGCCCTGTGGCGCAAGTCCGGCCGCTATGACGCCTACGGCAAGGAGATGCTGCGTATCAAGGATCGCCATGATCGCGATATGCTCTACGGCCCCACCAACGAAGAGATGATCACCGATATTTTCCGGCAGGGCGTGCAGAGCTATAAGGACATGCCGCGCAACCTCTATCACATCCAGTGGAAATTCCGCGACGAGGTGCGCCCGCGTTTCGGCGTCATGCGGGGCCGCGAATTCCTGATGAAGGACGGCTATTCCTTCGACGTGAGCCGGGAGGCCGGCCAGCATTCCTACAACAGGATGTTCGTGAGTTATCTCCGCACCTTCGCGCGCATGGGCCTCAAGGCCGTGCCGATGCGGGCCGAAACCGGCCCCATCGGCGGAGCCGACAGCCACGAATTTCTGATCCTCGCCGAAACAGGCGAGAGCCAGGTTTTCTTCGATAGCGATTTTCTAACAATGGATTTGCAAAATCTGGACTATGACGATGTGGAACAAGTCACGGCTTATGTCACTCGCTTTACCAATGCCTATGCGGCGACCGACGACAAGCACGATCAGAAAGAGTTTGAAGACCGCGTCCCGGAAGCCCGGCAGGTCACCGGGCGCGGCATCGAAGTAGGCCACATTTTTTTCTTCGGTACCAAATATTCCGAACCCTTCGATTGTCAGGTGCAGGGGCCGGACGGCAAGAAGGTTTTCGTGCAATCGGGTTCCTACGGCATCGGCGTGTCGCGCCTCGTTGGCGCCATCATCGAAGCCTCCCACGACGATCAAGGGATCGTCTGGCCGGAACCGGTGGCGCCATACAAGGTGGGCCTCATCAATCTCAAGGCGGGAGATGCCGAAACCGATGCGGCCTGCATGAATATCTACAAGGGCCTTGAGGCCAAGGGCGTCGAAGTTCTCTATGACGACCGTGACGACAGGCCGGGGGCCAAATTCGCGGCGATGGACCTGATTGGCCTGCCCTGGCAATTGATCGTGGGGCCTCGCGGCCTCAAGGATGGCAGTGTGGAAGTGAAGAACCGCAAAACCGGGGCGCGCGAAAACGTGGCGCTGGACCGCGCCGTGGAGCGCCTTTCGGCCTGATGGACAAGACGCTGCCCGACACACGGCCTTTTGCCTCCTTCGAGTGGATGCTGGCAACGCGTTATCTCAGGGCGCGGCGCAAGGAAGGTTTCATCTCGGTTATCTCGCTGTTTTCGTTTCTTGGCATTCTCCTCGGCGTTGCCACGCTGATCGTGGTGATGGCGGTGCTCAATGGTTTTCGCGCCGAGCTGCTGGACAAGATCCTGGGCTTCAAAGGGCATGCCAGCATCTACCGGCTGGACCTGTCGCCCATCACCAATTTCAAGGATTTGCAGATTCGTTTGGAAAAGGTTGAGGGTGTCACCCGTGTTACCGCGCTGGTTGAAGGCCAGGCGCTCGCGTCATCGCTCCGCAGCAACACGGGTGCGCTGGTGCGTGGAATCTCGGAAGCGGGCATCACCAAGTTGCCCAGCCTCAACAACGACAAGCTTCGCACGGCCTTGAAGATAGCGGGCGCTCCCGACGAAACGGCGTCATTCACCGGGTTCGACGCTTCAGGCGGCGTCGCCATTGGCGAGCGCATGGCCTGGACACATCAGCTGGGGCTCGGCAGTTCCATCACCATCATCTCGCCCGAGGGGCCCGATACGGTGGTCGGCAACACGCCGCTCATCCGCGACTATCCGGTGGTGGCAATCTTCAGCGTCGGCATGTCGGACTACGATGCCAACGTCATCTACATGCCGCTGGCGGAGGCGCAGGATTATTTCAACGCGGGCGACGGCGTCACTACGCTGGAAATCATGGTGGACGATCCCGACCACATCAGGGACTATCAACCGGCGATCCTGGAGGCTGCCGGCCCCGACATGCTGGTGCAAAGCTGGATGGAACGCGATGTCGCCTTTTTCAATGCGCTGGCGGTCGAGCGCAACGTGATGTTCCTTGTACTGACGATGATCATTCTGGTCGCCGCCCTCAACATTGTCTCCGGCCTGGTCATGCTGGTGAAAGACAAAGGCCATGACATCGCCATCCTGCGCACCATGGGGGCGACGCGGGGCGCCATCCAGCGCGTTTTCTTTCTCACCGGGGCGGCCATCGGCGTTACCGGCACCATTGGCGGGTTCATTGCCGGATTGGTTATCTGCTTGAACGTCGAATCAATCCGGAAATTGATTCAGTGGCTCTCCGGTGTCGACCCGTTCAACGCGGAACTCTATTATCTCGCGCAATTGCCGGCAAAGATGGATCCTGGGCAGACGCTCCTGGTCGTCATCATGTCGCTCACCCTGTCCTTCGCGGCGACGCTTTACCCCTCATGGCGCGCGGCCAAACTCGATCCCGTCGAAGCCCTGAGGTACGAGTGACCAAATCTCACCCGGCGCTGGCGCTCAGGGGGGTGGCGCGCACCTATTCGGAAGGCTCCGGCCGGCTCGACATCTTTCACGATCTCGATCTTGAGGTTTACGCAGGCGAAATCGTGGCCCTTGTCGGCCCTTCGGGGTCTGGCAAGTCGTCGCTGCTTCATATCGCGGGGTTGCTTGAAGCGCCGACCGCGGGCGAAGTTCATATCGCGGGGCAAAACTGCACCACGCTCGATGATACTGCGCGCACCCGCATCCGCCGCGTCGGGATCGGCTTCGTCTACCAGTTCCATCACTTGTTGCCGGAATTCTCCGCACTCGAGAACGTCATGATGCCGCAGCTGATCGCGGGTGAATCCCGCGAGGCGGCGGTGGTCCGCGCCAGTGAATTGCTGACCAGGCTCGGTCTCGGCCCCCGCATGGAGCATCGCCCGGCGGAACTTTCGGGTGGCGAGCAGCAGCGCGTGGCCATGGCGCGTGCCATTGCCAACCGGCCGCTGCTTCTCCTCGCCGATGAACCCACGGGCAATCTCGATCCGGCGACGGCGGCGCGTGTCCATGAAGAATTGCTGCGGTTGATCCATGAAGAGGGGCTGGGTGCCCTCGTCGCCACGCACAATCACGAGCTTGCGGCGGGCATGAGCCGCGTCGCCCGGCTTGAGCAGGGCAGGATATTCGAGGGATAAGATGAAGGCGGTTTTTTCGGCGTTACAGCTTGGCCACGCGCCCACCCGGTTCCTCAGCAAAGGCAATATCGTGGCCTATCCCGATCAGCCGGAACGGGCGCGCGTGTTGCTCGAGGGCGCCCGCCAGGCAGGTTGCGACATACATGCCGCCCGGCGTTTCGACGCCTCGATCTATCGCGGAATTCACGATGAGGACTATCTCAGTTTCCTGACGAATGCTTTCGGCACATGGCAGCAGATCGAAGGTGCAGGACCTGAGCTTATGCCAAGCCTGCGTCCCACCCTCCCGCCGCTGGTTCAAAGCGGCAACATCACGGCGCAGGCTGGCCGCTTCCTCATGGATTTCTCCTGCCCTATCACTGCGGAGAGCTGGAAAGCGGCGGAGGCTTCGGCGATGACGGCGGTGACGGCGGCCGATCTCGTGCTCAAGGGTGAGAGCGTCGTTTATGCCTTGTGCCGCCCGCCGGGCCACCATGCCTATGGCAACCGCGCCGGGGGATTTTGTTATCTCAACAACAGCGCGCTGGCGGCGCAATATCTGCGTTGCGCCCATGAACGGGTCGCCATCCTCGATATCGATGTGCATCACGGCAATGGCACGCAGGGCATCTTTTATCGAAGACCGGATGTGCTCACGGTATCGATTCATGCGGACCCCGTGGATTACTATCCCTTCTATTGGGGAGGTGCCGCCGAAACGGGAGAGAATGAAGGCGAAGGCTTCAATCTCAACCTGCCCTTGCCGGTGGGCAGCGGCGACGATGCCTGGCTATCAACGCTTGCGAAGGCGCTGGAACGTATTGGCGCTTACGATCCGGGTATCCTGGTGATCGCGCTCGGTCTTGATGCCCACGAGGCGGACCCGCTCAAGGGTGGAACCGTCACTCAGGCCGGTTTTGCCAGGATGGCCGGTGAAATCGCCTCCCTGTCGCTGCCCGCGGTGATCGTGCAGGAAGGCGGCTATTTGACGGAACACCTTTCCGATAACCTCGCCATGTTCCTCGCCGCCTATGAGGGGGCATTGCAATTGCCTGTGAATGAAACGGCGGAATAGGCTGCAAAAGCCACCAGCGCCCGCTACATTCCATCCATGGCAAGCGATTCCGGCGGCAGCGGCGTGACTTTCATCCATTTGCGGACTCACTCAGCCTATTCCCTGTCCGAAGGCGCTTTGCCGATCAAACAGATGGCGGCACTTGTCAAGGACGCCAAAATGCCGGCGGTGGCGATCACCGATACGGGCAATCTCTTCGGCGCGCTTGAGTTTTCCGAGGTCATGGCGGAAAAGGGCATTCAACCGATCATCGGGTGCACGCTCAAGGTTGATCTGGCGGTTGCGGAAACCGATGGCAGCCTTCGCCCGCAACAGGGGCTGCGCAAGTTGCCCTCGCTGGCCCTCCTCGCCAAGGATGAAACCGGGTACCGGAACCTGATGAAACTTTCCAGCCGGGCCTATCTCGATACGGTGGGCACGGCGGAGCCCCATGTGCCGCTGGCATTGCTGGAGGCGCGCCAACAGGGATTGATCTGTCTCACGGGCGGTCCGGCAGGCCCGGTGAACGAGGCGTTGGTGCAAGGCCAGAGAAGTTTGGCGCGGGCCCACCTGGAAAAATTGCAAAGCATCTTCGGCGACAGGCTCTACGTCGAATTGCAACGCCATGGCACGGACGCCGAGCGTGCGGCGGAACCGGGCCTGGTTGAATTTGCCTACGACCTCGACATTCCCCTGGTTGCCACCAACGAGGCCTATTTCGCCAAGCCCGACGATTACGCCGCCCATGACGCTTTGATCTGCATCGCGGAAGGCGAGGTGATTGCCGCGGAAGATCGAAGGCGGCTGACGCCTGAACATTATTTCAAACCACAAGGCGCCATGGCGGCGCTCTTTGCCGATATTCCCGAGGCCATCGCCAACACGGTGGAAATTGCCCGGCGCTGCGCCTTCCGGGTTAGATCGCGCCAGCCCATCTTGCCGCGATTCGCGGAAGGCGATGAGGGCGATGAGCTCAGGCGGCAGGCGCACGAGGGTCTTGAGCTGCGCTTGCAAACGCGGGGAGCGGTCGAAGGCCGGGCCCGCGAGGACTATGTGAAGCGGCTCGACTTCGAACTCGATGTGATCGTCAACATGCGGTACTCGGGCTATTTCCTTATCGTCTCCGACTTCATCAAATATGCGAAGTCGAAGGGCATTCCGGTGGGACCCGGGCGGGGCTCGGGTGCGGGCTCCATGGTTGCCTATGCGCTCACCGTCACCGACCTCGATCCCTTCCGCTTCAATCTGCTGTTCGAACGCTTTCTCAATCCCGAACGCGTTTCGATGCCGGACTTCGATATCGACTTCTGCCAGGACCGGCGCGACGAGGTGATCGATTATGTTCAGCAGCGCCACGGAGCGGACCGGGTGGCGCAGATCATCACTTTCGGCAAATTGCAGGCCCGCATGGTGACGCGCGATGTGGGCCGCGTGCTGCAAATGCCCTATGGCCAGGTGGACCGGCTGTCGAAGCTGATCCCGATGAACCCCACCAATCCGGTAACCCTGTCCCAGGCTATTGAAGGTGAGCCCAGGCTCCAGGAAGAACGCGACCGCGATCCCATGGTGAAACGGCTGTTCGAGATCGCGCTCAAGCTCGAAGGCCTCAACCGCAATGCCTCCACCCATGCGGCGGGCATTGTCATCGGCGACCGGCCGCTTGAGGAGCTGGTGCCGCTTTACCGCGATCCGCGCTCGAACCTCGCCGCCTCGCAATTCAACATGAAGTATGTGGAGAAGGCCGGGCTAGTGAAGTTCGACTTCCTTGGCCTCAAGACACTCACTGTGATCGACAACGCGCAGAAACTGATCCGGCTGCGCGAGCCTTCCTTCGATATCGACCGCATTCCCTACGATGACGCGAAAACCTACGAGATGCTGGGCCACGGCGATACGGTGGGCGTGTTCCAATTGGAAAGTTCGGGCATGCGCGATGTGCTCAAGAAAATCCGCGCCGACTGCATCGAGGATATCATCGCGATCGTGGCGCTGTATCGGCCGGGCCCCATGGACAACATTCCGCGCTTCATCGCCTGCAAGCGGGGCGAGGAGCAGCCCGATATTTTGCATCCGCTTGTCGAGCCGATCCTGAAAGAGACCTACGGCATCATGGTCTATCAGGAACAGGTGATGCAGATCGCCCAAGTGCTCTCCGGCTATTCGCTTGGCGAGGCCGATCTGCTGCGCCGCGCCATGGGCAAGAAGATCAAGTCCGAAATGGATGCGCAGAAGGAGCGCTTCATCGTGGGAGCGGTGGAGAAAGGCATTCCCGCGGTTCTGGCCGGTTCGATCTTCGAGCTGGTGGCCAAATTCGCAGGCTACGGTTTCAACAAATCGCACGCGGCGGCTTATGCGGTGGTGGCCTATCAGACCGCCTTCCTCAAGGCCAATCATCCGGTGGAATTTTTGGCGGCGTCCATGTCGCTCGACATGGGAAATACCGACAAGCTCATGGCCTTCCGGCAGGAAGCGCAGCGCGCCGGAGTGAAGATCGTGCCGCCCTCGATCAATGCCAGCCGTGCTGATTTCGCGGTGAAGAACGGCGCCATCGTCTATGCGCTGGCGGCCCTCAAGAATGTGGGCGCCGGCGCCATGCAGCATCTGGTGGAAATCCGCGAGGCGGGCGGGCCCTTCGCATCGCTTGGCAGCTTCGCCCGGCGGATCGACGCCCATGCCGTCAACAAGCGTTCCTTGGAAAGCCTGGCCAAGGCGGGCGCCTTCGATGGCCTCAATCCCAACCGCGCGCAGATTTTGGACGGCATTGAATCGATTTTGGCGCTGGCCAGCCGAACCACCTCGGAAAAGGCCGCGGGCCAGAACGATCTTTTCGGCTCCCTCCAGGGTTCATCCGAGGAGCTGGTGCTGGCGCGCCGCGACGCATGGCTTCCCATGGAAAAACTGGCGCAGGAATTCGAGGCGGTGGGGTTTTATCTCTCGGGCCATCCGCTCGATGACTATATGAAACCCCTGGCCAGGCTGGGGGTCGAGACCTGGGCCTCGTTCCGTGAGAACGCCCTGACCAAGGGCGCGGCGGCGGCGAAGCTCGCCGGCACCGTCACGCACCGGCAGGAACGGCGCTCCAAATCCGGCAACAAGTTCGCCTTCGTCGGTTTCTCCGATCCCACGGGGCAGTTCGAAGCAATCTGTTTCTCCGATACGCTGGTGCAATACCGCGATCTGCTCGAACCCGGCACTGCGGTGATTGCCCGGGTTGAGGCCGATGTGGAAGGTGAAGACGTGAAGCTGCGCCTGCAGAGCGTTGAGATGCTGGACAAGGCGGCGGCTACCATGGCCAGCGGACTTACGATTTTCGTGCGCGATGTCAAACCGCTTGATTCCATTGCCCAGCGGCTCGTCAACGGCGGCCGCGCACCCGTGCGCCTGGTGGTTTTAATGGACAAGGGCCGCGAGGTCGAACTGGCGCTGGGCAACAAGTTCACCGTGACGCCGCAAATCAAAGGGGCGATCAAAGCCATTTCCGGCGTGGTGGACGTTCAGGATCTGTAAGGCGATTATTTAAGCGCCGGACTGGGTTCCGCAACGAGGCCCTCATCCGCCCTTCGGGCACCTTCTCCCACGCGTTCCGCGCGGGCGAAGGCAGAACATGTGTGTATGTGCCTTCTCCGGTGCCGCGAGGCATGGGAGAAGGTGGCCGAAGGCCGGATGAGGGCTTTGAGAGTTCAGGCAACAGAAGCTGGGGTGTGGACTCAATTTGCCCAGCACCTTGCGGCAAAGAGATACAGCATTGATCTGAAGTTGGTTGCTGTTTTCTCGAAGCGGGTTGCGAGCCTGCGCATGGCATGTCCTTCACGCGGCAGAAGAAGCGCTCGACAATGTTACGGGGTAACCCGCGCGCTCGTGTTCAGCGCCACGGCGGCGCGAATGAGCGTGGGTGGACGGAAAAAGATTAGCGCGCACAGTCGGCTCCGACCAGTATAATTGGGATGGGGGAGCCGCCATGCCAGCCATTCTCGATCAGCCGATTTTGCCGCCGTATCTGTATCGCTATCGAAGGATAACCGACGAAACGATTGACCAGGAAATCGCGGCAATCACCGAAAAGTACCTGTGGTTCTCGACCTACAAGGAAATGAACGACCCGATGGAGGGATTCTTCGAACCCAGTCGGCGTTTCCAAAAAGATAGCAATTACTCCCGAGCGGCACGCGACATCTACCACAAGAAGATAAACATCGGCATTTGCTGCTTCAGCGACACTCACGACAACGAGCTGATGTGGTCTCACTACACCGGCAACTACTCGGGCATATGCGTAGGCTACGCGCCTCAGATTCTCATTGATGGCCTGCCGCACAACGCGCATCTCGTGCGCGTCGCGTACGGAACGAAGCCGCCTGACATAAACGCGAAAGACGGCGCCAACCCGAAGAGGGCTGCTATCAAAGTTTTGTCGCATAAGAAGACAAGCTGGCTCTACGAACGGGAGTGGCGCGTGCTTGGTCCTGTCCATCGTGTGAACATCACATCACAGGCCTGTCTGCGCGAGGTGCGGCTTGGGATGAACATGGAGCCTGGCCACAGGACCAAGCTCCTCGCTGCTCTGAGGGGCCACGCGGTACGAGTGGAAGAAATGGAGCGAGTGTCCGACTATTCGCACAAGTGGTTCAAGGTCCACAACATCAAGGGCCAGCCTGTCTAGCAAGAAAGTAGCCGCCACCTATGCACCTCGCACTGGCCGCTCACATTCGTTCACCGGGCAATTGGCTGGCTTGCTTCACCCAGGCGGCGAGCTGAGCTTCGTCGAGTTGGCCGTCCTCGTGGATGTCGAGGTAGCGCACTTCCTTCTGCTTGGACGGGCCGGGCGGGACAGGACGCAGCGACGTGCCGCGGAAGAAGGCCACCTTGATGTACTTCGTGAAGCAATGAAAGCTGAGGAACCAGCCCTGGCCCTCGATGCCATAGAAGGGCGAGTTCCATTTGACCGCCTTTTGCACGCCGGGGACGGTGCGCACGATGAGCGCGTTGAGGCGGCGCCCGGCGTCGCGTTTCCAGCCCGGCATGGCCGCGATGTAGGCCTGCACGGGGGCGTCGCCATAGGCCTTCGCGATCTGAGGGTTGCCGCCTGTGAGGAGGGCCGGCTTCGCAGCGGCCCGCTTGGCGGCCGCCTTCTTTGCGACCTTCGTTGACTTGATGGACGTCCTTTTGGCCATTGCGTTCACTCCGCTGATAGACGGACAAATAATCAAGGATGCTTGATTTTAGATGGCGGCGCGGTGGGTTACTGGCGCCTTGCGGGTGACGATGACGCGGTCGATCCGGCGTCCGTCGAGATCGACGACCTCGAAGTTGTATCCACTCATATCGAAGGATTCGCCCGCCGCTGGAATGCGGCCCATCCGGTCCAGCA